>JAUIFD010000213.1 GCA_030429485.1 Phycisphaerae bacterium | reverse complement strand
GCTTCAGGGCACGGCGCAGTTCAACGAGGCCGACCGGCTGGCGCGAATGGGCCGCGACTTGCAGGCGGTGCGCGACGCGATGCACAACCTCGGCGACGACGATCGGGCGCTCGTGCTCATGCGGTATCGCGAGGGGCTCGGCGTGCGCGAGATCGCGCTCGCCTTTGGCGCGCCCGAGGGAACGATCAAGCGGCGCCTTTACACGGCCCGCGAACGGATTCGAGAGCACATCGAAAGGAGCAAATCATGAACGTGGACGACACGATCCGGAAGGCGGTCAACGGGGAGCGCTTTGAGGAGGAGAGCATCATCGTCGAGGCCTTGAGCGTGCTGCGCGGACGCAACGCGTGGCTCAACTGGGTGAGCGCGGTGTTCGCGTTCGCGTTCTTCGGCGTGCAGGTGTTCGCGGGCTACAAGGTCTATGTGATCACCGACGCGTCGGAGCGAGTGTTCTGGGCGGTGGTGTTTATGTTCGCCGCGATGGCGGTCGGGATGCTCAAGCTCTGGTGGTGGCTGGTCGTCAACCGCAACGCGGTGATTCGTGAGGTGAAGCGTCTGGAGTTGGAAGTCGCGCGTCTGCGCGAGAGCCGCGCTTGAGCGGAGCCACTCCGCAGCTCCACGGGACCTGCCCAGACTGGTCCCGCCTCAGTCCGGGGCCTTGGACACATGCACCCACAGATCGTCGAGGATCCCCGCGTCGATGAGGCGCGGGGATTCTGGGTCCCACGCCAGCCTCCCGAGGCGATCGAGGAGCATCACGAGTCTCTCGGGCGCCACCCCTTCGCCTCGGATCACGCCCGACGCGTCACTGGCAAGCTGCAGCCCTGCTTCCGCGGCCCGCGCAGGTCGGATGCGAGAGGAGCGGACTCGGGCGACACGTGCAAGCGGATCGCGATGTCGAAGCTCGGCATGGCTGACGTACCGCTTCAGTCGCCTGTGAGTTCGCACGCGATCGTCATCCGGTGTCCATCCACCGTGCGCAGCGCCATCTCGCGCATGCCCCATGGCTTGTCCCGCGGCGAGTTCAGGACCTCGCCTCCGACCTCGGGGATCGCCGCCTGCGCTTGCGCATAGAACGCATCCACGTCATCCACCACCAGATACGCGAAGTACTGATGATCGCCGAGATCGGGCGCCGGGATCGCGTCGGGGCAACGCCCAAGCATGAACATCACCGGAGGAAGTCGCATGAACACCCAGTTGCCGGGGTCCACCTCGTCGCCCTCACAACCCAGCACGCGCTCGTACCAACGCCGCGAGCGATCGAGGTCGGGCACCGCAAGCACGTAGTGCGAACGCAGGATCGACGCCACCTCAGTTGCCCTCAACCTCTCCGGACTCCCACGCCCTGATGCCCCGGTAGATCGCTGTCGTAATCGGGCCGACCTCCGCCCACTCGGAGTTGGTCATCACGACGAGTCCGTGGCGTTGCTCCGGGTAGATCACCATGCGGGTTCGGGTCTTCTCCTGCGCGCCGTTGTGGGCGATGCGGAGTGCGCCGTTTGGGCGTGACACGTCAAACCCCAGACCGTACCCCACCCCATCGCCCTTGCTGGTTGTCTGCTCGGTCCACATGATCGCCTTGATCTCGGGCTGCATCAGTTCGTCGCCGATGAGCCCCGCCGCAAAGCCGGCGAGATCCTCTACGTTTGAGATGAACCCGCCCCCGCCGAGCTTCCACGAGACGTCGGTGTTGGTTGACGGAAGGACCAGGCCGCGGACGCGTTGGTACCCGGTGGCGCGGTCGGGGATGTCGAGCCACTGGTAGTCGGGCTGGAGTGTGGTGAGGCCAAGCGGCGTGCAGATGCGCTCTCGCACTTGCGTGAAGAAGGGCTCGTCGCCCGCCCGCTGCACGACTGCGCTCATGAGCATAAAGCCGCGGGTGGAATACGAGAACTTCTCGCCCGGCGCGTTGACGAGCGGCGACTCCATGAACGTGTCGAGCGCGAGAACGACGTCTTCGTAAGGGTGGTCGTCGTCGTACTCGCGTTTGGTCGCGATGACCGGGCCATTGGAGTAATGCACGATGCCGCCGAGGTGGGAGAGGAGCTGACGCGAGGTGATGGAGACGCCCTTGTCCGGGAACTCCGGCACGTACGTGCGAAGGTCGGCGTCGAGATCAAGCTCGCCTCGCTCGACGAGCTGCATGGCGGCGACCGCGGTGACGGGCTTCGAGATCGAGGCCCAGCGGAACATGGTCTTCGGCGTGACCGGTGTGTCGGACGCGCGGTCGGCGAGTCCAAATCCAGCGGTGTACACGACCTCGCCGTCGCGAATGACGCCCAAGGCCAGTCCGACGAGACCTTGGCGGTCCATCTCGGCGCGAGCTGCGGCGTCGATCGCGTCGCGAAGGTCTGGTTCGAGGGCGCTGGCCGCCGCTGCGGGTTGGGCCCAGACGCGCGGCGAGATCGTGAGCACGCACACCGCCCAGATGAGGGCGAGGAGCGCACGACATCTGCGGACACGTGGCATGACGATCACTCCGGGAGGGCGTAGAAACCCTGCCCCGTGTACTTGAGCTGCCCTGCTTCCGCGAGCGCCTTCCACATGGCCGGGGGGAAGGCATCGGGCGGTTCGATGGCGTCGATCTTCGACGAGCGCCCGCCGGAGGTGTACCGCCCGCCGAGGCGGGACTCATCGCTCAGGCGCATAACCTTGAGGCGCTTCTTAAAGGCGCGCATCGCCGCGGCCTTGTCGTCCTCAGAGAACGCGCCCGAGCCCGTGGAGGGCGCGGGCGCCCGGGGGCATTCGAGGCGGTGGATGATCGCGTCGAGCGCCGCAGCGTCCTTCTCATTGATCGCGCGCGACACCGCATCAAGGTCCACCGGCAGGCGCAGGAGGAGGCGCTCGGCAAGCGCCCAAGCGTCAACGACCTTGAACCCGTCTTTGGCTGCGACAATCTCGCCGTGGAGTTGGCGGAGTTTCTGGATGACGTTCACGGACCGAGTTTACAGCCCGACGGCGACTAGCGGCGACGACGCGCCCCGGCGACGAGGCCCAGCCCACCGACGACGAGCACGCCAGGGGTCGGCACGAAGTTGATCGCGCCGATGGCGTCGGGGTCGAAGTCGTTGTCACCGCCAGCGGCCCCGCCACCGGTGCCCTGGAGCTTGACGTATCGCACCTCTGTGAGCCCGGAAGGCCCGAGGTCGAAGGACTTCCGGAACCGGGCGTCCCCGTGCGCTTCGTCGCCGATCAGGTCCACGGCGTCGCCGATGGTGGAGTTGATGCTGAAGAAGTCGACGCCGTTGGCGGAGACGAGCACGTCGACCTCGCCGAACTCGACGACCCCGCCGTCAACCTCGTAGACGTTCAGGTCCGGCCCCGCGCCGTCGATGATGCGGAAGTCCAGGAAGTCGTACGTGATGTAGTTCTCGCCCAGACCGGTGTGCAGGTCGTCCGGGGGACCAAGCCAGCGGCTGAAATCGAGAGACGTGGGCGCGTCGGAATCCGAAATCACGGTGGGGTAGAGCCCGGGCACGCCGGTTTGGGCGCCGGTGCAAGTGGTGATCGCACCCAGTGCGGCCAATCCGGTCAGAATCGTTGTGCGCATACTTCTCTCCTGATCTGTGCTTCGATGCACCCTAACTCCGCTTGAGTTGAGCCCGATGTCTCGACGCCGCGGGTTGGGCACAACAGGCGAAAGCCCGGGCCCCATATCTGGACGTGCAGGACAGTGGTGGGAACATGCGGGGAATAGGGAAGCTTTGCGAGGCCCGAGCCGGTGCGAAATCGTCGCCGTCAGATGCTGCGGAGCAGCCCACGGAGTTGATCGCGCAGCGAGGGGAGTACCTGGACCGTGGCGCGGCGCATCCGGTGGGGCGCGCCCTCGCCTTCCGCCTCGCCGAGGGCGCGGGCGAAGCGGCGTAGATCGCTCCATGGGATGCCGGGGTGATCGGCGCAGAACGCCTCTGGCACGTCGCGCGCCGCGTCACCAAGGAGTGTGAGGACGGCGCGCACGGCGTAGATGGTCTTGAGGTCGGACGTGAACTCGTCGCGGCTCATGTCGCCCGCGAAGCGCAACGCGGCCTCCGCACACTCAAGCATGCGCTCAATCGCGAGGCGCGTCGTGTCGGTCGGGGTCGCCTTCGCGGCTTCCGAGGGCGCTCGCAGGGACGTGCCGGAACTCATCCTGCCAACGCCCTCGCCACCTCTTCGGGCGTCGTCTTCCCCGCGCGCACCTTGGCATACCCATCTTGCCGAAGCGTCGACAGGTGCCCGGCTTCCTTCGCGGCCTTGGCGATGGTCGGCCCGTTCTTCCGCTGCATCACCATCTCGCCCAGCTCGGGCGCCATCACGAGAAGCTCGTACACGCCGAGCCGGCCGCGGTACCCGGTGTGGCGACACTCGCGGCACCCGATCCCGCGCGAGAGCATCGCCCCTCGCTCCAGATCGAAATCGGGTGGGAGGTCGGCGGGGTCGGGCGCGTACGCCTCGCCGCAACTTGCACACACGCGACGCACGAGCCGCTGCGCGAGGATGCCCTCCACCGAAGACGCGACGAGGAACGGCTCCACACCCATATCGATCAGACGCGTCGTTGCGCCCGCGGCATCGTTGGTGTGGAGCGTCGAGAACACAAGGTGGCCGGTAAGCGACGCCTGCACAGCCGTCTCGGCGGTCTCCTTGTCGCGGATCTCGCCGACCATCACCACATCCGGATCGTGACGCAGGATCGAGCGAAGCCCGGCGGAGAAGGTGAGCCCGGTCTGCGTGTTAACCTGAATCTGGTTCACACCCGCGACGTGATACTCGACCGGGTCTTCGACCGTGATCGCCTTGATCGCGTCGGACACGATGCGGTTGAGCGAGGCGTAGAGGGTCGTGGACTTACCCGAACCGGTCGGGCCGGTGACGAGCAGGATGCCGTGCGGGCGGGTAATCAGACGATCCCAGCGCTCGAGCACGTTCTCCGGCATGCCGAGATCGTCGAGGCTCATGAGCACCGCTGTCTTGCTCAAGACACGGAGCACGATGCCCTCGCCAAACAGCATGGGGATCACGCTGACACGCAGGTCGTATTCCTGCACGCCGCGCTCGGTGCGATTGCGAAAGGTGATGCGTCCGTCCTGAGGGCGGCGCTTCTCCGCGATGTTGAGCGTCGCCATGATCTTGATGCGCGACACGATGGCGGCCGAGAATCGGTGGATCGACTCGGGCACATTCGCGCGCTGGAGCACGCCGTCGATGCGGTACCGGACGATCAGACGCCCCTCGTAGGGTTCGATGTGGATGTCGGTCGCTCGTTCGCTCACCGCCTCGATGAGCAGGTCGTTGACGAGCTTGATGACCGAGGCTTCCTGAGCCTGCTCCAGCTCGTCCGACGCCTCGTCGCCGCCCTTGACCTGGTCGAGGCCAGCCGACATCTCATCGAGCGTGTCCGAACCCACGCCGTAGTGCAGGCGGATGAACTTGCGGAGTTCCTCCTCGTCGGCGAGCACGAGCTCGATCGAGCGGCCGGTGAGCAGGCGCAGCTCGTCGACCATCGCGAGCTCGAAGGGGTCGGAGGTGGCGACGGTCAGTGTGCCGTTGTGCTCCCCGATCGGCACGCACCCCTGGCGGTAGACCACGCGGGCCGGGAGCGCTTCGAGGACTTTGGGCTCGACCACCGCCTCGGCGATGTCGACCACCGGCATGTGGAACTGCTCGCCGATCGCGGCCAAAACCTGCTCGCGCGTGACAAGCCCGCGATCAAGGAGCACGCGGTCCAGACGTTCGCCCGTCTGGCGGTGCGC
>JAUIFD010000212.1 GCA_030429485.1 Phycisphaerae bacterium | reverse complement strand
AACGACGCCGACGACAAAAATGATAAAGCCCTGCAAACGCAGGGCTTATCAAGCGAGGCGGACGGGACTCGAACCCGCAACCACCGGATCGACAGTCCGGTACTCTAACCAATTGAGCTACCGCCCCAAATCGAGGGCAACTGTAGCCCATCCCCTTCGAGCGTCAAGCATGAGGAGGCACCGAGGCACAGCCCGGGGGCATCTCCCGCGTGGCCCGATCCCGCCCGACTCCGACCGCGCCCTAGTGCACGTCGAGGATGTCCGCCTCGCCGAAGAGGCGGTACTCCTTCCGGCGCAGGATCTGCCCTGCCATCGTGTAGTCGTCGACCGCCAGCGCAATGGTCGGGGTGCCGTTCGGGCGCAGCATCAGGGCGTACGCAAACTGGATGTTCAGCTCCGCAGCCAACAAAGCCAAGCAGAGCGACCCCAGCGTGTGCCCGGAGGTGAGCTCCACCACCAGCACGTCCTTCTCGCAGAACGCCAAATCGTGCTCTCGCAAGATCCGCCGAGCGATCCCCGAGTTGTTGGTGATCACCCGCACCACCGCGTGGTCGGCCGCCTCATGCACGGACAGCGCGCACACCTGCACCCCCCGCGTCGTCTCGAAAGCCTCGACCACGTCGTGCAGCTTGCCCACGCGGTTGGGCATGAACACGGAGAACTGCGTCACCGTCGGCGGCGTAAATCCCTGCGCTGTTTCCAGAGCGGACTCGGCTTGCGCCATCGGCATCCCCGCGTGCGGCGTCCGTACGTTCCGCATGGATGGTTACCAGCCACCCGACATCCCTCACCGCCCACCAGAATAGCGGACGACCCACCCCCAATGAAAGCCCGCATTCCCAAAATAGCGGCGATGCCGGCCCGATTGGGGCTCTCTCAGACCGAGAAGCTCGAGCCGCACCCGCACGAGCTGGTCGCGTTGGGGTTGTTGAAGACAAACCCGCGACCCATGATCTCGTCCTTGAAGTCCACCGTCGTGCCGTTGAGGTACAGCAGGCTCTTCGGGTCGCAAATGACCTTGATCCCGTGCTGATCCCACTCCTCGTCGGTGTCCTTCTGGTTCTCCGTGAGGTCCAGGATGTAGGAGAACCCAGAGCACCCACCGCCCTTGACCCCGACCCGAAGGCGAACAGCTGTCGCGTCGAGCTCCTGCTGCCCGATGATGTTCCGGATCTCGCGAGCCGCGGCGTCGGTCAGGGTGATGCCCATAATCTGGGTTTCGGTCATACGAACCTCCGTGTCCACCAAGAGTAGGGGGGCGGCGAGCTACTTGTTCGCGTAGTCGATCACGCGGGCGATCTGCGAGCGCAGGTCCTTGCGGTGAACGACGCTGTCGACGATCCCCGACTGCTGCAGGAACTCCGCCCGCTGGAAGCCCTCCGGCAGGTCTTGACGGATGGTCTGTTTGATGACGCGCGGCCCGGCAAACCCGACCAGCGCGCCCGGCTCCGCGAGAATCACGTCGCCCAGCATCGCAAACGAAGCGGTCACACCGCCGGTCGTCGGATCAGTAAGCACCGAGATGAACAGCCCGCCCGATTCGTCGAAGCGCGCGAGCGCCGCGGATGACTTCGCCATCTGCATGAGCGAGAGCCCGGCCTCTTGCATCCGCGCGCCGCCCGAGCACGACACGATCACGAGCGGCAAATCGCGCTCGGTCGCGAGCTCCACCGATCGTGTCACGATCTCGCCGACCACGCTCCCCATCGACCCCATCATGAACGTGAGGTCCAGGCAGCACAGCACGAGCTCGCGTCCCTTCACAAACCCAGAGCCCGCCAGCGCGCCCTCGGGGCGCCCCGTCCTCACCTGCTCAGCCGTCAGGCGGCCCGGGTACGGCTTGAGATCGCGGAACTCGAGCGGGTCGCCCGAACGCAGGTCCTCCCACATCGCGACGAACGACTCCTGGTCGCAAAGCTGGCGTGCGCGCTCCGTCGCGCTGATCCGAAAGTGATGCGAGCAGTCCGGACACACATGGAGATTCGCCTCCATCTGCCGGCGATAGATCATCTGCGAACACCCGGGGCAGCGCAGCCAAAGCCCCTCGGGGATCGACGCCCGGCGATTCGGGCGGAGTTCGTTCCAGCTGCGCGGTGCGGTCGCCTGCGTCATGCGTGCGCACTCCCTAGTCGGCCGCCTGTCGCTTGAGCGACTCGCGGCGCACCGTATCCCACTCCAGTTCCTGTGCTTCGTTCAGGCACTCCCGCAGGCGTGAACTCGGCACCGCCCGGCGCCAACACCGGACAAGCCCACCTGCGAGCGGTCGAAGCACAACACCGACTGCGTGCTCACCCTTCGTCCGAAGCAGCGCTCTGGCGATCGACGACACGATCCTCTCGTCGGCGTCCTGCATCGCCTCGCCGCTCGGCGGGGTCACGCTCGACGGGTCGTCGATCCACTGGCGGAACGACGTGGCGAACTTCTCCTCGGCTTCCTTGGTCCGAAGCCCCTCCCAGAGCCCAAGCCCGACCTCGGCAAGCCCGTCCACCACCTTCACCTTGGCGCCCGTCGCCTCAGCCATGGTCCGCGCGGTCTGCTCGCTCGCCTCGTCCGGCCCGCAAAGCACCACCCCAAGGTCTCCTCGCTCAAACCCGCCCGCAAGCTCGCGGACCTGCCGTTCGCCCGTCGCGCTCAGCGGCAAGTCCGCCGCGCCAACGACGCGTCCGTCCGCATCCCATGCGGTCTGCCCGGTCGCGATCCACGCCACGCGTATGTCGTCAGTCTTTGGCATTGAAGGGGTGGGTCTTCCATCGTCCGCCGGACCGGCGATCCGACTCCTCGTATGTGATCGGGAGTATACGCCCCGGCACACGGTCAGTCGGTGCCACGTGGGCCCAACAAGAAAGGAATTTGGTAGGGTAGTGGGAGGCAGCACTTCTGGCACAGATATTAGTGGGCGTTTGACATGACGCGGGGTGGGCGTAAGACTGCCCGCGTTCGCCCAGCGGGGCTTGCCGCGATTGGCTGCGAGTTGTACCGAACCCGGTGCATCCGCCACCCCTCCGGTCTGCGGAAAGACCGGTAAGGCGTTCCGTCAGCGTCCGGATCAGGAGATACCCGTGCACATCCTCACGAAGGTCTTTGCGGTCGCCGCCGCGGTGCTGAGCTTGGTGCTCGCCGCCCTCACTATGGCGTTCTCGGTCAACGCCGATCGAATCGCCAACGAGTTCTCCTCGGCCAAGGCCGACGCCGCCGCGGCACGCGCCACGATGGAGGCCGCCGTCGCGCGAGGGTCAGAGACGAGCGCTCGCATGCAGGAGCAGATCCAGGGTCTTTCCTCTGAACTGCAGAAGGCTCGGATCGTCGCCCGCGATCTCGAATCCGAGAACGCCCAGCTCCTCGCCGACGTCCGCCGCTCCGAAGAGGAAGTGCAGTCGATCCGCAACCAGACCGGCGACTTCGTGGAGACCGTCAACGCCCAGGCGGCCCTCATCGAGAGTTACCGCACCGAGCTCGCGACACTCCGCGAGAGCGAGTCGCGCATGCGTCGTGAGAACCTGGCTCTTGAGGACCGCCTCAACGACCTTGAGAGCGGCCGCATCGTGTTCGAGCAGACCATCCGAGCGCTGCAGGAGCAGCTCGCAGCCGCCCAGCGAGGTGGCGAGGGCATGGGCTCGCTTGGGTCCGCTGCCGGCGAGCCGTTCAACTACTCCGGCCCCCTGATCACGACCCGCATCGCCGGCGTGGCGCAGGACACCGCGTCGGGCGGGCAGCTCGTCGAGATCGACGCGGGCGCCAACGACCGCGTCGCCAACGGCATGAAGCTCTATGTCATCCGCGGTGAGTCGTGGGTGGCGGACCTCATCGTGACCCGCACCGATCTGGATTCCGCCGTCGCCCGTGTCGCCCTCGCCGGCTCCGGCGGCGGCATCCGCCCCGGTGATCAGGTCATCTCGCGCTGGACTCGCTGACCCGCTGCCCTAGGAGACTCCCATGAGCACCTTTGGAATGCAGATGCCGGGTGGACGGGCGAGGCGCGCCTCACTGCCCGACGTGTACACCGCCCTCCTCGGCATCGCCACCGTCGCCCTGCTCATCGCCTGCGCATTCGTCTATGTGCAAGGCGGGAAGATCGGCGCCAACGGCAGCGCGATCGGCATCCAGGAAGAAGGCAACATCGCCATCGAGCGATAAGGCCTCACGCAGCCGGAACGCGACGATCTGAGGCATAAGCCAGCTCGATCGATGGGTCACTCCCCATTTGAGCACCGGGCATGCCCGCAGCGCCCGGGTCAGATGCTCAAAGTCGCGTTCCGTGTGCTCGCTCATCGCGGCCAGCCGGAAGTACCAGGGGCTCGGTCCCCCGGGATACCGGATCACCGGCGCAAGCACGCCCGCGCATCGCATCGCGTCGTACGCCTCGTCGGGTCGGTCCCCCTCATACGGAATGACGCCCACCGGCGTTGTCGCGTCGGCGATGTCAACCGACGCCGCGCGGATCGCCGCGCGGAGCAGCGCGCTGTTTGTCCGCAGACGAGCAACCCGCTCGGGTTCGGCGCCGAGCACCCGCAGCGCCGCACGCGCCGCCCCAGCGAGCGCCGGCCCGATCGGCGTGGTGCACACAAACGCGCTCGTGCGGCGAGCCGCCTCCACCACCTCCCAGGCGCCCGCCACCACGCCACCCGCAGCACCGAGCCCCTTCGCCAGGGTTGTCGTGATGATGACGCGCGCGTCCCGCACGCCCGCCTCATTACACGTACCGCGCCCGCCCGCACCGAGCACCGCAAACCCGTGGCAGTCGTCCACGATCAGCCGATCGCTCGCACCCAGGGAATCAACGAGGGCCCGCACCGGCGCGATCGAACCGTCCCCCGTGAACACGCCGTCGGTCAGCACACCCTGCGCGAGACCGGCCGTCCCACCCGACTCCCACCGTGCGCTCCCCAGCCCCGCCGATCGGGCGGCGTCGGTCAGGCTGGGGTGCGCCCTCGGGTGCGCGCGTGCGATATCCACCCCCAGGAAACGCAGCGCCTGGCACGCCGCCATGTTCGCCGTGTACCCGTCGGGTAGCAGGAGCGCCGCTTCCACTCCAAGAAACGCCGCGACCTCCCGCTCAAGCGACGCGTGCTCGGGGTGATTGCCGGTGGTCGTTCGGCTCGCGCCCGCGCTCGCGCCCCACCGAGCCGCGCCCGCCCGCATCGCCTCGATCACGCTCGGATGCTGCGACAGGCACAGGTAGTCGCACCCGCCGAAGAACACAAGCTCGCGCCCGTGCTCATCGCGCACTCGAGTCGGGCCCACCCGCTCCAGCGTCGGCATCTCCGTGCCCGTCACCACGCGGTCCATGCGCGCCTCCTCGCGCGTGCAGCATACGCGGTCCCTACCATCCCGCCGCGAATCAAGGAGGCCCACCGTGACGAGAAGCGTTCGGATGTTGGTCGTGGGGCTCATCGCCCTGCTCGCGCTCCCCGCTGCGGCGCAGACCGTGCTGCAACTGCCCGTCCGCACCGACGGGCCCAAGAGCCTCGACCCGGTCGAGGGCTCCACCACCTACGACAACACAGCGTGCGTGCAGATGTACGAGACGCTCCTCGAGACGTGCTACTACGACAACACCAAGTTCGAGCCGCGCCTCCTCACCGAGTTGCCCGAGCGCCTCGAGAACGGCTCACGCTGGCGATTCACCCTCAAGCCCGGCGTCCGGTTCACGGACGACCCCTGCTTCCCCGGCGGGCGAGGGCGCGAGCTCGTCACCGACGACGTCTTCTACTCGTGGAAGCGCCTCGCCGACCCGGCCAACGGGCTC
>JAUIFD010000211.1 GCA_030429485.1 Phycisphaerae bacterium | reverse complement strand
CTCGCCCCTTCCTACGAGCTTCGGGGCGACGAGCTCTACGTGCGAGCCGTCGTCACGTCCGACGCCCCGCCCGACGTGCCGAGCCGAGAGAGCACGCTCAAGCGCGCCTGGGTGCAGCCGCACGCCTTCGAGCGGTCGCTCACCCGCTGATCACAACTTAAGAAGGCCATCGCGCGGTATCATGAACAGCTCCAGCCAACGGGGACCATCATGACACGCAAACTCGCCAAGGCGCTCGGCATCACGCTCGTCATCGGCGCGCTCACCGGATGTGCCGGCCACTACCGCATCCGCGACACCGCGAACACCGACACCGCCTACTACGCGACGAGGTATGACCGCGCCGAGAACGGTGCCGTCTCGTTCAAGGATGCACGAACCGAAGCGAAGGTGACCCTCCAAAGCTCATCGGTCGAGTCGATCTCAAAGAAAGAGTGGGAGAAGGCCGTCAAGAACTGACGCACCCTCCCGGCGCCGCGCTCACGCCCTTCCCATCAGGACGTTGAGCATCTCATCGTGCACCGCCCCGTTGCTGCCGAGCGCCTTCGTGCAGTGCGCCGTCGGCGTCCCCTCCCAATCCGTAAACCGCCCGCCCGCCTCCTCGATGATCACCGACATCGGCGCGACATCCCAGAGCGCCACGATCGGCTCGAACGCCGCCTCGATCCGCCCGGTCGCGACGAGCAGCATCGCGTAGCAATCCGTCCACCCCCGCAAGAGCCCGCACGCCCGCTCAAGCCGTCCAATCAGCTCAAGACCCTCCGCGCGCCCCGCGAGGGTGTCAAACGCCGTCGTCGCGACCGCGGAGCGCCCGAGGTCTTGCTTCCTTGATACACGAGCCGCGGTAGGCCCCGAGCTCGGCGTCGCCACATGCCAGGCCCCAAGCCCGCGAGCCGCATACACCGTCTCCCCGAGCGCCGGCATGTGAATCACGCCCGCAATCGAACGCTCATCCTGCTCGAGCGCGACCAGCGTCCCGTACAGAGGCACGCCGTGCACAAACGACGCGGTCCCATCGATCGGATCGACGACCCATCGCATGCCGGACCGAGACGGGCTCTCGCCGGTCTCCTCACCCAAGAACCCGTCCGAGGGCCAGCGCTCCTCGCACATCCGACGCAATCGCCGCTCTGTTTCCCGGTCAATCTCCGTAACGAAAGACCCGTCGCCCTTCTGCTCGATCTCGAACCTCGGGCGCGAGAAGTGCTGCATCGTGAAACGCCCCGCAGCTCGCGCCGCCTCGAGCGCAAAGTCGAGCCGTTCGCCAAGGTCCTCCGGTGGCGCCGCAAGCCCCGCACGATCGCTGAGTGTGGTCATGCCCACAGACTATCGGATTCTCGGACTCGCCCAAACCCCTCCCCACCGACGGGACTCACACGTCCGCCCCAACCGGCCGATAGCGACCCGGGAGCACACCAATGACACAAGAAGTCCCCCAAGTGCGGGACCCGCTACCCACACCACCGCGCCACCCCGCGCTGCGGGCGACGGTCGCCCTCTGCGCGCTCGCGTTCGCGACGCTCGTCACCGCGGGATGGGCCGCGTGGGCGGGCTTCAGCACCGCCAACAGCGCCGAAACCGCCGCGCTCGAGCGCCGAGCCGACGCACTCGCCGAGCTCGTCGCCACGTGCGCCGACAGAGACGACCTCGCCCAGGTCCTCGAGCGTGCGCTCGCCGGGTCCGGATACGCAGCCATCACCGTCGAGGGTGAGCCCTCCGCCTCCGCGGGCGATCCAGCCCTCTCCGCGTCGCGGCGCTTCGCGGAGCGCTCGGTACAAACACCGTCGGCCCAGTCCGCCGCGGTCCGCGTCTACGCCCGGGACCCCGCAAACAGTCGGTGGATCAACTGGATCGCGGCGCCCGTCGCCGCCATCGGCGTGCTCGCGGTCTGTGCGTTCACCGCTCGCCTCCTCGTGCGTGAACTCGGTGCGCTCGCCTCCATACGTACGGCGCTTCAGGCATTCTCCGCCGGTGAACGCTCCGCCGGCGCGCTCGCCGCCGGCATCGGGCGAGGGGGCCTCGCCGACGCATGGAACTCCATGCTCGACTGGATCGACGAGGCACGCGCCGAAGCGCAGGATCACGCCGCGGACGAAGCCCTGCGCGCAAGCCGCGAAGGCCGAGGCGAACTCCGCGACGCATGCGACGCCCTCTGGATCGGCCTCATCGTCCTCGATCAGGGCGGCAGCGTCCGCTACGCCAACGGTGCCGCCGCCGCGCTGCTCGGCCTGCCCGGGCAAGACCTCGCCTCGCGCCAAGCCGCCGACCTCACGACCGATGATGCCGTCTCCGCCGCGCTCCGCGATTTCGCACGCGGCGCCACGCGGCAACGCCAGATCATCGAGTCCGACAGGAGGTCAATCGAAGGCGATGGCGGCGTGCTCCGCTTCTCGATCCGCCCGTCTCGCCGCGACGACACCGTCGCCGGCCTCGTTCTCATCGAGGACATCACCCAGCACCGCGTCGCCGAGAGCGCACGATCCGCCTTTGTCACCCAGGCCGCCCACGAGCTACGCACGCCCCTCACCAACATCCGCCTCTACATCGAAGAACTCATCGATGAGGATGGAGAATCGGGCGAAGTCACCGAAGACCGCAAGCGCGCCCTCAACGTCATCAACCAGGAGACCCGCCGCCTGGAGCGCATCGTCGCCGACATGCTCTCGATGTCGGAGATCGAAGCAGGACAGCTCTCGATCCGCCACGACGATGTCGCCGTCATGAACCTCCTCACCGACCTCCAAGCCGACTTCGAGGCGCAGGCCCGCGAACGGGGCATCACGCTCACCCTCGATCTCCCACCCAAGCTCCCGACCATCAAGGGCGACCGCGACAAGATCGGGCTCGCCCTCCACAACCTCGCGGGCAACGCGCTCAAGTACACCGAACGCGGCGGGGCGGTCACCATCACGGCTCAAGCCGACGCCGAAACGGTCCGCATCGACGTCAACGACACCGGAATCGGCATCAACGCCGACGACGCAGAGCGCGTCTTCGAGAAGTTCGTCCGCGCCCGCGACACCCGCATCGAGTCGGTCCCCGGCACCGGTCTCGGTCTCGCCCTCGCCCGCGAGGTCACCCGACTGCACGGCGGCGACGTCACGCTCGTCTCCGAGGTGGACCACGGAAGCACGTTCACAATCACCCTGCCCGCCAACGGGCGCGCCGCAGCCTGACGGAGCACTCCGTGCGCATCGAAGAGAACAAACACGGAGCGGTCACGGTCCTCGCGCCAGGCGGCCCGCTTGTCGGAGACGACGCGCGCAGCCTCCGCGATCGCGCGCTCGCGGCCGCAGAACGCTCCCTCGGGCGCCTTGTCCTCGATGCAAGCGGTGTCGCCTACACCGACAGCGCTGGGCTCGAGGCGCTCGTCGACATCTCCGAGCGCCTCGGCGACGCGGGACAGTCCTTCCGAATCGCCGCCGCGAACGAGACCGTCCGTGAGGTGCTCGAGCTCACCGAGATCGCCTCCCTCTTCGAGCACTACGAGGACGTCAACGCGGCGGTGAGGAGCTTCCTGTGAACGAACGCCCGGGGCCAAAGCGCGTACGCGTCGGCGAGGCGCTCGTTTCGCAGGGCGCGATTACCGAGGACCAGCTCACCAGGGCGCTCGCCGAACAGCGCTCCTCCGGAGCCAAGCTCGGAGCGTTGCTCGTCGAGCAGGGCGTGATCACGCCCGGCACACTCGTCCGTGCGCTCGCTGAGACGCTCGGCGTCAAGGGATGCCAGCTCCGCCACGGTCTCATCGATCCCTCGCTCCTCGCCGTCATCGGTGAGGAAGAAGCCGAGCGCCTGCGCGTCATCCCCATGTTCCGCGTGCGCGACACGCTGACCGTCGCGATGGCCGAGCCCCAGTCGCTCCCCGCGATCGACCGTCTGCGCTCGCTGACCTCCTGCCGCATCCGCCCGGTGCTGGCGCTCGAGGCCAACATCCTCGAGTTCGTGCGCAAGTACGCGGGCGGCAACGTCGACGTCAACGAGTTCCACACCTCACTCGCCGAATCCGACGTCGAGGTCGTGGAGCGCGAGCGCATCGACGAGGGCCCCACCACCGACCTCGACAAGATGGTCGCGGGCTCGCCGATCGTCAACCTCGTCAACGTCGCCCTGCTCACCGCCGTCAAGGACGGCGCCTCCGACATCCACATCGAGCCCGACCGGCGCGGCACGCGCGTGCGCTACCGCGTCGATGGCATGCTCCGCGACCTCATGAAGCCCCCCGCCGGCATGCACGCAGCGATCGTCTCGCGCATCAAAGTCATCGGGCGCATGGACATCGCCGAGAAGCGCCTCCCGCAGGAAGGCCGTGTCAAGATCATGGCCGAGGGCCGTGAGATTGACCTCCGCGTCTCCTCACTCCCCACGCTCCTCGGCGAGAAGCTCGTCGTCCGCGTGCTCGACAAGGACAACCTCAACGTCCGACTCGAGCAGCTCGGCTTCCGCACCGAAGCGCTCACCACCTTCAAACGCGTCCTCAAGCTCCCCCACGGCATCGTGCTGGTCACCGGACCGACGGGCTCCGGCAAGACGACCACGCTCTACTCCGCCCTCGACCTGCTCCGATCGCCCGAGGTCAACATCGTCACAGTCGAAGACCCCGTCGAATACCAGCTCGACATGGTCAATCAGGTGGGCACCTCCGAGCACATCGGGCTGACCTTCGCGCGCGCCCTCCGCTCCATCCTCCGCCAGGACCCCGACATCATCATGATCGGCGAGGTGCGCGACGAGGAGACCGCGCGCGTGGCTGTACAGGCGGCGCTCACGGGGCACACCGTCCTCGCGACGCTCCACACCAACGACGCCCCCGGCGCCGTCGCGCGTCTGCTCGACATGAACGTCGAGCCCTACCTCCTCGCCAGCGCCCTCAACGGCGTCGTCGCCCAGCGCCTCGCCCGCCGCGTCTGCAGCTCGTGTGAAACCAAGTACTACCCACCCGAGCACGTGCTCGCCGAAGCGCACCTCCAATCGCACGCAGGACGCCCCTTCCGCAAGGGAGCGGGGTGCCAGGCCTGCCACAACTCCGGATTCAAAGGACGCGTCGGTATCTACGAAGTCATGGAGCTCACCCCGCGCCTCCGCCGCCTCGTACACGCCGAAGCCGCAACGCACCAACTCCGCGACGAACTGTCGCGCACGTCGTTCAGTTCGCTCCGCGATGAGGGGCTCCAACTCGCACTCGAAGGAAAGACCTGCCTCGAAGAGGTGCTACGCGTCACCAAGTTCGACGAGCTCGAGGTCGACGCGCCGGCCGAGGCCCCCGACATCAGGAAGGCCGCATGAAGTTCGACTGCGTCGCCTATGACAGGTCGGGCAAGCTCGTCGAGCAGGTCGTCGACGCAGGCTCCGCGTCGGATGCGCAAGACGAGCTCATCCGCAAAGGGCTCTACGTTACCGAGGTCAAGCGCCGGCGCGCGATCGCCCTGCCCCCCAAGACCGCAGCCACAACCTCTTCCACCCCGCTCACCGCCCTTCGCTCTGGCAAGCGCACCCGCCACATCGCCGAGTACTGCCGTCAGCTCTCGGTCCTCACCGCGACCGGCACACCACTCGTCGAAGCACTCGCCGCGATCGCGCGGCAGTGCGCCGATCCCAAGTTCACCGTCGTAGTCGAGCAGGTCCGACAGGACGTCGAAGAAGGCAGCACGCTCGCCGACGCCATGCGCAAGCACCCCTCGGAGTTCGACGCCGTCGCCACCAGCCTCGTCGCCGCCGGCGAATCGGGCGGCGGGCTCGATGAGATGCTC
>JAUIFD010000210.1 GCA_030429485.1 Phycisphaerae bacterium | reverse complement strand
CGAGCAGACCGAGTCGGGGTGGCAGGTGCTTCGTCTGGACGAGGCTGCGGGGTTGGTGGGGTTCTTCGCCGACCCGATCGAGTTCACGGGCGGCGTGCAGATGTGGACCGATCCGAAGGACGGGCTGACGTATGCCGCGGCGACAACGGCGGACGGGCTGTATCTCTTTACGCTTGATGCGGAGGGGGCGTGGACGGCTCAGGACCTGGCGACCGTTGACGGCGCGAGCGCGATCGGCGGCACGCTGACGCGCTTTACGGCGACGGGTGGGCTCGTGTCGCTGGCGGGGTTCACCTCGGACGGGCGGCTTGTTGTTTACACGCAAACCGGCGCGAGCGGTGATGATGGGTACGAGTGGGGCTTCACGGATATCTCAGCGCAGACGGGCTCGGGCCTCACGTCGCTCGGGAGCCTGACGAGCTACGTGACGGCGTGGAACCAGTGGTCGATCGTCGGGCTCGACGCGAACGGCGACATCCAGAACTTCTGGTTTATCCCCGGGCAGTTCACGGAGTGGCGCGTGAACAACCTCTCGGAGATCACGGGCGCGCCGGCGCTGGCGAGCGGGCTCAGCCCGATCCTGACGTCGTGGCAGGGGATCAACCTGACGGCGCTCGATGCCGACGGCAACCTGCGCGTGACGTGGTGGGTGCCGAGCTTTGGGGGGGAGTGGCAGTCGAACGACCTGACGGAGATCGCGGGCGGCACGCCGTTCGTGGGCGGCGGGATGACGAGCTACTACACGTCTTGGGACGGCATGAACTATGCGGGGCTCGATGCGGATTCGAACCTGAGCGTGTACTGGTGGGTGCCGGGCACGAACGAGTGGCGCGTGTCGGCGCTGGCGGAGCTCAACACGAACGCGCCTTCGCGCGATGACCGTGCGGGCGACGTGCGCATGCTGGGTAACGCGGCGGATGACGGGACGCTCAGCGTGTTCGCGGTCAATGGGCTTTCGGAGCTGAGCCGTGTGTGGTGGGAGCCCGGGCAGGGTGGGGATTGGATGGTGGATGATCTGAGTGGGGCGGGGTATGCGTAGGGGCGAGCGACGAAGCGATGTGGTGTTAGGCTTGGGGCATGGGCGAGGCGAGTGATCGTGTCGGGGGGAGGCGCGCACGGGGGAGGAGCCGGCATATCTGTTTCTGCCGTTTGTCGGTGTGGTGATGATCGTCGGTGGGCTCGTCATCGCGGGCATCATCGTGCTCATCGCGGCGGTCGCGGATTGGCAATCGCTTGAGGTGTTCTACGCGGACCTGAAGACGGGCAAGGTCACGCTGGCGGCGTTGAGCAGGCTCGTAAGCACGGCGATCGGCGTGTTGGTGTTCAACGGCGTGCTCGGGATGGCGTTGATTGTGTATTGGAACTGGTTTATGGGGAGAGGAAGCTACCGCCCCGAGAATAGAGCTACTGCCCCCGAACAGGGCCAGGTTTGAGGCTCAGACGAGCAGTGACCTGCCCGTCATCTCGGGCGGCTGATCGAGGCCCATGATCTCGAGGGCGGTGGGGACGATGTCGGCGAGGCGGCCGCCGGCGCGGAGTTTGCTGGTCTTGTGCGCGTCGGACACGACGATGAGCGGTACGTCGTAGGTGGTGTGCGCGGTGTGGGGCATGCCGGTCTCGGGGTCTTTCATCTGCTCGGCGTTGCCGTGGTCGGCGGTGACGATGCACGCCCCGCCTCGGGCGAGCGCCTTGTCCACGATCTGGCCGACGCACTCGTCGACAACCTCGCATGCGCGCACGGCGGCGTCGAGCGAGCCGGTGTGTCCGACCATGTCGCCGTTGGCGAAGTTGACGACGATGAAGGGCTCGCAGTCTTCGGCGGCGAGGCGGGCGAGGACAGCATCGCGCACGCCGGCGGCGGACATCTCGGGCTTCTGGTCGTAGGTCGTGACGTCGGTGGGCGACTGGATGATCTCGCGGTGCTCGCCTTCGTAGGGTTCTTCTTTGTAGTCGTTGAAGAAGAACGTGACGTGCGCGAACTTCTCGGTCTCGGCGCACCGGAACTGGGTGAGCCCGAGCTCGCTGATCCACTCGCCGGCGATGTGCTTCATGCGCGGCGGCTTGATGAAGGCGACCTGCGCGTGCGGTTCGAGGTATTCGGCGTAGCGCGTCATGATGACGAAGTTGAGGTTGAGCGGCTCGCCGCGGTCGAAGCCGGAGACCCCGGTATCGGGCGAGGGCTTGACCGCGCCCTCGAACTCGGGGAGGACGAAGGCCGAGCAGATCTGGCGCGGGCGGTCGCCTCGGAAGTTGTAGAAGATGACGGTGTCGCCCTCGGCGATGCGGCGCGACGCGGCGTCGGTGGCGTCGCCGCCGATCATGGTGGGCGTAACGAACTCGTCGCCCTTCATCGATTCGGAGGCGGGCTCGCGGTAGTAGCGTTTGACGGCTTCGATGGCGGAGGATGCGGTGGGCAGCTCGAAAGACACGGCGCTGCGTCCGGTGAGGCAGGCGAAGGCGCGGTGGGTCTTCTCCCACCGGTTGTCGCGGTCCATGGCCCAGTAGCGCCCGATGACCGAGCCGACGACGGGGTTGAAGCCCGGGGCGCGGAGCTCGTGGAGCTTGGCCTGCACCTGGGTGACGAATCCCTCGCCGGTGAAGGGGCCGGTGTCGCGCCCGTCGGTGAAGAGGTGGAGGACGACGCGCGACTGTCCGAGCTTCTTGCAGAGGGCGAGCAGGGCGTAGAGGTGGGTGAGCAGGCCGTGGACGCCGGCGTCGGAGCAGATGCCCATGAGGTGGACGGCTTTGCCCGCGTCGCGTGCTGCGGCGATGGCGGAGGTGAGGGTCTGATTCTCGGTGAGCGTGCCTTCGCGGCAGGCTTTGGTGATGCGGAGGGCTTCCTGGTCGACGACGCGGCCGGCGCCGATGTTCTGGTGTCCGACTTCGGAGTTGCCCATGGTGCCGGTGGAGAGGCCGACGTCTTCGCCCGAGGTCTTGACGAGGGTGGTGAGATAGTCGCGCCCGAGTCGGTCGGCGACGGGCGTGTTGGCGATCTTGATCGCGTTGAAGGCGTCGTGCTCGGGGTGGGGGTTGCGCCCCCAGCCGTCGCGGATGATGAGGACGAGGGGGGAGATGGTCGGTGTCGGCATTGCGTGGCCCTTCCGCGAAACGCTAGGCGTGGCGTTTGGGCGAGCTTGGGGCGGAGCTACGATCGCTCGTGAAGCGGGAGGAGCGAGAGCCACGCCGAGATCGCAAGTCGCTGACCGCGCCGGGTTCGAGTCGGCAGCGGTTTGGCGAGTATCAGGCGCGCCGGCGGGAGACGCGGTATTCGGAGCGGCTGATCCACACGGGGGAGTCGACGCGGGAGCAGCAGAAGACCTCGCGCGGGTTCTTCGAGCTCTTGCGCAAGTTTTGGGCGCTTGCGAAGCCGGCGCACGGGACGATCTACTTTGCGCTGGGGACGCGGACGGCGGCGAGCCTGCTCGCGCTGGCGCCGCCGGCGCTGATGAAGGTGGTGGTGGACTACGTGCTGCTGGAAGAGCCCGGTCCGGCGGGGCTTCCTGCGTGGGCGCGCGAGACGTTCGGGACGGATCGGCGGGAGCTCCTGTGGTGGATCGCGGGGGTGCTGCTGGTGCTCCCGCTCTTGCACACGGCGGTTGGGCTCGCGGGTCGGTGGGCGCTGACGCGGGAGACACGCCTGCTCAACGCGCACGTACGGCGGCGTGTGTTCGATCATGCGGTGCGGTTGCCGCTCGAGCGTGTGCATCGGATCAAGTCGGGCGGGGTGACGGCCCTGCTGCGCGACGACGCGGGGCACGTGGCGGACCTGACGTTCAACCTGCTGTACAACCCGTGGCAGGCGGTGGTGCAGCTCTTGGGGACGCTCATCATCCTCGCGGCGATCCGTTGGGAGCTGCTCGTGGGCGGGCTCGTGCTGGTGCCGATCGTGTGGTACACGCACCGGACGTGGATCAACCGGATCCGTCCGATCCACCGCGATCGGCGTGCGATGAGCAACATCACCGACGCGCACGCGACGGAGGTGTTTGGCGGGATGCGTGTGGTGCGCGCGTTTGGGCGCGAGCGGGCGGAGGCTGAGCGGTTCACACGCCGGAACCACTTCGTGGTCCGCCAGGAGCTGCTCGCGTGGGTTTGGTCGCGAACGCTTGAGCTGGTGTGGGACGTGGTGATCCCGGTGGCGAGCGCCTTGATGGTGGTGTACGCGGGGCTTCTCGTGCTCAAGGGCGAGCTGCTGCCGGGTGATGTCGCGATGTTCGTGTTGTATCTGACGATGTTGCTCGCGCCGCTCGCCACGCTCGCGGGCAGCGCGACGGGCGTGCAGACGCAGCTGGCGGGGCTGGATCGCGTGTTGGACTTGCTGGAGCTGGAGGGGGAGTTCGCGGGCGGTGGTGGGGGCGTGCGGCTCGGTCGCGACGCGGTGCGCGGGCGCGTCGTCGTCGACCAGGTTTGGTTCGCGTATCCGCGGCGTGGCGCGGATGAGGCGGTCGGCGAGCCGGCGTGGGTGCTTCGCGACGTGTCGTTGGTGGCCGAGCCGGGGATGACGGTGGCGCTGGTGGGGCCCTCCGGGGCTGGGAAGACGACGCTGTGCAATCTCGTCGCGAGGTTTTATGACCCGACGCGAGGGCGGGTGACGCTCGACGGGCGCGACCTGCGCGAGATCGATGTGCGTTCGTATCGGCGGATGCTCGGGATTGTCGAGCAGGACGTGTTCATGTTTGACGGATCGGTTGCGGAGAACATCGCGTATGCGCGCCGCGACGCGAGCGCGGCGCAGATCCGTGAGGCGGCGCGGATTGCCAACGCGGCTGGATTTATCGAGGCGCTCGAGCACGGGTACGACACGTTGATCGGCGAGCGCGGGGTGCGGCTCTCCGGCGGGCAGAAGCAGAGGCTCGCGATCGCTCGCGCGATCTTGGCTGATCCGGCGCTCTTGATCCTGGATGAGGCGACGAGCAATCTGGACGCGGAGAGCGAGGCGCTGATCCAGGCGGGGCTGCGTGATCTGATGCGGTCGCGAACGACCTTTGTGATTGCGCACCGGCTCTCGACGATCCGCGATGCCGATTTGATTGTCGTGCTCGAGCAGGGCGGGATCGTCGAGATGGGCACGCACGACGAGTTGCTCAATGCGCAGGGACGGTACGCGGAATTTTTGTTCCGTCAGCTTGAGCCGGGGCGGATGGAGCCTCGGGGGGTCTGAGATCCGCGGCAAGCGCCTTACCGACACCCGGCCTGGTAGGCGGTCAGGAATGCAAAGAAGTCATTGGTGTTGATCCCGCCGCATGCTGCGAAGTCGGCGCGAGGGTCTTGTATCTGGTAGTACTGCAAGAAGAGGAAGAAGTCATTGGTATTCACGCTGCCCTCGCCGGTGAGATCGGGCGGGCATGGTGTGCCGGCGGTGACGCGAAGCTCGGTGATGACAAAGTTCCCATTGAACGGATTCGTGCCCGGGCCGCCGGTGGGCAGGCTCGGATCTTCCATCACCTCGATGCGTATCCCGGTGATGCCTCCGAAGGGCAGTTCGTACTGCCCGGTGTAGGTGCCGGTGACGGGCACCGGGCCGCTCATGAGCACGGAACCATCTGATAGGACTGTGGGTGTCATGCCGTTCGGCGGTACGACGCTGACGGGCGCAACGACTGTCCAGTCGGCGTCGACATCGCCGCCGCTCTGTAGTCCGTCGGCGAACTGGTCGCGGTCATCGGACGTGACGGAGATTCGATACCGACCTACGAGGTGCTGTTGTTGCGAAGGCGAAACGTAGCTCTGGAACAGTTTGACCTGCATCGCTGCCGCGTTCAGGTCTGTGGTGGTCTCGGCGACGGCTGTTTGGGCCGACGTGGTTTGGGTGACGTCGTCGTAGATCGCCCACCCGTTCGTGGAT
>JAUIFD010000209.1 GCA_030429485.1 Phycisphaerae bacterium | reverse complement strand
CGGCAAGACCGAGCTCGCGATCCGCGCCGCGTTCAAAGCTGTCGAGTTTGGCAAGCAGGTCGCCGTGCTCGTGCCCACGACCGTGCTCGCGGAGCAGCACGAGCGCACGTTTCGTGCGCGCTTCGCCGACTACCCCTTCCGCGTCGAGTCGCTTTCGCGTTTCAAGACCGGTGGACAGGCGAGCAGCATCCTCCGCGACGCGCGCCAGGGCAAGGTGGACATCCTCATCGGCACACACCGCCTGCTCTCCAAGGACGTCCGTTTCGCCGATCTCGGGCTCGTGGTCGTGGATGAAGAGCAGCGCTTCGGCGTCGAGCACAAGGAACGCCTACTCCAGCTCCGCGTCACGGTCGACGTCCTCACGCTCTCGGCGACCCCCATCCCGCGCACGCTCAACATGGCGCTCATCGGACTGCGCGATATCTCGTCGCTCACCACCCCGCCGCTGGATCGGCGTTCGATCGTCTCTGAAGTGATCCCGTACAACGAGCGCCGCGTCTCGCAGGCGATCGCCCGCGAGATGGCTCGCGAGGGGCAGGTGTTCTTTGTGCATAACCGCGTGCACAACATCAAGTCCGTCGCCGATGACGTGCGCCGCATCGCGCCCGAGGGCACGCGCATCGTGATAGGGCACGGGCAGATGCCCCCGGGCGAGCTCGAAGAGGTGATGCTCACGTTCATGCGCCGCCAGGCCGACATCCTCGTCTGCACGACGATCATCGAGAGCGGCATCGACATCCCGACCGCGAACACGATGATCATCAACGACGCGGACCGCTTCGGGCTCGCCGAGTTGCACCAGCTTCGCGGGCGCGTCGGGCGCTCCAAGCACCGGGCGTATTGCTACCTCCTGCTGCCGAAGGACCGCCCCGTGCGCGACGTGGCGCAGAAGCGTCTGCGCGCGCTCGAGGAATACTCGATGCTCGGCGCGGGCTTCAAGATCGCGATGCGCGACCTGGAGATCCGAGGCGCGGGCAACCTCCTCGGCGCCGAACAGAGCGGGCACATCGCAGCCGTCGGATACGACATGTTCTGCCGACTGCTCGAGCGAGCCGTGCGCGATCTCAAACAGGAAGACGCGCCCGAAGCCCCGAGCGCCACCTCCGTCGAGATCGGGCTCGTCGGCATCATCCCGCGCGCGTATATCCCGAGCGAAGCGCGCCGCCTCGACGCCTACCGCCGGCTCGCCACCGCCGCCACGCCCGACCAGCTCGAGGGCGTGCGCGAGGCGATGGTGCAGGCGTATAGCGAGCCGCCCGACGCCGTCGTGCGACTGTTCGAGATCGCCGAGCTGCGCATCGCCGCAGCACACCGCCACGTGCGTTCGGTCATCCTGCGCACGCCCGACGTCGTCTTCCGCACGCAGCGACCGGGACTGGTTCGCGTGGCGCTGGAGTCCATGCAGGGCACAGTGCGCGTCCTCGACCCCAAGACCAACGACACCATGCACGAGGTCTACTACCGCCCGCCCACCAACTACCTCGAACCGCGCACGCTCGCCCGTCTGCTCGTCCGCTCGCTCAGCCCACCAGACCCATGACCCTCGGAACGAACACAAAGAGCTCTCGCAACCGCCCGGTGTCTCCCGCATAAACTCCAGCCGTGCCCCACCGCGTGATCATGTTCGTCGATCGCTCTCGCCCCGGCGCGGCTGAGGCCGCCGACCAAGTCGCTGCGCTCGTGCGCACACACGCCACACTCCTCGCCGAGCACAACCCACGCAGCGATCACGCCCCGGACCTCGGCGATGCAACCCTCGCCATCGTCCTGGGCGGTGACGGCACCCTGCTCTCCGTCGCACGCCGCTGCGTCGGACTCGAGACCCCGCTCCTCGGCGTCAATCTCGGACGACTGGGGTTCATGGCGGAGTTCGATACGGACGCCCTCGCCCGCCTCGCCCCGCGCGTTTTCGATGGCGAGCCCCTTCGCACGCGCGAGCTCATGCTCGCCCGTGCGTCGGTCTTCGCGCCCGACGGCTCCGAGCGATTCACTTCTCCGGTCGTCAACGAGGCCGCCATCACAGCCGGCGTGCCCTTCCGCATGATCGAGCTCGACCTCGCGGTCGATGGCGAGCCAGGGCCGACGGTCGCTGGCGATGGCGTCATCGTCTCTACGCCAACCGGCTCGACGGCGTACAACGTCTCCGCGGGCGGGCCAATTGTCACGCCGGGCGTCGAGGCGCTCACGGTCACCGCGATCGCTGCGCACACCCTCGCCTTCCGCCCGATCGTCCTCGCGCCCGAGTCGGTCTTTGAGGCGACCCTCCGTCGCGGCAACGACGGCCCGGCGCCAGCCGGCACCACGCTCGTGATCGACGGGCAGGTGCAGGCCTCAGCGCGCACCGGCGATCGAATCGTGGTTCGGCGGAATGAACAGGGCGTGCGATTCGTCATGAACCCTGAGGGCAGCTTCTGGGCGACGGTCGTCGAAAAGCTGCGATGGGCCGCAAGGCCCCAGTTTCGCGACACGCCAGAGATCGACTGATGACCACCATCGAGCGAGCACCCGAAGCGCGCGAGGAGGCGCTCCGCCTCCGGTGCATGGAAGTCTTCGGCTCCAACCGGGCCGAGCGCCGCGAGGTCTCCGTGCCCGGCATCGACGCGGTCGTCCACGCCGAGCCCTACGCCGGCGCGGAAGGCGGCGGCGATATCCACTACATCTCGCAGTGCATGGCCGGCGCGATCTCGCGATTCCTCGTCGCCGATGTCGCGGGGCACGGGGGCGGCGTCGATGAGCTCGCGACCACACTCCGACGCCTCACCCGCAAGCACATCAACACGCCCGATCAGACCAAGCTCACGCGCGACATCAACGAGGAGTTCGCGAGAGCAGCACAGGAAGCCGGGCGCTTCGCGACAGCCGTCCTCGCGACATACTTCGCGCCGACCGATTCGCTCATCGTCTCCAACGCAGGGCACCCGCCGCCGATGATCCGGCGCGCGGGCGAGCGAATATGGAGCGAACTCACGCCCGAATCACCCGGCGTCATGGCGTCCGGGCGCGGCGTCAAGGGCGAGCTGCCCGACAACCTCCCCCTGGGCATCATCGAACCCACGCAGTACGCCCAGTTTGCGACGCGCCTCCAGCGAGGCGACGCCGTCGTGCTCTACACCGACTCGTTCACCGAGGCGGCCGACCCCTATGGCGAACAGCTCGGGCAGCAAGGGCTCGCCTCGCTGCTCGCCGACATCGACGCGACCGATGCGCGCGACATCGCGGACAACGCCCTCGATCGCCTCGCCCGATTCCGCGCCGGCAATCCCGACGACGACCTCACGCTCATGGTCCTCACCCACAACGGGGCGAACCCGCCCAAGCAAAGCCTCGGCGAGTGGATCGGCACACTCGGACGCCTCGTCACCGGGCACTAGCGCGCAGCAAACTCCTCGCCCCACCCCTCGCCCATCGCATGGCGCGCACAATCCCACTCATCCGCCATCACCCCCCACCCGAGCCGATCCGTCGCGCCGTGCCCCTCGACGAAGAAGTCCCCCCGCTGCATCACCTCCGCGCGCAGCCCCAGCTTCTCCGGCACACGCCGGGAACCCGCGTTCGCCGACGAGCAATACACCCGCACGCGCGTGAGCCCAAGCCCACCCGTATCGCGCGCGCCGAGCAACCACGACAACACATGGCGCAGCACCTCCGTCGCGATCCCCTTGCCGCACCAGTCGCGGCGCACCCAATACCCCGTCTCCGCCGACGCGGTCTCCTGGCGCACGTCGTGACACCCCGTGCCGCCCAGGAACAAGCCCGACGCGCGCTCGAAGATTCCCACGCCGATCCCCGGAAACTCCGCGCCCCGGCGCGCACTGAAGAGCTGCTCCGCGATGTACTTCGCCGACCCCGCGACATCCTCGTGCCCCGCCTTCGCCCAGGGCATCCAGGGCAGCAGATGCTCCCGGTTGGCGCGCACGGTCTCGAACATCGCCTGCGCATCATCCAGCGTGTAGCTCCTGATGACGAGCCGTGGCGTCTCGATCCGGCACTCGACCGGATTCGGCGCCTGCCACCCGAGCCCACGCACCGGATACTGCGACTCACTCGCGCATCGCGTCATGCCACGACGATACGCTTACCCGTGACCACGCCAGACGAACACGCCTCGCCCAGCGACCTGGCGCGGTACCACCGCCAGATGCTCCTGCCCGGCGTCGGGGCCGAGGGCCAGGCTCGCCTGCGTGCGTCGACCGCCCTGCTCGTGGGGTGCGGCGCGCTCGGGTGCGCGATCGCGGACACGCTCTCCCGGGCCGGCATCGGTCAGCTCGTCCTCGTCGATCGCGACGTGGTCGAGCTCACCAACCTCCAGCGCCAAGCGCTCTTTGACGAACGCGACGTGCGCGAGGGCCTGCCCAAGGCCGAAGCCGCCCGACGCCGCCTCGGTGAGATCAACGCGCAGGTCGAAGTGACCGCCCATGTGGACGACTTCACACCCGCCAACGCCGACTCGTTTCTCACCGAACGCCCCTCGCTCATCCTCGACGGCACCGACAACTTCGAGACCCGCTTCCTCATGAACGACCTCGCGGTCAAGCACCGCCTCCCACTCGTCTACGGCGGCGCGGTCGGCGCCACAGGCATGTGCATGACCATCCGCCCGGGTGTCACCCCTTGCCTGCGATGCCTCTTTGAAGGCCCCGCCCCCCCCGGCTCGACGCCGACCTGCGACACCGCCGGCGTGCTCGGGCCCGCGATCTCCATCGTCGCCGCGGCCCAAGCGACCGACGCGCTCAAGCTGCTGCTGGGTCGTGAAGACCTGCTCTCGAACACGCTCCTCGAGTTTGACCTTTGGCGCAACACGCGTCGCCGCCTTGAGGTCACCGGGGCGAGGCGTGCCGACTGTCCATGCTGCGTGCACCGCGAGTTCGACTTCCTCGCCGGCGCCTCGCACTCCACATCGCACACCCTCTGCGGACGCGGCGCGGTGCAGGTCTCCGCGCCCGCACGCGGGCGGGTTGATCTTCAAGCACTCGGCGCACGCTTGGCACAGCACGGGAGCGTGCGCACCAACGACTTCCTTCTCGCGTGCGCGCTCACGAACGAACCCGCCGACGAGCAACTCGAGGGCTCAATCGAACTGACGGTCTTTGCGGACGGACGCGCGATCGTCAAGGGCACGTCCTCTCCCCAGCGTGCAAGAACGCTCTACGCCAAATACGTTGGCGCATGAAAGAAGCCGCTCTACGAGCGGCTTACTCATCCACAAAGCGATGGTCGATCAGTTGGCCGATGCCGATTCGCGGCGCTGCTTGAGCCAACGGGGGCGTGGCGCGTCGTCGTCATACGGATCGACGTGCACCTTGCGTCCCTGGAAGACGACCGAGCCCGTGCCGACGGCATAGAGCGTGTCGTCATTGCCGCGACGCACGTTGAAGCCCGGCAGGAACTTTGTGCCGCACTGGCGGATGATGATCGCGCCCGGCTTAGCCGACTCGCCACCGTAGAGCTTCACACCGCGATACTGCGGATTGGAGTTACGCCCGTTCTTGGTCGAACCCTGACCCTTTTTGTGCGCCACGGCACGGCCTCCATCAAAAACGCCTTCTCGGCGGGCGGGAACCCTAGCACGCTCCCCCACCGCCTTCCAGCGAGCGCTAACGCATGATCCAGCGATCCTCGACCAACGCCAGCGGACGGTCACCCTGGACGTCCGGCTGAATCTCGCCCGGCACAAGGTGGCGGAGCATCCGGGTCTTGCGAAACACCAGCTTCTCGAGTTCGCCCGTCTTGCGGTTCGTGATCTCGATCGTGTCGCTCTCGCCGGAGAATCCCGCCGCATACACCGTCATCGTCCCCGGCTCACGGGTCTCCAGCGGCCAAACCACCAGCCCGGAGCGCGTGTGCTCCTCACCCTGCAGCA
>JAUIFD010000208.1 GCA_030429485.1 Phycisphaerae bacterium | reverse complement strand
GTGTTTGTGGACGGAGCGAGTGCGTGTCTCTTTGAGGCGATGTACGCGTGCCCGTATCACCCCGTGGGCGAGGCAGACGGGTTCGTGCGGGAGCATCCGTGGCGCAAGCCTGGTGGGGGGATGATCTCCGCCGCAGCGCGCGATCTCGGGCTCGATCTCGGACGGTCGTGGATGGTGGGCGACGCGGAGCGTGATCTCGAAGCGGCGGTGCGGGCGGGGATCGATCGTGCGCGCGCGCTGCGGGTGGGCGAGGGGGCGGCGTTCGCGTCGGTGGTCGAGGCTGCCGCGCACGTCCTTTCGCATGGAAGTTCGTCGTGAGTGGTGCGAAGGCTGCGAGAGTGCTCGTGGTGTGCCCCTCTTGGGTGGGCGACGCGGTGATGGCGACGCCGACGCTTCGTTTGGTGCGCCAGGCGCTCCCGGGGAGCTTTGTGGGGGCGCTGGTGCGCCCGGCGGTGCGTGAGGTTTTGGACGGGCTCGATTCGGTGGATGAGCTGCACGTGGCGCACCCGACTGGTGTGCTCGGACCGAAGCGGGTGGGCTTTGGTTTGCGCGCGCGCCGGTATGAGGCGGCGCTGCTCTTGACGAACTCGTTTTCCACAGCTCTGATCGCGCGCGTTGCGGGGATACCCAGGCGCGTCGGGTATGACCGCGATGGGCGGGGGATGCTCCTGACCGAGCGTCTCCACGCGCCGGAGCTGGAAGGCTCGCGCGCGGGTCGGCGGCGGTGGGCGCCGGTGACGGCGGTGGAGTACTACTTGCGCGCGGCGCGGGCTTTCCTCGGGGAGGATGATGGTGACGCGTCGGCGCAGGCGCATGATTGTGCGCTTGAGCTCGCGACCAGCGAGCGCGACGAGGCGAAGGCTGGCGAACTGCTTGCTGGTGCGGGGATCGGTGAGGGCGAGGCGTATGGCATCGTCAATCCGGGCGGCAACGATGCGCGGAAGCGATGGCCCGCGGATCGCTTTGGCGAGATTGCGGCGTGGCTCGCGCGCGAGCGGGGGATGCGGGTCTTGGTCAACGGCTCGCCGGGTGAGGCGGAGATTGTGCGCGCGGTGGTCGAGGGTGCGGGGGAGGAGGCGCGGGCGGCGTCGCTCGTCGAGCTTGGGGTGACGCTCGCCGCGCTCAAGGCGGTGATTCGGCGGGCGTCGCTCGTGGTGACGAACGACACCGGGCCGAGACACATCGCGGCGGCGTTCGGGACGCCTTGCGTCGCGCTCTTCGGGCCGACGGACCCGCGGTGGACGACGCTTCCGGCGGGTGTGCCGGAGGTGCGCGTGCTCGCGGACCCGACGCTCGGCGAGGACGAGGTGGCCGACGAGCACGCGGAGCGGTGTCGGATGGATCGGATCGAGGTTGGGCGCGTGATGGGGGCGATCGAGCGCGCGATGTGGTTGTGATCGGCGCTTCCCTCGCGTGCGCAAGGGCTCGCTTGGTTAGGGCGCGAGTGCGGTTTGGGTGAGGGCGGCGTCGATCTCGTCGCGCGAGACGACGAAGAGGTATTCGCGGTTGCGTACGTGGGTCACCCTGCCGACCTTGTCGCCCGCGGGGTTGTGGATGCCGATCTGTGCGCCGACGTATCGGCGACGGTCGTGTTCAAGGATCGCGACGTTGGCGTCGGGGAAGCGGTGGGCGATGAGGGCGAGCATGTCGTCGCGTTCGATGTAACCCTCGTTGTTGAATGAGATGACGACGTGGCGTGCGTCGATCTCGGCGATCAGGCCTTGCATTGCGGTGCGGAAGCGTGTGCGTGAGTTGAAGGGTGAGCGGCGCTCGCGGCAGTCGATGCGCTTGCACGCGACGCCGTAGACCTCCGGCTTGTCCCAGAGCACGAGCGACTCCCAGACGTGGTAGTTGCCGAGGTAGGAGTGCTGGTTGTAGGGCGGATCGATGTAGACGGCGTCGGCGTCGATGGTGCGTGCCGCGTCGATCGCGTCGAGGCGGTGCGCTTCGCATTTGCCGGCAGCGGGCTGGGGGAAGAGTTCGGGGAGTCGGAGTTGAAGGTCGTTGTGTGATCGCGGCGCCCACTGCTTGAGGTAGGCCATTTGCACGCCGGTGGTGGAGTCAACGCGGTCGGCGGCTTCCATGAGCGAGACGAGGAGGATCGCTTCGAGTTCGGGATTGAGGCTCTTGGCGGCGATGGCTTCGCGGATGGCGTCGATGCGTGCACCGTTCTTCGGCTGAATGAAACGGGACTGCTCGCAGAACGTGTGGGTGAAGTACCCGGGCTTGGGCGGGAGCGCGTTGAACTCTTCGATGAGGCGTTCGGCGTCGCGTGTGTGGTCGTCGGCGTCGGCTTGCACGTAGCACGTGGCGAGTGCGTGGGCGTAGGCGTTGTGATCGTTGGAGGCGACGCGGTATCCGGCGGCCTTGAGCGCGCGCCCGACGCGGGACGTGCCGGAGAAGAGGTCGGCGACGGCGTGTACGTCGTGCAGGGATTCGAAGGCGCGGAGGATGGAGGGGATGAGCGCGCGCTTGGAGCCGATGTACTTGATCATGCCGGCGCGAGTGCGCCGGGCGCGCGTGCGGCGTGTTCGAGGTGTGCTTCGTCGGCGAGCATGCGTGCGGTGATCTGTGCGGAGAGGAAGATGGTGGGGAGCCCGGAGCCGGGATGGGTGCCGCCGCCGACGAGCCAGAGATTGTCGAAGCCCTTGAGGCGGTTTTGGGGGCGTGCCCAGAGCATCTGGCCCAGGTTGTGGGCGAGGTTGAAGGTGGCGCCGTGGTTGATGCCCGAGGCGCGCCAGTCGGCGGGCGTGAGCTGCACTTCGGCGCGGACGCGAGGCTCGAGGTCGCGGAGGACAGGGTCCATCGGGCCGAGGATGCGAGAGATCTGTCGGAAGGCTTCGGCGCGGAGGGTGTGGGCCTGGCGCGACCAGTCGATGGCGCCCTTGCCTCGGCGCGGCTGAAGGTTGGGCGTGGGGACGAGGACGTAGAGCGCGGCGTGTCCTTCGGGCGCGAGTGAGGGGTCGATGGCGGAGGGGTTGCAGACGTAGATGGATGGGTCGCGCGAGAGGCGGCCGTGGTCGGTGATGTCGGCGAGGTTGGCGTCGTATTCCGCGGAGACGTAGATCGTGTGGTGCGGGAGGTTGATGGGCGTATCGACGCCGAGGTAGAGCATGTAGGTGGAGCAGGAGTAGCGCCGGGTGTCGAGCGCTTTGTCGGTGTATTTGGGCGAGGCCTGGGCGCGCACGTTGGCGGGGACGAGTGTCTTGAGGGCGTGGGTGGCGTCGGCGTTGACGACGACGTGGTCGAAGGTCTGGGGTTCGCCGCCCGCGATGACGCCGGTGGCGCGCGTGTCGGTGAAGGTGATCTCATCGATGGGCGTGTTGGTGCGGATCTCGACGCCGAGTTCATCGGCGACTTGCGCGAGGGCGAGCATGAGGGCGTGGCACCCGCCCATGGGGTGCCATATGCCGTACTCGTATTCGATGAACGGGAGGATGGTGAAGAGGGCGGGGCAGTCGTGCGGGCTCATGCCCAGGTACTTGCTCTGGAAGGCGACGGCACGGCGGACCTGCGGGTTGCGGAAGTACTTGGAGAGCAGCTGCGAGACGGTCATGTGGGGGCGGAGCACGGGGCCGACGCGGAGGGTGTCGGCGGCGGTCTGCGGCGTGAAGAGGTCTTTGGGGTTGCGCATGGGGTTGCGCAGGATGGATTCGGAGTGTCGGAGCTTGTAGCGGTTGTCGGCGATGAAGCGCTGGAACGCGCGGCCGTCGTGCTCGTCGATGGCGCCGATGCGCCGGGCCATCTCGGGGAGGTCCTGTGTGGCGTCGAGGATGTAGGGGGTGTTGGGTGCGTCGTCGCGCCCGAGGACGAGGCGGTACATGGGATCGAGGCGTCGGAGGTCGGCGTAGTCGGCGAGGCGTCGCCCGGCGGCGGCGAAGACCTCTTCGAGCACGTAGGGCATGAGGAAGAAGGTCGGGCCGCGGTCGAAGTGGTAGTCGTGGTCGTTGTCGCCCTTGGCGGTGATGCGCGCGGTGCGTCCGCCGATGGTTGGGGCGGCTTCGAAGAGCGTGACGTTTGCGCCGCGCGCGGCGAGGAGGGCGGCTGCTGCGAGCCCGCCCGGGCCGGCGCCGACGATGGCGATGTTGATGTTGGAGTTGCTCAAGGGTCGGCTCCCGTGTTCGGTGAGGCTAGGCGTTAGCCGCCGTCGTCATCGGTCGGTGTCGGCTCGTCTGATTCGTCGGGCTTCTCGCCGGAGAGGGCGCGGAGGAGGCGCTTGGCGCGGCTCTCCTCCTTGCGTTCGGCCTTCTCGTTGTTGGTCGAGCCGGATCTGAACACGGTGGTGATGTCGTTCATGTCATTGAGGGGCACATCTTCGATGACGATGCGACCGTTGTAGTACGCGTCGAGGTCGAGGGTGGAGCGGGCGACCTCGGGCGAGGGTTCGAAGATGAGATCGACGGTCTGCCCGGGGCGCGGCGGCTTGGTCATCTGCCATTGCAGCATGTGGGTGTTGTCGCCGTACGAGATGTGTCCGGCTTGGCAGAGGTCGCCGGTGGTCAGCACTCCGGCCGGCCACTCTTGGCCGCCCGTGCGCGCGGTGACCTCGAACGCGAGATCGAGATCTCCTGGATTGAGCATCTGGTAGGTGGCCCAGGCTTGTGTGCCCGCGATTCCGGAGTTCATGGACTGGACGAAGTCAGGACGAAGCGCGTCGAGGAGCACAGCATCGGCTTCTTCCGACGGCGCGATCGGTTTGATGTCGACTTCAGTCGAGGGGCTCAGATTGACTTGTAGGGTGAGCGGGACCGTGCGTGTCGGCTTGGCGTTGGGTGCGAAGTTCATCGCTGAAGTCTGGTCCAGCGCGACGATTCCGATGGTGAGGTTGACGGTGTAGGCGCCCGGGTTGAGGTCGTCTGGTATCTGCAGCGCGAACCCGGTGCCCTGCTGTCCGCCCCACGCCGCCGCCATGCCGCTCCCCATGTTCACCCATCCGATGCCCGACGCTCCGGCGCCCCCGAATCCGGCAAACCAGTTGTCGGTCGCGAGGGGGCCGAGCACGAGCTTGAGTGGCGTGTCAACGCCGATGGTGGCGCCGTTGAGCGAGAGCATTGCGGAGACCTGCGTGTTGGAGCCGAGTCGGTGCTCGTTGGCGAAGACGCGGATCGGCAGGATGCCGCCGGGCGCCGCCCGATGGCGCGCCTCAACGTCGAGCGCGGGCGCTTGCGCCATGTAGCGTGCCCACTGCGACGACGAGACGACGCCGTTGACCTGTCCTCGTTCGATGACGTCGCCCAGTCCGGTGACCCAGGGGCGGTCTGGATCGGTCTGGTTGTCGAGGATGGTGTCAATGAGGAGGGCGAGTTGATCCTGGTTGAGTTGCTTGTTGGCGGCGCGGGTTGCGAGTTCAGAGGCAGCGTGTTCGGCGCCGGCGCGGGAGAGGTTGTTGTATTCCCAGATGAGCAGGCCGACGGGCTTGTAGGAGGCGAGATCGGCGCCGGTGAGCGCGGCGAGCATGGATGCGCCGAGTGTCGCGGCAGGGAGCAGGAGGAGCGCGAGCCCGAGCAGGGCCACCGACCACATCCTCCTGCGCACCCCGACGCGGACGGCCTTCGGGCGCTTGAGCCCCGAGCCGCACTCGGGGCAGGTCACCTCGCCTGGATAGACGCCCTGGAGGTCGAACCGGCAATCACGGCAAACGGGGTGGTCGTTGACGCGTCGGCCCTTGAGCCCCCAGTGCAGGAGCGCCATGCCGACGAGTGCGAGAGCACATAGCCCGAGGATGAAGCCGAGCATCGGTCCCCTTCCGTTCGCAGCTTACCCGGGGTCGTGGGCGTGCCCAACCGATCTCGGGCGGGCTTTCGGTGCGCGTAGCATTGGGCCTTGGTGAGGCTCGGCGTCAATATCGATCACGTGGCGAGTGTGCG
>JAUIFD010000207.1 GCA_030429485.1 Phycisphaerae bacterium | reverse complement strand
CGCTCAAAGCCCGCGACCATGAGGATCTGCTTGAACAGCTGCGGGCTCTGCGGGAGCGCGTACCACTGCCCGGGCTGCACGCGGCTCGGGACGATGAAGTCGCGCGCGCCCTCGGGCGTCGATCGGCAGAGATAGGGCGTCTCGATCTCCAGAAAGCCGTGCGCATCGAAGTAGTCGCGCGTGAGCTTCGCGATGCGGTGCCGCGTGCGCACGAGCTGCTGCATCTTCGGGCGGCGGAGGTCGAGATACCGATACCGCAGGCGCAGCTCCTCGCCCGGCAGGTTCGATTCGTCGGACGGCAGGAACGGCGGGTTATCCGCCTTCGCGAGCACCACCACTTCCTGCACCACGACCTCGATCTCGCCGGTCTTGAGCTTCGGGTTGGGCCCGCCGTCGCGCACGCGCACCACGCCCGTCGCCGCGAGCACGTCCTCATTGCGCAGCTTGTCGGCGGCTTCGAGCAGCGCGTCGGTCGCGTCTTCCTTGTCGAAGACGAGCTGCGTGAGCCCCTCGCGGTCGCGCAGGTCGACGAAGATCAGCCCGTGCCCGTGATCGCGGTAGGCGTTGACCCACCCCGAGAGCGTGACCGTCTGCCCGACGTGACCCTTGGTGAGCTGCCCGCAACTGTGCGTCCGCTTGTGCATCCGACCCTCCGATCAAGGGCGGACTGTAAGCACCGGGCAGCGACGCGGGGGTCGGAGGCGCCGGATTCGGAGCGTTCTTGCGGCCTAATGCACGGCTGCGAGGGGCATCACGTGGAAGGGCGCCTCGTGCGCATCGGGCGGGTTGTCGAGGTTGATCGGGAGGTACACGCCGCGCGCATGGTCCGAGTTGAGCACCACCGCGCACGGGCGCACGATGTCGACCCCCGTGTCCGCGTGCTCGTGCCCCAGCACAAACAGCGACACCCCCCACCGCTCGACCAGGTCCTCAAGCTGCTCGGCGTCGTACCCGCGCCCCCAGACCATCAGGTGGGCCGACCCGGTCAGCGGCGTGTAATCGTCTTCGGTGAGTTCTCGGTCGAGCACGCCGGGGTCGAAGCGGGCCATCTGCGCCGGCCCGGGCAGCGAATGCGAGCAGAGCACCACGCCCCTGGGCCCCTCGGCCCGGAGCGCGAGCGGCAGGGCGCGGATGTACGCCCCGATCGCCTCGGCGACCTCCTCGGCCCGGCTCGAGAACGCCCACTCGAGTCCGTCATTGAACGCGTCGACGCAGCGCACGCCGTTCTTCACGATCCCGGAGCCGACTACCTGCGCCAGCTCGTGGTTCGCGAGCAGCATGTGGACGCGTTCGGGATGGAGGGTCTTGAGATGCGCCACGCGAGCGAGCGCGCGATAGGAGAGGTCCACCCCCGAGATCAGGCGATCGGAGTGAATGATCTCGTGGAGCGTCAGGTGGGGCAGGGTCGATTCGTCGCCCTCTGCGAACGGGCCGACCCTTGCGACGCGTTCGAGCTTCTCGAGATGGATCGGGTTGTCGTGCAGGTCGCCGGTCGCGATGATCCTGGCGGGCGCGTGGATCACCTCGAGCGAACCGCGCCGGCACGCGGCGTCGCGGGTCGCCTCGGTGGCTCGACGGAACAACGCGACCACCGCGTCCGCATCCTGGAGTTCCAGCGGGTCCATCGCGGATCAGTCCTCGTCGTCGACGCTCGCGACCTGCCCCTCGGCGTCGCGCTGCTTGGCGAGCAGAATGCCGTGCACCAGATTGAGGTGGGCCGCGACATCGCGCATGGTCGGCGGACGCTTGTCGGGGTCGACCTCCACGCACTTCATGATGAGGTCGGACAGGCGCGGGTGGATCCGCGCGTTGAGCTCGATCGCGGGCTTGGGCTTCTGGATGAGGTTGTCGTCGAGCGAGCCCATGAGCGAATCGCCCTTGCCCAGCGCGGTCGGGATGTGCTGGCGCGTGAGCACCCAGTACATCGTCGCACCGAGGTTGTAGATGTCGGTCGCCGGCGTGATCGGTCGGCGGTGCACCTGCTCGGGCGCGATGTAGTCGGGCGTGCCCTGGATGCGCGGCTTGACGGTGCCGACGCGGCAGGACTGCCCGAGGTCGATGATCTTGGCCTGGAGCTTCTCGTTGACGACGATGTTGTTGGGCTTCATGTCCGCGTGCACATACCCGTGGGCGTGCATGGCGGCCATGCCTTCGGCGACCTGATGGAAGATCGAGCAGGCGTCCTCGAAGGTCTTGGGAGGTGAGCCGTCGAGGGAGACGCCGTCGACAAACTCCATGACGAGGTAGAGCTCGCGCACGGAGAGGAAGGCGCCCTTCTTGAACATCTTGCGGATCTGGCGGATGCTCGCGTGCTTGATCTCGGAGCCGATCTTGTACTCGGTCTCGGCCTGATCGAGGAAGCGCTGATCCTTGTCGGTGTTCTTCTCGACCTGCTTGAGGGCCCAGATGTTCTTGGTCTTGAGGTCCTGGACGAGGTAAATCACGGACGCCGCGCCACGTCCGATCTCGGACATGACGCGATAGCCGTCGATCTGATCGCCCTTCTTGAGCACCGGCACGACTCGCGTTCCTTGAGGGGCCGATGGTGGGCAGACCAGACGCCCAAGCCAGCCGGCCTGGCGTGGCTAATCGCCATGGTAGCCAATGAGGTGCGCCGCTTCAGAGGCGTGAGCGAGGGCTCTCACCGGGTTGATTCGAGACCGGCGTAAAACGCCGCGGCAGGGAAGGAACGGCCCGGCGAGTTCGTGGGCGCGACGTCGCGGTGCAGCACCACGTCGCCGAGCGGAATGTCGAGCTCTCGCCGAAGGAGCGAGACGAGCTCGGTGAGTCTCGCCATCTGCGCGTCAGTGAATCCGCGCCGCTCGCCATCGCCCACGAGGCAGATGCCGATCGCATGCCGGTTGTACCACTCGCCGTCCTCGCCACCGGTATGGGCGCCCGAGGCCTGGGTGAGCCAGCGGGAGCCGACGTGCAGCTCGCCGTCGCCCAGCCCGTTGCCGTTGCCGATCACGAAGTGATACCCGAGCCCGCGGAGCCCGCGTGCCCGGTGTGCCTCGTCCAGGGTCTCCGCCGTGGCGTAGGGCGTGCCGGTGTGGTCGATGACGATCGCCGACCACTCGCCCATCGGCTCGCGGACCTCAAGGACCGACTCGAGCGACTGCCCGCCCGCCGGAGCCACCAGGGCCGGGAGCGAGACGCCCCCGATCCCGCCGGGCTTGTCGTCCGAGAGAAAGAGCGCGCCGGTGACGAGGGTCATGGTGACGCCGAGCGCCCCCCACACGACGCGAGCCCGAGGCAAGCGCGCGATGCCACCCATCAAGCCACCCAACCCGTCGACTGCAATCGTGCCATCCATGACGGCAGTTGCATCGGCGTTGCGAGCGCGTTCGCTCCGGTTTTCGCAGCGTTTCCGCGACCGCGGTACCGCACGTCAGTCCCTCGCAATCAGCCGCCCGCGGAGGTTCGGCACGCGCCGACCGAACGGGTCTTCTAGGTATTGGGGCGCGTACTGCCCACGCACCAAGTCATAGCGGCTGTACTGGCTCCGCGGTTCCTTCGCCGAAAGAAGCGGCTTCGAACACCCCGCCAGCGCCAGCCCGATGAGCAAGACACACGACCCGCGCCCCCACGCCCTCGCCGATCGGTTCATCATTGTCAAGCCTACTCCGTGCTTGAGGGTGCGCCACGTGCCGACACGTTGTACACCAAACGCCCATCCGTGAGCTGAATCGCACCGCATCCTATCAGCCTTCGAACATGTTCGGCGAGCACAACCGCGGCCGCATTCGCGAGATTGAGCGAGCGCTCATCCGGGAGGATCGGGATCACCAGCCGGTGCTCGGCTGGCACGGCGTCATGCACCTGATCGGGCAGCCCGCAGCTCTCCGATCCGAACACGAAGTGATCTCCCCAGGCTGTCGGGGCGTCGTAGATGGTCCTCGACGCGCGGGTCGTCAGCACCCACCTTCGCGCACCGGGCGACGCCTCGACATAGTCGCCCCACGACCGTGACTCCTCGACGCTGAGCCTCGGCCAGTAGTCGAGGCCCGCACGCCGCAGGGCCTTCACCTCGGTCGAGAAACCGAGCGGATGGATGAGCGTGAGGGCGGCGCCGTACGTCACGCACGTCCGCCCGATCGTCCCCGTGTTGTTCGGGATCTCCGGCTGATGGAGCACGATGCGCGCAACCGGACCCCGTCGATCCGAGCCCGCGTCGTTCACCGTCCGATCGACCGGAGATACTTCTGCTCGGCCTCGCGGCGCGCCTTCACGCCAGGATCGACGTCGATCATCTTGTCCAGCGCCGCGAGGAACGCGTCGTGACCGGCGAGCTCGCGACTGTGCCGGTACATCGGCCCGACGTAGCCCCACCAACGGAGCGTGCCGTCCGAGCTGTAGATCGCGGCAAACGGGACGTACTTGTCGCCGCTGCTCCCGCGCTGCACGTTGGAGTTTTCCCAGGCCGTGTCGTTGAAGTCAGGCATGAGCGAGTGGTGGAGCCGCAGCGCGTCGTGATACTCGCGGATGAGCTTGCCGAGCCGCTCCGGGTCCTTCCACTCCTCCTCCTGCTGCCTCGACCGTCCGGAGACGTTGTTCTGCTCAAAGATCGAGAGTGCGCCGACCACCGCGACGTCTCGCCCGCGCTGCTGCGCCAGCTCGTCGATCTCGTGCATGAACGGCGTGTGCGACTCGCGCAGGTCGGGGTGCCAGTGGTACATCACGATCACGCGCCCCTTGACCTCGGGCTTGCCTCCGACCCAGCCGTCCTCCGGAAGGGAGACCTTCACCGAAGACACTTCCTCGCCGAACCGGCTCCCCTGGTTGGCCGACTCCGGCACCTTCGGCCACTTCACGGCCGCGTACGCCGCGTCGCTCGGCTGTGCGAACGGCACCTCCGGCATCGCGTTGAGCGCGATATCCGATTCCACCGTCCGGATCGTCCGGAACTCTCGCTCGCGCTCCGCGGCTGCTGCATCGAGGCGTGCCTGGGTCTCTGCCGCGTCGTCGCGGGACTCGGCGAGCAACACCTGTGCCGCCTTCATCGCCGAGTCCGTGCGCACGTCGGCGAACCGGATCTGCCCCGAACGGTCGATGAAGTAGAGATCCGGGTCCTGATCGACGTTCAACGCTTCGCGCACTTTGCCTTCGGCATCGAGCGCGATCGGGAATGTCAGGCCCCGTGACTTCGCAACCGCCTCGGCGTTGTCATACCCCTTCGGGTGATGCACGCCGACGACAATCAGCCCGTCGTCCTTGTGCTGCTCGTAAAGCCGCTGCAGGGTCGGAAGCACGCGCTGCGACGTGGGGTTCCAACTCGCCCAGGTGGCGATCAGCACCACCTGGCCCGCGGTGTTCTCCGCATCGAGCGCGGTGCCGTGCCAATCCGAAAGGGCCGACCAGAGCGACGCGTCAAATGGCGTGAGTTCCATCGCGCTCATCTGGGTGAGACGAGCCCCCACGCTTTCCCGCCCGATCTCGTCGGTCTGTCCGACGGCAGCGTGAGCGATGAGTGCGGTTGCAGCGAGCGTTCGAACGAACATGGCAGCCTCCCCTTGCAGAGAACGTCAGCCTACCAGCGCCGTAGAAGCGGGCGCAGGAGAACCACGAGTTTCTACTGGCCAACCCCCGCCGGAGTTCCCGAGAGCCGGTGCAACGCGATCGAAGCCGCAACCACGACGTTCAGCGAATCGACCCGTGCGTCGATGGGGATCCTCACGCGACGGTCAGCGGCCGCGACCGCATCAGGGGTAAGCCCCGGACCTTCCGCACCAACCAAGAGCGCCCGTTTCCGATAGGGCGGGACTCCGTCGATCCACTCGGCCTGCTCTCCAGGTGTCAGTGCGATTACTTCAAAGCCCGCGCCACGAACTTCGGTCAGCACTCCCGGCCACTCATCAGCGACCAACCAGGGCACACGCATCGCGCACCCAATCGAAACCCGAATAGCCTTGCGGTACAGCGGGTCGCAGCAGCGCGGCGAGAGCACCACGCCCGATTGCCCCAAGCCCCCGATCG
>JAUIFD010000206.1 GCA_030429485.1 Phycisphaerae bacterium | reverse complement strand
CCGACCTCGGCATCCTCGATCAGCGCGACAAGCTGCTGGGACTGGTGCCGCTGGCGGTCCAGCAGCGCACCGAGATCGCCCGTGCGCACGAGAGATGCATGTTGGTCGGGAACCGAGCCTTGGTCTGCGGGTTGCCGACCGGGATGTTGTCGGTGTGCCCGACCACCTGCACGTCGTACCCGCGCGCCGCGCCCTGGTTGAGGATGCCCGCCAGCTGGCGCAGGCTCGACTTCGCGGAGTCCCTCACCACGTCCGACCCCGAGTCAAAGGTGAGGTCCGACGCGAAGCGGATCATCCCCCGCGCCGGGTCGTAGGTCATGAGCGAGGGGTTCGCCGCCGCGAGCCTGCGCAGCGCCGAATCGGTCGCCGGATCGAGCCCACCGAGGTCAAGCCCCGCCAGGCGCGACTCAAACTCCCGGATCGTCCGCTGCTGATCGTTGACGAGCGACTGGAGCTCGTTGTTCTTCGCCGAGAGCTGGGCGAGAGCGCTCGTCCGCTGATCGTCCGAGCCGAGCAGCGCGGCGTTCGTGGTCTGGCACTCGTCGAGTTGAGCGCCCAACTCCTGCACCCGCCCGGTCAGCACGCGATTCGCGTCCCGCAGGCGTGCGAGCTCAGGATCACTCGCACAACCGCCGAGCAGCCCGGAGACGATCAGCCCGAGGGGGGCCAGAGACAGAAGAGCCTTGGTTGTGCGCCGCATCGCAAACTCCATGTTGTTGTGTCCGAGTGGGAAGCCGCATCCTAGCCGATCGTGCGCGACGGGTGGGCTCCGCGAGCGGGTCGGCGTGGGGGCGCGGATACGCTCGGGCGTGCCGGGCCAGCGCCGAGTGATCCGAATCGACGCCGCAGCCGCGGCGGACTACCGAGGAGTGCTCTGCGAGCCCGCGTCCGCACTCGTTGAGATCGAAGATCACGAGGTTGTCCCAGAAATCCAGCGGGGTGGCGAAGTCGCCCCCAGCGCGGCTCGCGAGCGGAACCTCGTCCCCGCCGGCCGCGGGCGCGTCCGCCTGCTGGCCCTCGGCGCCCCAGGCGATGCAGATCGGCACGAGGCGGCCCCACGAGCCGAGCGACTCGACCGCCAAGCCTCGCTCCTCATCCCCGGGCTCGTCAACGCACACACCCACCTCGACCTCACCGCGATCGGTGCGGTCGAGTTTGATCCGGTGGGCGGGTTCGGCGCGTGGGCGGACCGCGTCCGGCGCGAGCGGCCGACCGAGCCCGACGCGATCGCCGCCGCCGTGCGCCTGGGCGCCGCACTCTCGCTCGCGGGCGGCGTCGTGGCGGTGGGGGATATCGCGGGCGCCGCGGGCGGACGCGCCAACCCGAGCGCCGCAGCCGCAATCGCGCGCACGCCACTCACGGGCGTGTCGTTCATCGAGTTCTTCGCGATCGGCTCCGGCGAAGGGCGTTCGCTCGCGGCGCTGCGCGAGGTGCTCGGGGGGCTCGAACCGACCGAGCGCCTCCGCTTCGGGCTTCAGCCCCATGCCCCCTACTCGGTCTCGCTCCCGGCGTACATCGAGGCCGTAACCCTGGCGAGCGCGCGCGGCTTGTCGCTCGCCACCCACCTCGCGGAGACGCCCGGCGAGCGGGAGTTCGTCGCGTCCGGGACAGGCCCGCAGCGCGCACTCCTCGAACGCGTCGGGGTATGGGAGCACCGTCTCGCCCGTGCGTTCAGCGCGGGCGCCCACCCCATCGACCATCTGCGCCCGGCGCTGGTCGCCGCCCGCGACGCCGGGCGTCCCTTTGTGTGCGCCCATGTGAACGATCTCCCCACGCCGGCGCACGCGGTGCTGCTCGCCGAGGCGGGAGCATCCGTTGCGTACTCTCCGCGTGCGAGCGAGTACTTCGCAGCCCAGGAGCACTTCGGACCGCACCCATATCGCGATCTGCTCCACGCGGGTGTCAACGTGTGCCTCGGCACCGACTCCGTGCTGAATCTGCCTCCCGCCGCGTGCGATCCGGTTGCCGGCGGCATCACCGTCTGGCACGAGGCGTGCAGGCTCTTCCGCCGAGACGCCACCGATCCTGCAACCCTCCTCGCCATGGCGACACGCAACGGCGCGATCTCGCTCCAAATCGACCCCAGCCTATTTGAGCTGCGCCCGGGGAGTGACCTCGCCGGGATCGTCGCCGTGCCCGCGTCCCGCGACGGGCCCGGGCGGTCTGCGCTCGAGCGGGCGCTGCGGGCGGGCGGTCCTCCGGAGTTGATCGTGATCGGTGCGTAGCTCGGCCATAGAGTCACACGCTGGCGAGAGGCCTCGCCGTGCAAGGAGCCCGATGAGCGCAAAGTGGCGGAGATCACTCGCCTGGGACGACCAGGTGTTTCCCTCCTGGGCGTGGCCGGTCAAGGCGTTGCTACGGGCGCTGTCGAGCATCTGGCTGGGCGTCTCACTGCTGGTGGTGGTCGCGTTCTACGGCGTGCTGGCGAGCGTGCCGATCGGGCTGCTCGCGCTCGGACTCACCTGGGCGATCTACCTCGCCACGCTCGCCCTTCCGGTCGCGGTCGGGGCGATCGCGGGATGGGTGATCGCCACCCGCGTGACGCGCGAGCGCGACGCTTTAGCGCGTGCGGCGGCGCGGGTGGGGGCGGTCGTCGCGCTCGGCACGCTCGCGACGTGGGCCTGGCTTGGGCTCGCGTGGCCGGCGCTGCGATACGAGCCCGCGACCGGCGGGGGCCTCCGCCTGTTCGCCGGGTTCGTCGAGCACTACAAGTCCACGACCCTCCGACGCCTTCCGGCATTCGAGATGACCGAGCTCGAGTTCTACTCCTGGTGGCCGCTGCGGGTGGTCCTGATGGTCTTCGTCGTCAACATGGTGGTGGCGACCGTGCGCCGGATCGAGTTCACCCTCCCTCGCGCCGGCGTCCTGATGGTGCACGCCGGCATCGTGCTCATCGCGCTCGGGAGCATCTACTACCAGGGCCTCAAGAAGGAGGGCGACGTGCTGCTCCGCGCCGGCCCGCCGGGCGTGCGAGGCGGCATCTCGCAGGGCGCACCTGAGCAGCTCTTCTACGACAACACCGCCATCGCCCTCTACGTCGGGCAGCGCGGGTTTTGGGAGCAGCGACCGCTCTCCGGCGTGCCGCGCTACAACGACTACACGCTCGACGCCTCGGCCGGCATCTCCGCGCACGACGCGGCCCACCGCGCGCCGATCTGGACCGACGAGGACTGGGGCGAGATCGACCTGCCCGTCCCCTCGAGCACACTCGGGCGCACGGATGCGGACATCGACTTTCGTGTGGTTGGATACGCGAGCTACGCCACGACCGTGACCGACTGGGTCGAGGGCGAGCCCGCGATGGGCGAGGCGCCGAACCCGCTGCGGATCGTGTTCATGCACGCGGCGCTCGGCGGTGAACACAACCCGGGCGAGCCGATGATGAGCTTCGTGCTCATGCCCAACCGCCCCGCCGAGCGCGTCGCGGACAACGGCGAGTTCGCACTCGAGTACTTCGCCGACAGCACCGACGAGCGATGGGGCGATCTCACGACCGAACTGCCTCCGGGCACGACTCACGCGCTGATCGCCGAGACCCCAGATGGCGAACGCAGGGTCGTCGCGGTGCAGGCCGGAAGCACATTCGAGATCGACGGCACGCGATGCACGGTGCGCCAGTTGCTGCCGAGCCCGCCCTTCCCCATCATCACGCCCGGGTACGAGGGCGCAACGAGCTCGCTCGCGATCATCGAGGTCGCCCCGCCCGGCGGCGAGGCGTACGAGCGATGGGTCTACCACCGGTACCCCGAACTCACGCAGGACATTCTCGAACCCGACGCCACCGGACGCCCAACCCGGCGCGATCCCGACCCGGCGCTGCGCCTCACCTACCTCGACTGCGATCAGATGCAGGTCTTCTTCGACGATCGCCCAGACGGCACTACACGAGCAGCGGTGCGCGTGCCCGGCGGGCTCGTGCGCACCGCCGACGGCAATCGCATCGTGCTGACCCAATCGGCCCGTGGTGAGCTTCAACTGGCGGCCGGTGGGCCGGAGTTGCTCGCCCAGACGAACGGGCTCGCGTTCGTCGCGGGCGACCGGTGGGATCACGCGGTCGAGTTCGAGCGCCCGATCCCGACCCCCGCACACGAGCGCGAGGCGAGATTCGTCGGCACGCACGACCACGCGTGGCTCGCGGTCGCCGTCACAGCGCCACCGCCAGCCACCTCGACAACACCCGGCCCTTGGCGGCGTGTCGTGTGGCTCCCGTTCTCCCGATATCTCGGCGTCGAGGACACAACGCGGACGGTCACGCTCGCCGACGGACGCGAGGTCGAGCTCGCGTTCGGGCGCGCCCAGCACCCGCTGGGCTTTGAGGTCTCGCTCCTCGATTTCGAGATGATCCCCTACACCGCGGGCGGGCCGCCCCGCGACTTCCGCTCGCGCGTGCGGGTCTCGCCGATCCCCGGCGTGTCCGAGTTCGAGCCCTTCGAGCACGACGTCAGCCTGAACGCGCCGCTGCGCGCGCCGCACGCCAGCGACCCGGGGCTCGCGGGCCTGGCGCCGCGCCTCATGTACGGGCTCGATCCCAACCAGTTCAAGTTCTCGCAGGCGGGATGGGACCCGACCACGTGGAACCGCACCAGCGCCGCTGTTGAAGCAGGGCAATGGGACAAGCCGGCGGTGAGCTTCACGATTCTCGCGGTCGGCAACAACCCGGGGATTCACGTCATCGCGCTCGGCGCGGTGCTGATGGGGATCGGCATCCCCTACGCGTTCTACGTGAAACCCCTGATCATCAAGCGACGGGCTGCCGAGGCGGTGCGTGACGCGCAGCGCGTTCGCGAAGCAGCGGCGAACGGGCCGAAAGGTGAAACCTCCTCGCTCGAAACCGAGCGGGAGGAAGTGGAGGTCGTCGGATGAGATCGCTCGCGCTGGCGTGGATCGCGTGTCTGGTGGGCATGTTCGCGCCGAGGGCGCTGGGCCAGGCGGCCGCGCCGGAGGGCAACGCGCACCCCGAGGCGGCGCTCGTGTCGGAGGGCGCGCCGCTCGTCAATCCGTTCGGCGAGGCGTTCGTCGGCGAGTCATCCCGCGTCGATGCCGCGCGCCGCCACGCCTTCGCCCAGGCGCTCGACCTCGACCCGATCCGACGCCTGGCGCTGAGTCAACCCGGCGGGCGCGTGAAGATCGCGGACACGATGGCGCGCGAGACCGTGCTCGCGATCGTCGGCCGCAAGGACTACGTCGACGTCCAACTCAACGAGGATGGCAAGCCGGAGAAGCTGCACTACGACCCCGTGTTCACGTGGCTCGATCTGATGATCGACCCGTCGTACTACGCCGACAAGCCGCTGATCCACGTCGAGTATCTCCCGCTGCGCGAAGCGATCCTCGAGCGTGCATTCGCGGGTGACAAGGCGTCGCAGGAGCGATGGAAGAAGCTCACGCGCGTCACGCCGATCATGGTCGGTCGGTACGGCCCCGAACTCGAAGACGAGCTGCTCTTCGAGCCCGGGTATCAGCCCGCATTCCAGAAGCTGCGCCGCGCGTCGGCCGTCATCCAAGGGGTGCGTTCGACGCTCGTCGTCCTCCCGCCCGAGTCGGCCGGCGGGCGGTGGCGGCATCTTGCCGAAGCGCCCGAGGGCTCGGAGGTGCGCGCCGCCGCGAGCGCCGTGGGCGACGCATGGCGAGCCCTCGACGCGAGCGCGACAAACGAGGCGATCGCCCGCCTAGGCGCGGCCATCGAAGCGGACGGCGGCGGGGGATACGGGGGCGCGAGGGCCGAAGTCGAGTACTTCTACAACAGGGCCAACCTCTTCGAGTGGGGCGCATGGGCGTACCTACTCGCACTGGTGGGGCTGCTGCTCGCGGGCAGCACCGGGCGACCCTGGCTCATGCGCACCGGCGTCGTCCTCCTCTTCGTGGCGCTCGCGGTGCACACGATCGGCTTCGGCGTGCGTTGCTCCGTCGCCGATCGTTTCGCGATCCAGAACCAGTTCGAGTCGATGACGGGGCTCTCGCTCTTCGCCGGATTGGTCGGGGCGGTG
>JAUIFD010000205.1 GCA_030429485.1 Phycisphaerae bacterium | reverse complement strand
GACCGCCGAGGAGATCGACGCGCGCAACGAGGCCAACGGCCGCGCGAAGCAGCTCGGCTACGACAACTTCGACCGCGACCTCACCGACGAGCAGAAGGCGGCGTTCCGCGCCGAGGGTCGCGAGCCGGCGTGGCGACTGCGCGTGCCCGACGAAGACCTCACCTACGTCGACCTCATCCGCGGCGAGGTGACCTTCCCGGCGGGATCCTTCCCCGACTTCGTGGTCGTCCGAGCCGGCGGCATCCCGCTGTACACGTTCGTCAACCCCGTCGACGACGCGCTCATGGGCATCACCCACGTCATCCGCGGCGAAGACCTCATGCCGTCGACGGCGCGTCAGCTCGCGCTCTACCGCGCGCTCATCGAAGCGGGCGTGACCGACTTCGTGCCCCGGTTCGGCCACATGCCTCTCGTGCTGGGCGAGACCGGAAACAAGAAGCTCTCCAAGCGCGACCCCAAGGCCGACCTCTTCCTGCAGCGCGAGAAGGGGTTCATCCACGAGGGCCTGCTCAACTACCTCGCCCTGCTCGGCTGGTCGATCGCCGCCGACCGCGACGTGTTCTCACTCGACGAGCTCGTCGCGGCGTTCGACATCGCCGACGTCAACCCGAACCCCGCGCGCTTCGACCAGAAGAAGGCCGAGGCGATCAACGGCGACCACATCAGGATGCTGGAGCCCGCCGACTTCGCCGCGCGCATCGTGCCGTACCTCGCCGCGGCGGGTGCGGTCGACGAGACCCCGACCGACCAGCAGCGGGCGCTCATCGGGGCATCCGCTCCGCTCGTGCAGGAGCGCGTGCAGCTGCTGGGCGATGTGCCCGGCATGCTCGGGTTCCTGTTCCGCGACGAGGTGTCGTACGACGAGGACGCGCTGCGGTCGCTGCCCGACAACGCCGGCGAGGTGCTCGTCGCGTCGGTCGCCGCGCTCGAGCTGGTCCCCGAGGCGGAGTTCACCGCGGCCGCCGTGCAGGAGGCGCTCACGCGCGCGCTCGTCGAGGGTCTCGAGCTCAAGCCGCGCGTCGCGTACGGGCCACTGCGTGTCGCGCTGAGCGGACGCCGCGTGTCACCGCCGCTGTTCGAGTCGATGGAGCTGCTCGGCAAGCCTGAGACGCTGCGACGCCTCGGCGCGCTGGTCGAGCACCGCGCCTGATAGCGGCCGACCGCTGCCGGGCCGGTTTGGCGGGGTCGCGTGCGTCGTCTAGACTTGATCTTCGGCACGACTCCGGTCGACACCGGTGGGGTATGGTGTAATTGGCAACACGGCTGATTCTGGTTCAGTTGTTCTTGGTTCGAGTCCAGGTACCCCAGCACTGTTTTCCGCAGGATTCCGCATCAGAATCCACCCTCGTTTAGAGGCTTCTCGACCTGTCTGACCGGGTCCGGGACCAGATACGGGACCAAAAACCCTCCGGCACGTCCGTGCGCCAGGTTTGTCTCCCGATCTCCACGCTCTCGTGGCATCCCGTACGGGTGTTCACGGAGAATGTCGGCGCACCTGATGTGCATGGACATCGGCACTTCCGGCATCGCACCGCCGGACTTCAAGACGCAGGCGGAGACCGCCGACATCATCAAGGTGCCCGAGCGCACGCTCGAGGACTGGCGTCTCAACCACGTCGGCCCGCCGTACATGAAGCTCGGCCGGCACGTCCGCTACGACCTCGCTGAGGTCTTCGCGTGGGCACGGGAGCAGCGTCATGCCTAGGCCGCGGATCCAGGCCGGCGAGATCGGCGCCGTGCAGATCACCAAGCTCGCCGGCGGCCGGATTCGCGCTCGCGCCCGCATGCGTGACGATTCGGGCGAGCTCCGGCAACTGAAGGCGACGGGCGATACCGAAGAGGACGCGCGCGCCGAGCTTCGCCGTCTGGCGGGATCGCTGACGTCAGGCGGTGCCGGAGCGCTGACGGGGTCGAGCACGCTCGCCGAGGCCGCCGACGCGTGGCTCGTGCAGGCGAACGCACGGGCGGACGCCGGAAGCCTCGCGCACTCGACCCTCGAGTCCTACGAGTCCGCGGTGCGGCTCGTGCTGAAGCCGGTGTGCGGCGCGGTCACGCTCGATCAGCTCACGGTGGGCCGGTGCGACCGGATCATCCAGGGCATCATGCGCGAGGGTTCGCTGTCGAAGGCCCGTAAGGCTCGAGCCGCGCTCGGGCTGATCTGCGGCTACGCCGTGCGGGATGACGCGATCCCGCGCAATCCCGTACGCGACGTGCAGCGGCTGCCGATGCCGGAGAAGAAGACCTCCGTGCTTTCGCCGGAGCAGATCGCGGCTGTCCGCGATCTCATGCACCGATGGCGCGCGACCGGTGGCTCAGGGCCCCGTCCGAACTACCGGGCGCTGATCGACGGCATGGACATCATGCTCGGCACCTCGGCACGCGTGGGGGAGTGCATCGGGCTTCGCCGCAAGGACGTCGACATGACGACCTCGCCGCCGACGCTCCTCGTCGACGGGACGATCGTGAGCACCAAGAAGCAGGGGCTGCATCGAAAGGATGCGCCGAAGCGTGCACGGCAGCGGCGACGCATCGCGCTGCCGGCCGTGGCGGCGGCCGCTGTGCGCAGCCGGCTGGTGCTCGCCGGGCCGGGGGCGGACGCGTTCCTCTTCCCGACGAAGACGGGCCGGCCGATGAGTGTGAGCAACTACGAGCGGCTGCTGCGCACCTTCGTCGAAGACAACACGACGGAGCTGAGGGCGTTGGGTGTCGACGTCGACGAGTTCACGACGCACTTCTATCGGCGGACGACGGCGACATTCGTCGAACGGGCCGCAGGCATCACGCTCGCCTCGCGTCTGCTCGGGCACGCGAACGAGCAGATCACGCGCGCGAGCTATGTCGTGTCGGCAGTCGAGGTCGATCCGATCACGATCGACATCCTCGACGAGGCCCTCGGATCCTGACAGGTAAGGAAGGTGCATCATGCGCACAGGACGACCGCCCCTCGAATGGGGCACGCACGGCAAGATCACGACCCATACTGTGGCCAGCGGCAACGTCCAGGCCATGACTCGGCTGCGGCTGTGGGATGGAGAGCTCCAACGGATGACCGCCACCGGCCGCACTGCGGCGGCGGCCCGTGCCTCCCTGGAGCTCCGAATCGCGGAGCGGCTGCGGCTTTCGGAGCTCGATGCGTGGCGCCATCCCGCGGCTGACGACCCCTTCGACGAACTCGTGTACATGTGGCTCGGCGACCTCGCGTGGGACTCGAGTGTCAGCGGCGCGACATACGCGCGCTGCGAGCGCATCATTCGCACGCAGCTCGTCCCGACGTTCGGCGATCTGACCGTCGGCGAGATCACGGCGGAACGCATCGAACCGCTCTTGGCTGCCCAGCGAGCTACGTCGCAAGAGGCTGCGGCGGTCTTGTACGAGGTGATCGAGCTGCTCCTCGACCTCGCGGTCTGCGAGGACGTGCTCGATGTGAACCCGATGGGAAGCGTGGCGCGAGAGGGTGGGCCTACGCGCCTGCGCGGACTGGATGCCTATCGGCGGTTGGTACGTGGACGATTGGAGCACCGCGAGGAGCGTCGGCGCGAAGCGGGAGGAACAAGTGACTAACGTCCGTTCCGCGCGGAGCGCCGGAAGAGCCCTCGGCGCTACCAATTCTTGGTACTCTGGCGCCATGGCGACGAACACCAGCATCAGCCTTGATGATCACTTCACTGCCTTCCTGGCCAGCGAGGTGGCGACCGGCCGCTACCGCTCCGCGAGCGAGGTCGTCCGCGCAGGTTTGCGACTGCTCGAAGACCAGGAGACCCAGATGAGCGCGCTGCGAGCGGCGCTCGTGGCCGGCGAGGAGAGCGGCGATCCCGAAGAATTCGACTTCGACTCGTTCATCGCCTCGAAGCGCGCGTGAGCACGTACCGGCTCACTCCGGCCGCGCAGCGCGATCTCTCATCGATCTGGGACTACACCCGAGAGCAGTGGGACGAGAACCAGGCCGAGACATACGTCCTCGAGATCCGGAACGCGATCAAACGGATCGCTGAGTTGCCCGACCGCGGACAGACCGTCGATGAGATCCGCGCAGGCTATCGTCGCTACGCCATCGGCCGCCACTTGATCTACTTCATCGCCCATCACGACCGCGTTGACGTGATTCGGATTCTGCATCAACGGATGGACCCCTCACGGCACCTGTGAGGAATGCGCACCCTCGAACCTCATGCAGGGGGTATCGGGTTCGAGTACCGCGATGAGCGCACTGCCTGAATGCTGCGTGGAGGCTCAGATCGATTCGAACGGTACCTCGCGCTCTGCGCGCGGCCAGTTGACGATCGTGGTTGCGACGGAACCACCCGAGCGCGCCGTGATCGCCGGGGGAGATGCACTCGCGTCACTGCGCAGGATGGCGAGCGCCCGCCCTCGATAGGCGTGGTGGACGTGATCGGTGAATGACGCGTTCGAACTCGGCGTGGGGTCGGCGCTCCCGAAGCCGACGAGCTGGGCGTTCTCGATTTCCAGGGTGATCTCAGCGGAGGCCGCGCTCTCGATCAGCCCGTCCGGGTCGGCGAACTCCGCCCAGACGAAGGCCGCGTCGTCACCGGGGTACGACGCCTCTACCCTCAGTCGGAGCTGTGTCGCTCCGGCGCTACGCAGCACCGATCGTCCGATCTCCAGCCCGTGCCGATACCCGACGGCGACGAGCTCGCCGGGTTCGTAGCGTGTTCGGAACCGCGCGACGCAGTCGGCGCGGACGCCCGCGCGCCTGCGGCCGAGGCTGCGCCCGTTGAGGAGGAGTTCGACCTCGTCGGCATCGCTGTACACCTCGATCTCGGCGGGCACGCCCTCGTAGCCGCGCCAGGACCAGCTGGCGCTCGCGTCGCTGGCGCGCCAGACGGTCTTCTGCACGCGAGCACCCGCGACATCGAGTGGGCGCACCATGATCGCCGGGGCGTCGAGGAGTCCCCAGACGGCCTTCTGAAGGGCGACGGGCGCACCGGCGACACCGGTGATGTCGATCGCTCCGGGACCGGCGACAAGGTGCGGGAACTCTTTCATGAGGAGCGATCGGCGGGGGCCTGCGTCGTACACCCACGAGCCGATGCCGGCTTCGCCCAGGTAATCCCACCCGGTCCAGGCGAAGTCGCCGATGACGGCAGGGAGCGCCTCGACGTCACGCCAGATGCGAGGGAGCTCGCCCGAGAGGGACTCGGACCCGAGAATTACCCGGTCAGGGTGGCGGCGGGCGTCGGTGCGGTAGCGGCCGCGGGCGTAGTTGTAGCCGACGACGTCGACCGCTGCGGCGATGCCGGCGGTGTTGCGTTCGGCGCTGGGCAGTCGCGCGACCCATTGGGTGAGCGCGCCGAGTCGGTTGGCGATGATGTTGATCATCGTGCTCGTCAGAGCCGAGGGCGCGCGCTCGGGCTTAACAGCGACCGGCGGCGGCGCCGCGGGGCCTCCGTCGGCTTTTGAGACCGCGTTGAGCATGAAGTTGATGGCGGTGGTGACGGGGCGTGTGCGGTCGACTTCGTGCACGAAGGCGGTGATCTCTTCGGCGACGCACACGCCGCGCTCGGTGGACGTCTCGTGGTTCTCGTTGCCGATCGAGTACATGATGACGCTTGGATGCAGGTGATCTTTGGCGACCATCGACCGGGCGTCGTCGGGCCAGGTCTCTTCGAACCGATCCGCACCGTCGTGCGCGGTCTTCGGCAGGAACCAGACGTCGGTGAGTTCGTCGACGACGTAGAGCCCGAGTTCGTCGCATGCGTCGAGAAGGTGACGCGAGAGCGGATTGTGCGCGCTTCGGATCGCGTTGTAGCCAGCCTCGTTCAATAGGCGGGCGCGGCGGTACTCGGCGGTGCGGAGGGTGGTGGCTCCGATGACGCCGTTGTCGTGGTGCAGGCAGGCGCCGCGCAGCAGTACGGTGCGCCCATTCACGCGCAGGCCGTGTCGTGCGTCGACGGTGACGGTGCGCAGGCCCGTGCGTTCGCGCAGGACGTCGCGCTCGGCATCGCCCGCAAGGGTTTGAAGATGTTCGAGAAGGTGC
>JAUIFD010000204.1 GCA_030429485.1 Phycisphaerae bacterium | reverse complement strand
GCACGCGCAGCTTCTTGGCGAGGGTATCGCCGCCCACCCCCCGCTTCCGAAGCACCTGGCGCGGGTACAGGGTGACGGTCAGATACGCAGTCGAGTCGCCCACCTTGATGGGCTCCCGCCTGGTGATGAGGTCCGCCGGGAAGTGGTCGAGGGCCCGACGCTTCTTTGCCCGCTTCGCCTCGTCGCTCGCGAGGTGCTCGGTCAACACCTTGTCGGCCCAGGTCTCCTCCATCCGGAACAGCGGGTCGTGAGGCAACAGCACGGTCTCGTTGACGCGGATCTTGCGCCCGTCACGGATGTAGTAGCGGAAGATCCGGGACAGCTCCTTTTCGACGTCGATCCGCAGATCGTCAGCGTTGGGAGCCCAGCGGCCCTCCTCAAGGCGATCCACCTTCGACCAGACCACGACGGTCCCGGTGCCCTCCGGCACGTCACCCGCTAGCTCGATGGGGAAGTCCGCGGGGGCGGGGTCGTCGATGTAGACGTCCTGCCCCTGCTCGTCGGCCGCCAGGATCTCGTCGAGGTCGAGCCCCACGTGCACCCACTCCTCCTCGGGAGCAGTTCGGCTCCAGACGTCGATCTGCCGGGCAAAGTTCAGCGCCGCGAGCTTGGCCCCCACGCCGTACTTGCCGATCGTCGTCGTGGACATGTAGCGGGTCGAAAAGCCGAGCTGGAGGTATTTCTTCAGCACGTCGACCGGCATGCCCTCGCCGTTGTCGATGATGCTGACCCGGTGGATGTGCTTCTTCTTCTTCTTCCCGCGCCCCGAGCCGGCTGACTCCTCGAGTCGCACCAGGATGTCGGTCGCGCCGGCCTCCAGGCTGTTGTCGATCGGCTCACCGAGAGCGGTCGGCAGCGAGTGGCCGGAGTCGCGCAACGAGTGGAGCGCGAACCCCGGCTTGAAGAACGGGACCTTTGGCGTCTGATTTCCCATATTCACCTTCCTGTTTTTTCGCGGGCCGCCGCGCACGCGTCAGCGACCACGGAACCTCTGTGTATGGTGCTCAGCGCGGGCGCGCGCTGAGAGCGTCCGCGAGTGACGCACGGACGAGTTCATCGCAGACCGGGCAGGGCAGCGAGCGTTCCTCGGGCTGCGCGGGGTGGATCCGGTTGCGTAGCTGACCGCCGAGACGGTGGTACCAGGCGCACTCGAGCAGATAGGCCGACTCGGGCGAGGAGCACACGTCGAACACGAATTCGTCGGCTAGCCCGCGCAGCGGGTGGTTCAGCAGCCGAGCGCGGAGGCAACGATCGGAGCGTCCCACGTAGCGTGGAACCCCAACTCGACGAAGCAGGTAGCACCCCGCGAGACCGCTCGGGATCAGCTCGCGCACGACGCCGGCGCGAAACGGCAGAGGGACGCGCGCGGCGTTCACGAACTCGATTGTCGGGCGCTTCACGACAGCCGCCCCGAGACGAGCATGGCCATCTCGCGGACAAGCTGGCGCGCGTACCGCACCTGTCGCGGCGACAGTCCGAGGCGGCTGGCGGACTCCTCGACAGACTCCCCGAGCGCGATCCCCTCGAGACAGCCCGGGCCGTGCGGCAGATCGGCGACCGCCTCGGTGATCCGCGCCACCAACTCCCGGGCCTCCGCGATCCGGTCAGGGCGCATCGTGGGCGCCTCGATGAACGGCGGGGGGAGGTTCTCCTCCGGGTGCGTGTCGAACCGCGTGGCACGAAGGAGCGGATCCTGGCGCCGCGAGTAGATGCGGCGCGCGTCACGGAGCGCGTCCTGCGCCAAGAACGGGGCGCTGGTTACCGCGCGCTTCTGGCTGAGCGTCAGCGTGAGCGCGTGGTCGGTGATCTCGGACGATCGGCGGTCGCGAGCTGCCTCGTTGCGACCCAAACGGCGGTAGAGCAGCAACAAGGCGTCGCGACGGACGCCGGGCGGATCTTCGTCTTTCATCGTGTCCTCCGGGTCTCGGCCACCCATGCGGTGCGGCGTCGCCCATCTCGGCTCTGCGCTCCGTTTTTTGCCCCTCCGCCGGGTGGTCGGAGGAACCGGGAGCTGTGGGATCGTATGGGAGGGCCAGGATGCCGACAAGGCCCCTGCCCCCACTAACTACGGGACAGCACGAGCTGGGCGAGCCAAAATGAGCTGGACGATTTTCTCGCCGCGCCGCGGTCGCACCCACGCCGACCCGGTCTACATCATCGCGATGACCGCCTCGTCAATGCCAACGCCGCGTCTCACCTCTCCCGCCGGGACGGCGCTACCCGACGCGCCGGGTGGAGTCGGCGCTAGCCGCGCTGGTCTGAGGGATCTGAAAGCGGGCGATACGCTGACGGTGTACGACCAGCTCGAGATCGGCGAGGGAACCGTCACTCGCCTCGAGCAGGAGTGCATCTGGGTCCGGCTCCAACACTCCGGGGTCGAGGTTCCGGCCACCCACGGCGACCGGAACCGGCTCGGCCATCGAACCGCAACCCCGGGGCCGACGTCATGACGGGAGCGCGAGCCTGGGCCATCAAGCTAGGCTCGGCCGGCCGCTGCGTGCCCTTTTGCGAGAGGCACGGAATCGTCGGGGTCGGGTGGCGCCACGTAGACGCCGAGGTTCTCGCATCGGCCGACCACGGCGAACTTTGGGAGCACGTTCGCGATCAGTGTGCCTGGTACGGTGGTGACAGGCGAAAGATCGGAGTCGCGACTGGCCAGCTCTTCCGCTTCGCTCGTGAGTGCCGTGAGGGCGACTACATCGTGTACTACGACCCGCCTCGCAAGCACGTCCGCATCGGCCGAGTCGCATCACCGATCCAGTTCCGCGACTTCGAGCTTGAGCCGCCCGACTCCGAGATCGACATCTGGCACTTCCGACGTGTCGAGCTCGCCCCCGAGCCGATTCCTGTCCTCGACTTCTACGGCGGCCTCAAGGGCAAGCTCCTCGGCCCTCGGCTGAGCTTCTGGGAGCTGCACGACGCCGAGGCGGTCGCGATGCTCTTCCACGAGGGCCGGGTGGAACGGGTGTCCGACCCGGAGCTCCAGCAGTCCTACGAGGCACTCCGTGACCTCCTCGTGCTCCGGTCGCAGTCGTTGACGGCGGAGGACTGGGAGTGGCTCGTTGTCGACTACCTCAAGGCCCAGGGCGCCTACGTCGACGAGCGCAAGGTCGGCGGGAGCCGGGCAGTCATCGACGTGGAGGCGAGCTTCGACCACGGCGAGCTCGGCGAGGAGCTGTGGCGCATACAGGTGAAGCGCTACGAGGGGCGACAGGTAGGGTGGGAGGAGGTAGAGGCGGACTTCCGCCACGCGGGCGAGGCGAGCTTCTGCTACGTATCGGCGTTCGGGTTCACCGACGAGGCGCGCGAGCGCGCCGACGCCGAGGGCGTCCGCCTGCTCGAGGCAGGAGACTTCGCCCGATTCCTGCTCTCCGCGAAAATGAGGCCTCGCCTTCGGGAGAAGCTGCGGCTCCCCTTTGACTGAATAGACGCGCCCAACGTTCGGACCTGCGAGTGCGAGCCGCGGCCGACGGGCCGTCGACGTCGCTGGCGCGGCCCGGGACAAGTTGGCACGCAACCGACTGCTCTCGCGAGTCCACTAGCGGCTAGACTCGCTGGACGTCGATGACGACAAAGGTGTGCTTCTGCGAGTTGGAGTCGGTGTCGTGGATCATGATCAGCGCCCCGCGCACGACGCGCGCGGTCCCGAAGTCCGTCATCGAGGGGGCGTCCCCGCTTCCCCACGTCACCCGATTAAGAGCACCGCCGCCCAGCTCGAGCTCTCCGACGTACGAGAAGCCGCCCCAGAGCGCCTTGAGTAACCACGGGCGATGCCCTCCCGGATCGACGTAGCCATCCTCGGTGAGCGGCACGTAGACGGTCAGATGGTCACCGTCGTCGGCTCGCAGATGAACCCTGTGGAACCCCATGCTCTTCCTTCCTAGCCGTTGCCGGGACCATCATGCGGTTCAGTCCGGCCGAAGGGAACCGCGACCAACTCGGCGGCCTTACGGCGCGCCCGCTCGCCACGCCGATCGTAGCGCGCGGTGGTCGTCGGCGACGCATGCCCGAGGAGCGCCTGGGCGGCGGCCAGATCGGCGCCGGCGTCGAGCAGGTCGCCCGTGAAGGTGCGCCGGAAGTCGTGCGGCGTGGCCGGCCGCAGCCCCGCCTCGCGCACGCGGCGGTCGACGATGATGCCGATCGCCGCTGGCTTGAGCCGCCAAGGGCGGATGTGGCCGCCCTTGAGCACGCGGTAGAGCAGGGCGCCGGGCTCCGAGCCGCGCAGGCCCAGCCACCACTCGAGCGCGCGGCGCGCGCCGTCGACGAGGTACACGCGTCGCTGCTTGTTGCCCTTGCCGAGGACGCGCACGCCGCCATCGTCGAGGTCGACGTCGGCCAGGTCGAGCGCGACAGCCTCGCCGCGGCGGATCCCGGTGCCGGCGAGCAGCGCGAGCGCCGCGGCATCGCGCGCGCCGCGGGCGGGCAGCGGATCGGCGGCGCAGATCTCGAATAGCTCCTGGCGCTCGCGCATCGCGACGTCCCGGCCGGCGGGCAGACGGCTGCCACGCACGCCGCCGACGTCGCACGCGCGGTGCAGCGTGTCGGTGTCGATCTGACCCAGACGCCAGGCGGCGCGCAGCACGCCGCGCACGGCGCTGAGGTAGCGGTTGGTGGTCTTCGGCGCGTAGCGCTCGGCCAGCTGCGCCCGGAGCGCCTGAAGGTGCGGGTAGCGCAGCGTCGCCCACGGCAGCGCCTCGGCGTCGAGCGCGCCGCTGGACAGGACCGCGGCGGCGACCTCGAGCGCCGAGCGCATCGCGGGGCGCGATCCGGGGGCGAGCGACGCGAGGTAGACCCGCGCCGGGTGCTGGTCGGGCCGGACCGACGCCAACGGCGCGAGCGGCGGCGGCTCGGGGCGCGCGAACGCCAGCGGCGAACCGTCGTCGCTCACCGCTCCTCTCCTTTGTCCTCGTCGGCCGGGCCCCCGGGCAAGCGGGAGAGCTCGGCCTCGAGTTGTTCGACCGACGGCAGCCGATCCTCGAGATCCTCAGGCAGCGACTCGACGATGCGGGTCGTCCACTCGGAGACACCGACGGGCTTGGCAACGTCGCGAAGCGCGTACTCGACGAGCACGCGGTTCTTCTCCTTGCAGAGCAGCAGCCCGATGGTCGGACCGTCCGCTTCATGGCGGAGTTGGTCGTCGACGAGCGACAGGTAGAAGTTGAGCTTGCCGACGTGCTCGGGCTCGAACGGCACGACCTTGAGCTCGATGACGACGAAGCAGCGCAGCCGCAGGTGGCAGAAGAGCAGGTCGAGGTAGAAGTCTCGCTCGCCGGCCTCCAGATGCACCTGACGGCCCACGAACGCGAAGCCGACGCCAAGCTCGAGGAGGAACCGCTGGATGTGCTCGAGCAGCGCCCGCTCGAGCTCCTCCTCGCGGGCCTGCTCGCCGAGCGTGAGGAAGTCGAAGACGTAGGGGTCCTTGAGCGCCTCGCGGGCCAGCTCGCCCGCGGGCTCGGGCAGCGTCGAGGCGAAGTTCGTCAGCGCGCGCCCCTGCCGCTCGTGCAGGCCGCTCTCGATCTGGACCCCGAGGATGGCGCGGCTCCAACCGTTCTCGACGGTCTTGCGCAGGCAGAATTCGCGCGCCCCCGAGTCCTCGAGCTTGCTGACGAGCACGACATGGTGCCCCCACGGGATCTGTCCAACAAGCTGTTGGACTGTCTCGCTGGCGCCCTCCCAGGCCAGGTAGACGCGCCGCATGTTGAACAGGTTCGTGCGCGAAAAGCCCTTGATGTCGGGGAACTCGGCCCGTAGGTCGCGAGCGAGCCGCTCGACCACCTTCGAGCCCCAGCCTCCCTGCTGGACCGCGAGCTGCCGGCCGATCGCGAGATACAGCTCGATGAGCTCGCGGTTCACGGCGAGGGCCGCCTTGGCGTGCGCCGAGCGCACCTGCCGCTTGAGCTCGTCGAGAACCTCGGCGTAGTTCGGCGGGATCGCCGCGTGCGCTGGCTGGCCGCTCATGCTCGCAGCCAGTCGGTCAGGTAGCCCGCGATGAGCTCGATCTGCGTGGCCGCGGGGCCGCTGGCCGTTTGCAACTCCC
>JAUIFD010000203.1 GCA_030429485.1 Phycisphaerae bacterium | reverse complement strand
ACCCTCAGGCGCTTCGCACTCCGCCATCGCCTCGATCGCATTACGCACGACATTGACCACCGCCGAGTGCGAGAGCGCCGCGTCGGCGAACACGCGCTCCGTGCCCGGCGCGACCGACCGCTCCACCCGTACGCGCCGCTCCCCCTCGACCCCCGCGCACGCCGCGAGCGCGTCGTCCAGCAACTCCGCGGTGTCGATCCAGTCCGCCCGTACGCGCGTCTCACGGGCAAACGCGAGCACATCGCGCACGACATCATCGAGGCGATGCACCGCGCGCCCTATGCCCGAGGCGAGTTGCACCGCGTCGGGCTCCAGGCGTTCGTCCCTGGCGAGCAGCCTCGCATTGAGCGCGATCGCGCCGAGCGGGTTGCGTATCTCGTGCGCGATCCCCGCCGCCATCTCGCCCAGCGCCGCCAGACGGCGCGAACGTTGGAGCTCTTCGTTCGCCTCGCGCAGCTCTCGACGGAGGCGCGCGACCTCGCCTGTCAGTTGCTCGTGAGATTCCTCCAGCTTCGCCGTAACCGTGTTAAACGCACCGAGGAGCTCTGTGAGTTCCGGCGCGCTCAGCCCGCCCTTGGGCTCAGCCTGCTCGATCGCGATCGACCCGTGCGACATCACGCCTCTCCATCCCGGAGGCGCGGCGATGCCGACCGAGTCGGGGCATACGCCGAAACAGCCGCACGCCCGCGCTTGACGTCCGCAAGTCGGTTCGCCGCGCGGTCACGTCGTGCCGAGAGCCTCGCGGAATCTCGCAGATCGCGCTCCGCGATCCTCGCCAGACGATCGCGCGCTGTGTCGAGCGCTCGCTCGAACTCACCGCGTTCGGTATCACTCAGCACCCGCAAGACCGAGGGCCAACTCGTGCGGAACGGCCCGAGTTCACGTTCGACGCCAACAAGGGTCCCGAGTGCCTCTTCACGCTCGCCGAGCGTCGCCAGCAACTCCTCCACCTCGGCGCCGTCGTCATCGATCAGCATCGACTGGCGCTCGGACGCGGCCTCGAGCGCGTCCACCGCGCTGCACTGCCTGGAGATGATCTCGGTCAATCGCGCGCGCAGCGCGATCCCGTCCCCCGCGATCAACGCCCGCACGTGTTCGATCTTTGCATCCGCTTCGGTCATCCGTGACCCCATCGCCCGGTCGCCGGGCGCACATTCAATCAGCCATTCCCCATCGTGTAGAGCTGCGCCGTCGAATCGAGCCACCGCTCCCACTCCTCCCGCTGCATCGGGAGTTGTGGATCGTCCCAGACTTCATCGGGAAGCTGCATGAACAGCCGGCGCGCACGCTCATTCGCAGCCCTCGCTCGCTCCATGTCGCCCTCGGCGACGTGGGCGTTGACGATCTGCACCATCGCCACCAGCGCCGCCGGATCATCCGCGTAGACCTCACGGGCTTCGTCGTAGTACACGACCGCGGCCGCGTAGTCGCCCAGGTCAAACGCCACGTCGCCCAGATAGAACCGCGCGTTGCGGAGGTACAGCGTTTCCGCTTCGGTGCGCCGTCGCGGGTCGATTTCCTCCAGCGCGTCACGCGCCCGCTCAAAGAGCCCCAGCGACTCGCGCAGCGCTTCGGCCCGCGCCTGGCGCAATCCCTCCGCTTCACCCGTCGGCAGCCCGGGCGACGCCAGATCCTTCGCGATCCGCTCCGCGACGCGCCGGTAGGCGTCGGCCAACCGATACCGCACCGTCGCGATTCGTTCGTCTTCAGGGAACCGCTCGATCGCTTCTTTCAGTCGCGCCAGCGCGGCACCGTCGCCTCGCTCGTAGAACACCCGCCCAAGCTCGAAGAGCGCCTCGCGAAAGACCTCCGAACCGGGCCCGCCCGCCTCGCCCTCAACCGCCCGCGTGAGCAGGTCGATCGCCTCGGCGTCGTTCTCAGGATCCGGGTCCGCAAGCAGCGTCTGCGCAAGAGGAGTCAGCGCCGCATCCGACCAAATACCCGCGGTCGGCGAGGCGTTGCCCGCCGGGGTCTCGCGCAGTTCGCGGAACAAGTCAATCGCCTGCTCGTCGTCGCCTACCGCCTGGAGCGTGCGCGCGAGTCGGTACATCGCCTCCGGACGGCGCGGATCACCCGGAAACCCCGAAGCAAACTCGCCGAACGCCGCGATCGCGGTCGCGGGGCTGCCCCCGAGGTCGTAACAGTCAGCCGCGAGCCACACCGCATCGGCGTACGCGTCCTGATCCGTCAGCACCACGCGGCGCGCGTACTCCGTGAAGTACCGCCCCGCCGCGAGCAACCGCGAGCGCGCCTCGGCCCGCGTCGCATCGTCAAGCCGCTCGACGATCGTCACCGTGCGCGCGATCGGCGTTGACTCCGGGAGCATCGACTCGGCGATCCCGCGATGGGCCTCGGCGAGCACCAGCACGCCGTCGGCTGGGAACCGCTCGGGTGACGTCATCGGCTCGACCGCACCAACGATCGCGAGCGCGCCTTGTGGATCACCAGCGTCGAGCATGCCACGCCCGCGGATGATCGCACTGCGCACCACGTCGGCCGCAGTCACCATCTCCGCCACCTCGCCCGCCGCAAACGCCGAGGCAAGTTCGCGATACGCCTCGGCCGACTCGTCGATCCGCCGCTGAGCCGCGAGCGCCTCGGCGCGACCGAGGACCGCTCGCAATCGCCAAGGGGTGCCCGAGTGCACCGCGAGCACCGCGTCGTAGACGCCCAGCGCCGCCGCGGGATCGGGCTCCAGACCGGCAAGACCGAACTGCGCGCGTGCGTGGGCTCCATCGGCGGGGTCCGTCATCGACGCGGCGAGTTCGAACTGCGCGCGCGCCTTGCCCGCCTCACCCGACTCGGCGTACGCCTCGCCGAGTCTGACGTACAGGATCGACGCCTTCGCACGCTCCTCCGGGCTCAAACGAACGAGCTGCTGCACGAGACGTTCGATCGCCTCCGCAACGAAGCCCTGCGCCATTCGGACATCAGTCTGCGCCTCGATCGCCCAGACATGGTCCTCGAACGCAAGATCCGGCTCACGCAGCAGCGCCACCAGGAGCCCCGCGACCTGCTCGTAGTCGGGCTTGGGTGCGCCGAGCAGCCGCTCCACCACCGCGCGGTACACCTGCGCTCGTCGATCGACTTCGTTACCCGGCAGCGCATTCGCGCGCCGAATGGCCCGGTCGGCGCGACCAAGCGCCGCCTCGGTATCCGCGAAGGCGAGCATGTCCGACGGCGGCAGTTCGATCCCCAACCGCTCGGCAGTGGCAAACTCCCGCTCGATCCGCTCGTGGTTGCGCGGATCGTCCGCGCCGATCGCCCGCTGACCCAAGTAGATCGCTCGCGCCGTCAGTTGATGCCCGCGCGCTCGATCCTCCGTCGTCTGTTCGGGGTCGCCGGCGTACGCCAGCACCTCTCGTCCGAGGACGCTCAGCGCGTCCGCGAACTGCTCTCGGTTCACGAGTTGTTCGGCTTGGTCGAGGAGGGCGTCGTAGTCACGCGTCGGACGAGAGCCGATCGCATAGAGCACGCCGGCCCCGATCAGCCCCGCCCCGATCAGGAGCACCAGGACCGGCCAAGCGAGGGACCACGCCTCCCGCATCGGAACCGGGACTTGGGCCCCGGCGCCAGCCCCCTCGGCTGGGGTGTGCTCGGCGGGTTGTGGCGCAGGATCGCTCAAGGCACGACTCCACCCAGAGGGCCGCGACCCCCGGCAGAGTTCGGCTATCGGCCGCCCGACCGCGCAAACTTCACTCGTCCGTCGTTCTTGCGCTCGCCTCGCCATCCGGGTCGAGCACCACGACCGCGCACCCCGCCGCCACGTCGCCCCGATGCCGCCGCTCGAGCGACGAGACCCCTGCCGCAGCCCACGGCACGAACGACCACTTGAACACCTGCCGAATCGCGGTCCTGGTCAGCCCCGGGCGCCGCCAGTCGGGCCCGACCCGCGTGACGCCACACCCGACCATCCGCTTGCCGAGCGACGCTCCGGTCACCCCCTCGACGAGGACGCTGAGCACGAGGGCAGCGACCCACGCCGAGGCGACGTCCCCCGCCCCGCCGGGAAGAGCGAGCGCGGGGGCGACCAACGCGACGGGCACCACCCCCGCCCCCATCGCGAGCGACGCGAGAACCGCGCCGAGCAGCCAGTCGATGAAGGTGGCGGTGAGGCGCCGCCCGGGCTCGGCGAGCGACGCTCCGGGGGGAAGGGGCACCGCCTTCGGCGTGCGCTCGCTGCGCAGGATGTAGAACACGGCGCACGCGAGCAGCGCCACGAGGGCGATGGCAAGCCAGCGCGCGTCCTCCGCAGAGACAACCGACCCGCTACCGACGTCGCCTGTGTAGAGCGTGCGCCCCGTGAGCAGAGAGACTTCGTCGATCTGGCGTGGCGGCGCATCGAGAAGCCCCTCCCCAACCACGCCGGTCGAGAGGACGATGAGGCGCGACGAGTTGGAAGCAAGCACCCAGCCCGCCGGTCCGGTCAGCGTGTCAAACGCCGCGATCTCGCGGCCATCTTGAGCGACGCGGGCGCGCCAATGCGCGCCGGCGCGCGAGATCGCGACGAGCTCGCTCGTAGCGAACGCAAACCCCACGACGTCGTCACCCGGCGCGATCGGGGTTGAATCCGACCAATCAACGCCATCGGCGTGCACGCGCGCGCTGTGTGCAATCCACCCGCCTTCGGCGTGCTCGATAAGCGACAGGTCGGTCGCGTCGCCCGCGAGCCACACATCCGCGCGCGGGCGGACGGCTGGAGTGGTGCGCTCCTGCCAGCCGTCGGCGGTCAACTCGAGGAGGTGCAGCGTGCCCTCGGTCCGCCGCAACACCCATAGGCGATCAGCGCACGAAGTAACCGCAACCGCGCCCGGACCCACAGCGGGCTCCGCGCGCATGCGCCCTGACGGGACGTACCGATACAACCCCGCGCCCACAGGCTCGGCGTTGATCGAGAGCACGGCGCCCGCGCGATCCGCGAAGACGAGGTACACCCGGGTGCCGATCGCGCCCATGCCGATCGGTCGATCCTGCAATGTGTGAACACGTCGTGCGGTGCCCGCGGGGACCACCTGGCCCGCACCGGCACGCGGCGGGAGATGCACGAGGAAGTAGCCCGTGGGCTGAGGATCCGGTTCGATCAACCAGGCCTGCGCGTCCGGCCCGGGCAGGGCTCCCGCGCCGTGGTTGGTCTGTGCGCGCGCCAGGCCGGCGACGATGGCGATCGCAGCGATCCAGGCGAGCACGCGCATCAACGCTCCGGATCGCTCGCCAGTTCGCGCGCACGCTCGTCGAGATCGATCACCTCCCCGCCGCGCACGTAGGCGCGGACCAGCGCGTCGAAGTCAAAGGCACGCTCACTCAGCTCGCGGTTCTCGGCGTCGAAGAGATCAATCGTGACGCGAACGCCGGTGATCGGCGATTCGATCTCGACACGCTCGGGCACACCGGGTCCGGGCACGCCCCGCCCGCGCACGCGAATCGGGTCGTAGCGCGTCAGCGTGGAGACGAGCGACACCTCGTCGCGAGTGTTGAGCATCTCGACGCGCTCCGGCTCCATCGAGAGTGGATCGAAGGTCACCCGGCGCACACCCCACCGGGCCGGCACTTCGGCGACGAGCGACGTGCCGGACTCGTTCCACTGGATGTCACCCTCGAGCGAGGGACCGATGGGCGCCGCGTCGAGTGGAAGGGGCGTGATGCCGAGCAGGTCCATGAGATCGAGCGGGTGGATGGGGATGCCGAAGAGCTCGGCCCGTTCGGGCGTCGCCTCGGCGTGACGCCCGAACAGGGCAAGGTGATCGTCGGAGAGACGGTCAATCCACCAGTACCGTTCCTCGTTGGAACCGAGGTAGAAGTACATGTCGCCGAGCTTGGTCACCGTCAGGGCGAATCGGTCAGGGCGTTCGGCCTGGAGGTGCCCCTCCGCTTGGTCGCGGAGCATGCCGTTGTCGTCCTCGGGATCCGGGTGCTCGACAACGATCGTGACACGCGCCCAGAGTCGATTGAGCAGTTCAACCCTGTCATTGAACTGAGCGGCGACCACCTCGGCCCGAGCCGAGGCTCCGAGGCGTTGACCGAGGTCTCGGATCACCCGGGGAAA
>JAUIFD010000202.1 GCA_030429485.1 Phycisphaerae bacterium | reverse complement strand
CCCGGCGTTGGGGTTCGGATAGGGAGTGGGATCAGCGGCGGCGGCGCACCGCGACCAGCCCGGCGACGCCGAGCAGCCCGGCTGCGCCCGGGGCCGGCGTGGGCGAGCCGACGAGCGTGACGAGGAAATCGGGTGCGGTGCCGAAGTTGTCGTTGGCGAAGGGCGCTGACTCGTAGGCGCCGTTGACGCCGAGCTGCGAGAGCCCGGTGCCACCGATGTAGTCGATCGTGGCGAGCTGCCCGACGAAGGCAGCGGGTGAATCGGCGAGCGTGACGGTGTCGCCGTTGGAATCGAGGATGTAGATGCTGTCGCCGTCGGAGTTGGACAGGCCCCCGCCCTGTGTGGCGAATGCGCGGACGTCGCCCCAGAGCGCCTTGAACTCGGCAACGCCAGCGGCCCGGTCCACGGGGTCGAGATCGACGAGGATGACGACGGAGCCGCCAGCGCGGAGGTTGATGGCGGGGAGCGCGCCCCCGGCGGTGATGTCGGCGGAGGCGTCGTCGTAGTAGAGCCCACCGAGGTTGACGGCGGTGGCGCCGGTGTTGGTGAGCTCGATCCAGTCGGCGGTGCCGTCGGGCCCGGAGAGCCCGGTCCAGGCTTCGGTCACGCGGAGGTCGTTGATGTCGGCGGCGGCGATGCCGGCCGCGAGTGCGAGCGCAGCTGCAGAGACAGCGAACTTCATGGGACTTCTCCTCTCTCGGTGGTCTGACTGGCCGAAGGGGTCGGCCTTCTCCTCAATACTCCAGGCAACGCTAGAAACGACAGAGCGTTCGCGAGCGTTTCGGCCGTATGAAGATTGCGCTAAGCAACCGTGAAGGCGAGCCCGCGATCCCGTCGGGTCTTACGCTCCGGTCCAGCCTCCGGAGGGACTGCATTGGCAAAGGCGAGCCCGCGCGCGTTCACGCTCATCGAGTTGTTGGTCGTCATCGCGATCATCGCGCTGCTGATCAGCATTCTGCTCCCGAGCCTCGGGAAGGCGAAGGACACCGCGCAGACGCTGAAGTGTGCGTCGAACCTGCGTCAGTACGGGATCGGGTTCTCGTCGTACGCGGCGTCGAACCGTGGGGTGTATTGCTCCGGCGCGTTCGACAATCGAAAGCGATGGCACGCTGGTGGTACGGCCCCGTTGTTCAGCGCGCCGGGGGGCATCACCGAGATCGGATGGGCGGCCGACATGATCAACGCTGGGCACTTCCTGCCCAGCACGTTTATGTGTCCGACGAGCCCTGCGCAGCACCATCAGAACATGAACCTGCAGCGCCTGAACGATGACGGCTTTCGCACCTTCACCGAGGACGAGCGAGACGCGCTGCTCAAGCAGGGGTTCGACGCCAACTACACGCAGTCGTGGTACATGGCGTTCAGCGAGTTCAAGTCGCGCACGTCGTTGGGGCTCGGCCAGTTCGCGGATACGACGGTGGGGCCCCTTTCCGATCGGTACCTCGCCAATGTGAGTCCGAGCATCGTGCCGCTGTTCGCGGATTCGAAGGTCGATGCGGCCTCGGTCGGGACGAACGACCCGGCGGACACGATCACCATCGATGGCGAGCAACTCGCGGCGGCGAAGAGCCTGACGGACGGCCCGGCGGTGCGGGTGCGGACGATCCCCGCGTACCACGATTTTTCCGACTTTGGTGCGGCGCACGGGAAGGGCAAGTTCACGCTCTTCGGTGGGGCGGGGCACGATCGCGTCAGCGCGAACTTCCTCTTCGCCGACGGGCATGTTGATACGTACCGCGCCGAGAACAGCGACCGCTCGTTCGCTCCGGCGCAGCACTCGACCGATCCCGATCGGTGGGTGTATCCGGGCATCCCGGACGGCAAGATCTTCGGCGGGCGGCTGAGCGACGGGAAGTACAGGTAGCGGATCAAGGGACCTGCGCGGGGTGGAGCCCGCGCATGGAGGAGCGAGTGATGCGTCAGGCAGCAGCAACGTTGAGTGTGGTGATTGCGGCGGGAGCCGCGTGCGGGCAGGTCGTGATCAGCGAGGTGTTCGAAAACCCGCCGGGAGCTGCGGCACAGAACGACGCGGTGCTCGAGTACATCGAGCTCTACGGCGAGCCGGGCACCGACCTGACGGGGTGGGCGGTCGCGCTCATCAACGGCGGGACCGACGCCGACGGAGACGGCTTTCCCGGCGCCACGCCCGAGGTGGACGAGGCGTTCAGTTTGGACGGGCTCGTGATCGGCGATAACGGGTTTTGCGTGGTGTACAACGGCACGCCGTCGCAGTCCCTTATCCCCGCGTTCCTGCCGGTGGGCGCCACCTCCGTCAGCTTCTTCGACGCGCATATCCCCTCGGTCGATGTGAACGGGAACTTGTCGAATGACGGGTCGAGCACGTTTGTGCTCGTGCGCGGGCGACCGGACTATTCCATAGTCAACGGCGCGAGTGTGTACGGACCGGCGTACGCGTTCCGCAAGGACGTTGCGGTGGACGTGGACTTTGACTCGAACCTCGACTTCGGTGACGAGACGCCGGTGATTGGGTTGCCGGCCCCAGCCCGCTTTGAGGCGGTGCAGATCGTGGACGCGTTCGCCTGGTCGAACGCGGGTGGCAAGGAGTACACGCGGTCGGGCGAGCATGAGATCTCGGAAACCGCGGGGTTTAACCCCGATGCGGTGTCGCGCGTGGCGTACTACGGCGCCAATCCGATGCTGGGCATGCGGGTCGACGGCAACGGCGACACCGTGCCGACGCGGATGGCCGATGAGGAGTTGATCTACGGCGAGGTCGCGACGCTCTTCAGTTACGACGGCGGCGTGGGGACGTACGGGGGACCGACGGACCCAACCGGAGACGGGTTCCAGGACGTCGCGATCGCGGGGTTTGAACTGACGCCGGGCGGGTTCAACGACTCGGCGTCAGCCGGGATCACGCAGTTTCGCTTTGTGCGGGGCGACTTCGACTTTGATGGCGACGTCGACGCGGGCGACGGGTCCGCGATCGCGGCGAAGCTCGGGCAGAGCCTGGACGAGCGCACGCCGTGCCTTGGCGGCGGTGGGCAGCCGATCGTGATCGATGGCGATCCGGTGCTCTGCTGGGTGTACGAGGGGCGGGCCGCGAACGCCCTGCTCGCGATGATGAACATGGACAAGACCGACGGCGCTGGCGGGTCGAACGCCGATGTCGTGACGCAGGCGGACCTCGACGCGTGGAACGCGGACTTCGGGCCGAGTTGCCCGGCGGATCTGACGGGCGAGGGCGACGTGAACACGAACGACTTCTTCGCCTTCCTCGCGTTGTACCAGGCGATGGACCCGCGGGCGGACTTCTCCCCGGGTGGCGGGATCAACACGAACGACTTCTTCGCGTACTTGGCGGCGTATCAGGCGGGTTGCTGAGCGCGGCACGAGCGGTGAAGGCGCCATCGTCGCGTACGCTGGGGGCATGGATGGCCCTCCGGGCGAGGCTGCGGCGATCGGGCCGGACAACCGGTTTGTGCCGGTGCGCGCCGAGGCGCTCGCAGCGGCGCTGGAGGGCGATCAGGCCCTCTCGCCGGTGGCGTCCCGCGCGGTGGAAGTGCTCTCGGCGTTGGAGCGGGTGATCGGGCAGGAGATCAGCGGGCTTCAGCGTGTGCTTACGGAGATGTACTCGTCGACGAACCCGGACCGCGAGACGGTCGAGGATTGTGGGGCGTCGAGCCTGCGGGCGTTGCTCGACGCGCTGCACTACGCGCTCGACAAGGCGAACTACGAGGCGCTCGACGAGTCGAGCATCGACGCCGCGATCGCGGTCGCCAACAGTCAGGGGCTGCGGATCAAGGTGGAGGCGGAGGCGGTGGCGATGCTCCGCTTGTACGTGCGCGGGCGCGGCGCCGCGATGCGGACTCGGCGCACGGTTCGGGCGCCGTTCCGCGGGCGGACGCAGGAGTTGGAGACCTATCGGCGTCTCGTGACGGTCTGGCAGCTGCGCGGGGAGGAGCGCGTGTGGCTCCGGTTGTTTCGGGACATTCCGGTGGCGGACGTCGAGGCGCTGCTCCCGCACGCGCGGGTGAGCATGTCGTTCTTTGACAAGGCGCAGGTCTTCGGCTCGGGTGCGGGTGCTTTGGGCGGGCTCGCGACGAAGCTCTCGCCGATCCTGGCGGGTACCGCGATCGCGACGAACACGCTGGCTTGGCCGGCGATTCTCGCCTTTGGTGGGCTGAGCCTGAAGTCGTTCCTCGGATATCGGCGCGCACATCGGCACCGCACGAGCCAGCGGACGCACAACCTGTTCGAATCAACGCTCGGCGTGAACGCGACGGTGATCTCGGCGGTGCTCGGGCAGGTGGCGCAGGAGGAAGTGAAGGAGGCGCTGCTCTGCCTGTGCTTCCTGCCGGAGGGAGAGCTGGATGAAGCGGAGCTCGATGCGCGCATCGAGGCGTGGCTCGAGCGCCGGTTTGGCGTACGGGTGAACTTCGACTGTCCGGACGGGCTTGAGACGCTGCGGAGGTTGGGGCTGACCGGTGAAGCGGCGCGCGACCCGGCGGCGGTGGTCGAGCGGCTGCACGGTTGGTGGCGAGCGGAGCGGAGTATCGGCTATCACGTGGAGCGGGCGCGGGGTGTGCGGCAAGAAGGAGGCGACGATGCACGCGTGGTTTAGGACATTGGCGGTGCTGATCACGCTGGGTGCAACAGCGTGCGGCGTTCGCGCGCAGGATGAGCCCGGCGAGGTCCCTCCGGCGCCCGAGGCGTACATGGGGCGCACGATCGCAAGGACCATGCACTATTCGGGTGCGCCGTGGCTCATGCGTCAGTCGCGCCAGCGCGAAGAGGACACGCGCCTGTTTCTGGATACGCTCGAGGTGAAGCTCGGGATGACGGTCTGTGACATGGGGTGCGGCAACGGGTTTTACACCCTCCCGCTCGCGGAGATGGTGGGCGACGATGGTGTCGTGTACGCGGTCGATATCCAGCAGGAGATGCTGGATTTCCTTGCGGCCCGGGCGGAGGACGCGGGCGAGAAGAACATCCGACCGGTGCTCGGCACTGCGATAGATCCGATGCTGCCGGAGCACACGATCGATCTGATGATCGTCGTGGATGTGTACCACGAGATGAGTCACCCCGAGCAAATGCTCGCGGCGATCCGACGCTCGCTCAAGCCCGATGGGCGGCTCGTGCTGCTCGAGTTTCGCGCGGAGGATGAGAACGTGCCGATCAAGCCCCTCCACAAGATGAGCAAGGACCAGGTCGTGAAGGAACTGAGCGCGAACGGGTTTGAGCTGACTGATTCGTTTGAGGGGTTGCCGTGGCAACACATGCTGACCTTCGGCGTCACGCAGGACGAAGAGGAACCCGGGAACGCCGGCAAGTGAACTGGCGTTCGAGGGTCGTTCCAGCGGGGATGGCAGCCGCAACACTGGTCGCGGGCCTTCTTGTGCGGTCGGGAGTACTGCCGAAATGGTGGGCGAAGTACCTGGGCGTGGCGCTCTGGTGCACGCTGGTGTACTGGCTCGTGGTGCTCGTGAGGCCGACGACTCGGGTGCGTACGGCGTGCGTGATCGCAGTTGTGATCGGGTGGGCCGTCGAGCTTGCGCAGCTCACGCCCGGTCCGGCGTGGTTGGCGCGGGCTGCGCCGATCTCAAGGTGGGTGTTCGGGACGACGTTCAACGCGCCGGATCTGGTGGCGTATGTGGTTGGCGCGGGAGGTGCGGCGCTGGTGCATGTCGCGCTGGAGCGAGCGCTTGGCCGGAGGGGCGCGTCAGAGCGGTGATCTTGGGCGGCTCGTGCGAGGGCGTTCGTGCTGCCGCGTTAGCGGAGTGGGGTGATCTGCGCCGGGAGCGTTGCGCCGTTTGATCCGATGATGTCGCGGTACCAGGCGAACGAGTCCTTCGGGATGCGTTCCTTCGAGGGGAAGTCGACGTACACGAGCCCGAAGCGCTTCGCGTATCCCTCCGCCCATTCGAAGTTGTCCATGAGCGACCAATGGAAGTATCCGCGGACGTCGGCGCCGTCGTGGACGCCCTGTCGCAACGCGGTGAGGTAGCGGGTGAGGAAGTCGATGCGTCCGGGGTCGTGGACCTTGCCGTCGGCGTGGACCCAGTCCATCGCGGCGAGCCCGTTCTCGGTG
>JAUIFD010000201.1 GCA_030429485.1 Phycisphaerae bacterium | reverse complement strand
GTGCTCGACCGCCTCGCGCACCGCGCCGCGTCCGCCCGGGGCGGTCGTCACAAAGCGCGCCCTCTCGCGCACGTCGATGTGTGCGTCGCTCGGCGCGATCGCGTATGCCGCGATCTCGAACGCCCGGAGATCGGGCCAGTCGTCGCCCATCACCGCCACCTCGTCCATGGGAGTTCCGGTCTTCTGCGCGATGTCGCGCACCGCTGCGGCTTTGTCGCCTACGCCCTCGGCGTAGGCGTCGACCTTCAGCTCTGCCGCCCGCCGCCGCACCGCTTCGCCCCCGCGCCCGGTGCAGATCGCGACCTTGAAGCCCATCTCGCGCCACACCCTGATGCCGAGTCCGTCGCGCACGTTGAAGGCTTTGGTCTCCATGCCCCGGCTGGTGTAGACGATGCTCCCGTCGGTGAGCACGCCGTCGGCGTCGAGCACGAGCAGCGTGACGCGAGCCGCCGGCGATGCTGCTCCGCTCGCGGGGGTCACGACGACTCCTTGACGACCTTCATCGCGATGAGGTCCTGCACATCGAGGATTCCGACGGGGCGCCCCGCGTCGTCCACGACCGGGATCTCGTCCTGGCGAAACTCGCGGATGAGCGTGACCGCGTCGCGCACCCTCGCCGAATCGCGGAGTGAGCGCGGGTGCTTGGTCATCACCTCGCGCGCGGGGCGGCGCATCTCCGCGGGGTCGCGCAGGACGAGGCGGCGGAGGTCACCATCGGTGAAGATGCCGGTGAGCCGCCCGGTCGCGCGATCGGTCAGGAGCAGGGCGCCGGGGCGTCGCCCGGTGCGGGCTTCCGCGTCGCGGAGGGCCTGTTCGATCGGTTCGTCGTCGGGCGCGCACGGCGCGTTGACGCCGGTCTTGAAGCGCAGCACGTCGACGATCGGTCGCAAGAGTCCGCCGAGCGCGCCGCCCGGGTGGCGCTTGGCGAAGTCGGCGTCGGTGTAGTTGCGCCGGCGTGCTGCGACAATCGCGAGGGCGTCGCCCAGCGCGAGCGTTGCGGTGGTTGACGTTGTGGGGGCGCACAAGTCCGGCCCGCCTGCTTCGACGATCTTCCCGATGTGCAGCGCGACGTCGGCGAGTTGTTCGAGGCTTGAGCTTGCGTGCTCCGCGTCGCGCGGGTCGCCGCCGGTGATGGAGATGATGCGGATGCCGTCCTGGCGGAGGATGGCTGCGAGGTTGACGACTTCATCGGTCTCGCCGGAGTGACTGAGGCAGATGACGGTGTCGGTGGGGCGGAACCGTCCGAGGTCGCCGTGGGCCGCTTCGGAAGGGTGTACCGGGTGGGCGGGGATGCCCAGGGAGGCGAACGTGGCTGCCATCTTCGCGCCGATCAGCCCGCTCTTGCCGAGCCCGGAGATCAGGACCGTTCCGCCCGACTCGGCGCATCGCACCAGCAGGTCGACCGCGTCGGCAAACCGGTGGTCGAGCGTGCTCGCGAGGGCGGAGAGCGCCTCTCCTTCTTCTTGCAGAACCCGCCTGGCAAGGCCCAAATCGCCCGAAATGGCGGCATCGCCTGGGGTTGGCTTGGGCATTGGCTTCGCCTCGGTAGTCGCGGGCGCGTCCGTGCTGAGCGTCCGGTCCGTCATAGGGAGAGGGTACACTCGCGGACGTGACGACGACGCGGGAGTACACGGTTCGGCTTGAGGCGTTCGAGGGGCCTCTGGACCTCCTGCTGTACCTGATTCGGCGCGCCGAGGTGCATATCGCCGATATCCCGATCGCGACGATCACCGAGCAGTACCTGGGATACCTGGGCGAGGTGGACCGGATCGACATCGACCGGGCGGGCGAGTTCCTGCTGATGGCCGCGACGCTCATCGAGATCAAGTCGCGCCTGCTCGCGCCGCGCCCGAAGCGGGCCGAGGGGGCGGAGGGCGACGAAGGCGAGGCGAACAGCCCGCAGCCCGAGGAAGACCCGCGGGCCGGGCTTGTCGCGCAGCTTCTCGCGTACAAGCGCTACCGCGACGCGGCGGACACGCTGGAGGAGCGATTCGACGAGTGGCAGGCGCGGTATCCGGCGGGCAAGGCGGCGATCGACACGCGGTCGCTGCGCGACGCGATGGACGCGGAGGACGAGCTCGATCTCGAGGATGTATCGATCATCGATCTGGTCGAGGCGTTTAACCGCATTGCCGACACCGTCAACTTCGAGCGTCTGGGCGAGCACGAGGTCTATGACGACGACACCCCGATCGAGCTGCACGCGGAAGACCTGGTCGATCAGCTTGAGCGGGCGGGAGCGCGCGGCGAGGCGAAGTTCGCGATGCGCGCGATCTTCGAAGGACGCAAACGGCTCGAGATGATCGGCCTGTTTCTCGCGATGCTCGAGCTCGTCCGCCAGCGGCGGCTGATGGTGCGCCAAGCGGAGGATGGGGAGATCGCGGTGGGGTTGCGGGTTGGAGATGAGGCTGAGGCTGAGGTGTGAAGTAGCGGGGAAGACACCTCGGCGTCGTCGGTGATGCCGCTCATCTCCTCCGGCGTGCGCACGTGAGGCCGGCGGCTCCGGCGAACGCGAGTGCGGTGGGGGCGGGAACGGGCGTCATGATGTACGCCCTCGTCGCGCCGTTGAAGATGCCGGTGCCGACGATGCTCCCGTCCTCTGCGATGCCGAGGGCCGACGAACTGGTGTTGGTGGCGAGGTCCCAGCCGGTGCCGGCGGGGAGCAGGTCCTGCAGCAGGTAGGTCTGTGTTCCGTCGTAGAGGAAGGGGAGGGCGAACGCGCTGCTGGCGGTGCCAACGACCCAGCCGTCGGAGTTCACGCCGCGAGCACTCCCGCTCGACGCGCCGGTTGGAAGCGGAACCTCGGCGGTGCCCGTCCCGTCACTCCAGATGAACGGCACGGAGCCGCTCTGATTGAAGGAACTCGAGCCGACGACGTACCCGTTCTCGCTTACGTCGAAGGCGATGCCGCCGTTGTCGCCAGCGAGGGCAGGCACCTCGGTCATCGCGCCGGTGTTGATGTCGTACATGAGCGCGACGTTGCGCGCGAGGTTGTTGGGGTCGAGGCCGTGGCCGACCGCAATACCTGCGTTGTTGACGCGGAAGGCTGTGGTCATGGTCGCGCCGCCTGCGGTCGTCGCGGCGATGTGGTTGACCAGCCCGCCCGACCAGTAGGTGGCGACCTCGCCTGACCCCCCGCCGTTCGAGCCGACGGCGACGCCGGCGTCGTTCACGTCGTTGGCGCGGCCTACGCCTCCGGCCCCCGGGAGTGTCGGAAGTTGCGACACCACGCCGCCGTTCCAGACGAGCGGCACAGCACCGGACCCGAAGGCGGTCGTGGCGCCCGTGCCCACGACGAGTCCAAGGTCGTTTGCGCCGTTCGCCACGCCGAACCCGCGAGTGGGGTCGTTGGGCAGGCCGACGATCCCGGTGCCGGATGTCCAGGTGAACCCCACCGTCGGGCTTCCGAACGAACGTCCGAACGCGATACCCCCGGGCGAGATCCCGTATCCCTGGGATGCGGCGTCGCTCGGCTGAACGATGCCGAGGTCGGTGATGGTGTACTCGGGTGTGCCCGAGGCGATCCCACCAGCGGCGGCGAGAACAACCACGATTCCTGATCGGTGCTTCATCTCTTCACTCCGGCGAGGGTCTGGGGCCTCACGAGGCGACACCCCGTGCGACGCTCAGGATACGACGAGACTATAGCACGGGTGTAAATAATTACAACGCCATGTAGGCGGATAACCGGTTGGGCGAGTGCGGGAACTATGATCGCGACGGTCTGTCGAAGGGGGAGTTGTGCCAGCATCTGTTGCATCTCCCCACGCCGAAGCACTTGCGCCCCTTGGGGAGGCGCTCCGCGAGACCCTCGCCGCGCTTCTGGAAGCGATTCCGGACGTCGAGCAGCGTCCCACTCCGCTCGCGCAGGCGCTCGGTGTCAATCGCGTCATCGTCAGCAAGCTGCTCAACGCGATGAAGCGATCCGATCCCCTCGAGGTGCTCCAGCAGGTGCCCGGCCCGGATTCGCTTCGGGCGATCACCGGCGCCGCCTCGCAGATCCCGGGCGTGCGGGTCGCAGCGGTGTCGCGCGCCAATGACTGCATCGATCGCTTCGCCGAGCTCATCCGCGAGCACTTCCGCACGCGCGGCGCGCTCAACGCCGCGATCAGCGACGACAGCGAAGCTGTCCGGAAGCGCTACGAAGAGTCCGCCCGCTATGACATCTACAACGGCATGCGCCACCTCATGGGTGTCGAGGGGGAGACCTGGCTCACCGCCATGATCTTCGCCCCGGGCGCCGACGACGAGGCGCTCTCCATTACCACGTTGCACGGCGTGCTTGGCATGCGCCGTCTGCGTCCCGACACGCCCGTGCGCTTCACGTTCGGCGCGCCCTACCGCGCCCCTGGCGCCGAGCCCGACCCGCAGACGAGCCCGATCGCTTTGCAGGAGTACTACACCAACGACCCTGCGCCGCTCGAATCGGTCGCGCACGACGGCATGCTCGTGCATCAGCTGGCGACCAACCGGATTGGTCGCAACGCGACGCTCGACATGCTCGCAGTCAGCCACGCTCCGCACGGCTCAAGCCGGTACGCGGCTCCACAACGGCGCTTCGGCGGCACCGCGATTTTCCACGACGTTCCGGTGCGCGTGCTGCACATCGACGCGCTCGTACACAGCAGCGTGTTTCCCGGCGTGCATCCCCACCTGTTTGTCTACAACCCCGGCGCCCGCGGACCGGCCAACCCCAACGACCCAGCACGCGACATCGACCGGGTCGAATCGGATGGGGCGATCGAGATGATCGCTCCCGATTCGCCGGACTTTGACGCCCCCGGCATCCCTCACTACCGCGAGATGGTCGCCCGCGTCTTCGACGACCTCAGCGAGCCGCCGGGCGACTACCGCGCGTTCCGCGCACGGATCGCGTACCCCGTGCAGGGGTTCCAGTACGTCGTGGCGTTCGAAGCGCCGCCACGTCCGTGACCGGGTCCGTGGATGTTGCTACTTGGGGAACAGAAAGACCAGCGCGAATCGCAGGCCCCACTCGGCGCCGCCGTCGGGCGAGTCGGCGTACCAGCGCCCGCCGACCTGCAACTGCACGGGCTGCGAGCCGATGTGCGTGAGCTGCGCGACCATGAGGTTGAGCGGGATGTTCCACTCATCGTTGTTCCAGTCGTAGGTGGTCTCGGAGTTGAGTGTGAGGGAGGTGGCGGTCGGGAAGGTGTACGAGAGGAACGGCTGAAGGAACGTGGCGTTGACTTCGTCGTGATCAGAGGAGTCGGTTACGCCCCAGATGTGATTGACGAGCGCGCCGTAGGTCCATCCGTGCTGTTGGCGCAGGACGACGGCGGTTGGGCCGAGTCCGACCTGCTCGCTCCCGAGGATGGGGTCGGTGCCGGTGGGAAGCAGCGCGACCGGGCCGAAGCCGATGATCCACCCTTTCACCGGCTCCTTCGGTGAGAAGAAGAACGACTGCACGGTGTCGCCGCGCGCGACAAGCTGGCTGACGATCGCGCCGCCCAGAAATCCGCCTCCACCGGTGACCAGTGCTTTCACTTGGAGATCCTTTGGCGGACAGAGGCGGATGAAACGTGCGTAGCGCGGCTGCATGCGGCGCGGCTGCGTGCGACGTTGGCCGGCGCGGTCGTGCGGCCAGGCTTTTCCGCGGAACGCGTTGGGGTCATTGGCGTTTCACACATCGCGGCGCTGTTCCTTGATCGCGAGGGTGGCCCAGTCGGCCAGCTTTTCGCGTCCGATCTTTGCATTGTGACGAATATCGACCGGAAATGAACCCCGAAACAAAATATGGCGAATCAGCTTGGTGTGTTCGTGCCGATCGCCGATGTCGAGCAGTTCCCGTTTTACCTTGATGCGGTTGCGTCGCGGGCGGTCGCGATCCATCTCCACGCACAGCACGGGGTACTGCTTGCCCGGCACGCCGATGCCCACCAGCGCGGTGCGCAGCACATCGGGATGCGTGTTGAACACCGCCTCGCAAGGCACGGTGTAGAACACGCCATGCTCGGTCTGCACGCGATGGGCTTTGCGCCCGCAGAACCACACGCGGCCTTGCGCGTCCCGATAACCCAGGTCGCCCATGCGATGCCGCACCGCGGTGCCGTCGGCAATCTTCGCCAGCTTCGT
>JAUIFD010000200.1 GCA_030429485.1 Phycisphaerae bacterium | reverse complement strand
ATCGCCGACGTATCGGTGCAGTACGCGAGCGGCCACCAGGGTGATGCTCCACCTGGTTCCGCCCCGCGCGAACCCACAACGCGCGAGCCCTCCGCCGGCTCGATCCGATACCCGAGGATCGGCAGCTTCCCGTGCAAGAGCTGGATCGCCTCGAAGCGCATGCCCCACAACTCGATCGCGCGCCCCGCCTCGAGCTCGTGCGCGATGAGCGTGGCGACGAACGCGGGCTGGAAGTTGTTGGCCGAATCAAAGATGTGGCGATACACCCGCCGCAGCGCGTCGAGCGTGCGCCGATCGGCGTAGATGTCGATGGGCCGCTCCATCACCGCGTTGAAGCGGCGCACCTCATCGAGCCCGAAGATGTGATCGACGTGATGATGCGTGAAGAGAATCGCGTCGAGTGTGGCGAGCTTGCGCCCCAAGGCCTGCTGACGCAGGTCGGGACCCGCATCGATCAGCACGCGCCGCTCGTGCCCGTCGCGATCGGTCCACTCCACGAGGGCGCTCGCGCGCAGTCGTGTATCACGCGGATCATCGGATGTGCATGTGGCGCAGTCGCACGCGATGCAGGGGATGCCAGACGAAGTGCCCGTGCCAAGGAAGGTGAAGCGCACGCCGGAGGGTAGCGATCAAGCCGCGAGGACTCGGCGATACTCGGGCGTGCGGTTCGCGTGCGGGAAGGGCGCCCGCGGCGCTCGCAAACCGAGAAACGGGCACAGCGTCTCCCACCCGTCGCCGCCGCACAAATCCACCACAAGCAGGTCGTCCTCGCGGTCCGTGAAGTGGGTCAGCACCTCGGCGCGATGGAGCTCAAACGCAGCGAGGTAGGAGATTGGGTCGAAGTCCGCCCGGCCGAAGAGCCGGCGGCGCACCTCGCCCTTCGGGTTCCCCGGTTCAAGTGACTCCGGCTCGCGCCGGGCCATGTGACTCTCGACGCTCGCAAGCCAATCGCGTCGGTCACGGACGGTCAGGATGAACTTCGATCCCGGGTAGGCGTCGTCAAGTTCGCGAAAGAACGCGGCCACGGTGATGTCGGTCGCGCCCTCGGCGTCTCCCAACGCCTCCGCGAACCGCCCCGCCAGCATGAGGTCGGGGTCGGGGTAGTGGACGGAGGGGTACCCGAGTGTCGTGAGGGCGTCGTTGAGCGAGTTGGTGCCGGTCTTGGAGAGCCCTATGCCGAAGATCATGCCCGGTACCTCGTTGTGGTGACGGGCAGGATCGGCCCGATAGCGACCATCACTCTCGCCGAATGTGCGCACTTCCGATACATACGCGGTGCCTGCGCCCCCGCCCGTGCTGATCGCCCTGCCGCAGGGGTTCAACGTCTCCGGTGTGACCGCATGGGCCTGGAGGATTGCCCGGGGTCTCACCGCGCGAGGGCATCGCGTGGGGCTACTGCGCCATGCCGAGCCCAAGGGCCACGAGGCTCTCAAGCTCGACTGGAGCGACGGCGTGCGCGTGTTCGACGCCAGAGGGCTCCCAAACCTCGACGCCGCAAACGGCGATCTCACGCCGTGGGAAGGTGCGTATCGCGATGCCGTCCTCGCGATGGCCGAGGGCGGACCGGTCGTCTGCCTCCCTCAACTCCTGGGTGATTGTGTGGGCCCGTTCGTGGAGGCAGCCGTCACTGGCGAGGCGCGGATCGTGCTCACCAATCACTCCGACATCGCGTACAACGACGCAATCGCTCGGCACTACGCGCCGGGCTCCGCAGCGCTCGTCGCGGTGAGCGAGCCACTCGCACGCCGCTGGGCGCGGGCACTGCCGGATCGTGCATCCGATGTGATCGCCGTCGCAAACGGCGTCGAGACGCCTGTTCGCCGCCCCGTGCACCCGCCGCTTCGGGGGCGCGAGGTACGCCTCATCTACACCGGGCGCCTCGTGCATGAGCCAAAGCGCGTGACCGCCCTCGCGGCGATGTCGGACGCGCTGCGCTCGTGCAGCACGCCCCACCGGGTCACTCTCGTTGGCGACGGTCCCGCGGCGGAGGAGCTGCGCTCGATCGCCCGAGACCGCCCCATGCGCGTCATGCCACCGGTCCCGCCGCGTCGTCTCGCGACGCTGCTGGCGGCCCACGACGCGTTCGTCCTGCCGTCGCGGTACGAGGGCCTGAGCCTCGCCATGCTCGAGGCGATGGCCCAAGGCTGCGTTCCGATCGTGACAAGGACCGAAGGCGCCGCGCAGGTGATCGAGCAGGACGTATCCGGCATGTTGGTCGACGTACCGGCCGACGCATCCGCGGAGGACACAGGCCGCGCGCTTGCGGCCGCGGTCGTCGCATCCGCTTTGCGACTCGACTCGATGCGCGCAAACGCTTGGCAGACCGTGCGCGATCGCTTCGGACTCGACGAGTTCGCCGACCGGTGGAGCGAGGTGATCGTCCGGGCAGCCGACTCACCCGCGCCCGTCTGGGATCCCTCTCGCCCCATCGCCTTCACTGCCCCCGGCGTGGGCACCGTGCCGCCCGACGCGTGCGCACGCACCCAGGCGGCGCTTGAGCGCCTCGCCGGGCGCACCGTCGCGATCCACGGCACAGGACGCCACACGCGAGAGGTGCAACCGGCGATCCACGCCTCACCCGCGCGCATCGTCTGCTTCGTGGACGACGACCCCGAACGGCACGGCGAACGGGTGATGGGGCTTCCGGTCGTCTCGATCGAGCGGGCCCACGCCCTTGGGGCAACCGACGCACTCATCAGCTCGCACCTCAACGAGGACGACATCGCCCGGCGCGCGCCCGAATACGAACGCCTCGGCATCCGGCTGCACCGCATCTACAAAGCCGCCTAGTCCGCCGCGGCCTCGTAAGGACCGGTGCAACCCCTCGCATCCGATTGGCGAATCGGCTTGGTCCGGGCGATCGTCCGGAAGGCTGCAGTGTCGGTATGGTTCGGCCGATCCGTCGCGGGATCGAAGTCGCGGAAGGGGCTATCTGATGGGACGCAGGCTGTGGTGCGCCGGTGTGGCGGCGGTCGTCGTGAGTTCGGTCTTTGGTCAGGCTGGCCGCGATTACGATGGGTACTCGATCGTCCGCGTGTCGCCGACGACGGTCCGCGAAATGCAGGTGGCGCTCACCGCGTGCGAGGAGCTCTGGTCGGAGCGAGCCGGACTCGGGCCCTTCGACGTTGTCGCCAACGCCGAGCAGCTCGCGGTGATGCGCGACGCGGGGCTCGCTCCGGTCACGCTCGTCGATGACCTCGGGCCACAGATCCGCGAGGAGCGCGCCGAGATCAAACGCCGCGCCTTGCTCGAAGACGACGACTGGTACAGCAACTACAAGGAGCTCGACCAGATCGAGGCGTATGTCGCGGATATGGCGGCGAACTTCCCGCAGCTCGTCTCCACCGAGATCATCGGTCAGTCGCTCGAAGGACGCGACATCATGGCCGCCCGCATCACCGGGCCCGGCGATCCCTCGCCGCGACCGGCGTTCCTCATGAACGGGTGCCAGCACGCGCGCGAGTGGGTGAGCCCGATGACCGTCACCTACATCGCTGAGCAACTGCTCAACAACTACGGCACAGACCCCGAAGTCACACTCATGATGGACCGGATCGAGTTCCTGTTCGTCTTCGTCGTCAACCCGGACGGGTACACCTACACCTGGTCAAACCAGCGCCTCTGGCGCAAGAACAAGCGACGTATCAACAACACGCTCTACGGCGTGGACACCAACCGCAACTGGGATATCGCCTGGGGCGGCGCCGGCTCCTCCGGCAACCCCGACAACGAAACCTATCGCGGTACGGCGCCCTTCTCCGAGCCCGAAACCCAGGTGATGCGCGACTTCATCAACGCCAACCCCAACATCGCTGCGCACATCGACTTCCACTCGTTCTCGCAGCTCATCCTCTATCCGTGGGGATGGGAAGGCGCCCCCCCGCTGCCCGCCGACGACTACCAGACCTTCACCTCGCTCTCCGGCGAGATGTCCGACACCATCCTCTCTGTGCATGGGCAGTACTACACGCCCCAGCCATCCATCGACCTGTACGCCGCAGCGGGCGTGATGTCGGACTGGACCTACTCGCAGGACATCCTCGGGTGGACGATCGAGCTGCGCCCGAACAGCAACGGCGGCGGAGGATTCCAGCTCCCGCCCGATCAGATCCTCCCCACAGCGGAAGAGAACTGGCAGGCGATCAAGGTGGTCGGTCGCCACCTCGCGATCCCGCTGCGCATCACGCCCGACGCGAGCAACCCCGCGTGGCTTGCGCCGAATACGCAGACGCCGATCCGGTTCAGCATCACCGAGACGACAGGCGAACTCGACGCGGCCTTCCTCTACTGGCGCGTCGGCGATACCGCCGCGTTCCGCGCCACCCCGCTCGTCAACGTCGGAGACAACACCTACGAAGCGGCGCTCCCCGGCGCGACCTGCGGCGGGCTGGTGCAGTTCTACGTCCAGGCCCGGGCGACGAACAACGACATCGTGTCGTACCCAGCGGGCGCTGATGACGAGCCAATCACGCTCAACGCCTACCAGGAAGTCGCGTCGTTCCTTGACGATATCGAAACGGACACCGGTTGGATCGTCGGCGCCGCGAGCGACGACGCGACGACAGGAATCTGGGAACGCGCCGACCCGCAAGCGACCAACGCGCAGCCGGGCGACGATCACACGCCGGACGGTTCTGTGTGTTGGGTCACCGATGGTGACGCCGGCAGCGGCATCGGGAGCTTCGATGTCGATGGCGGAGCCACGACGCTCACCTCCCCGCGCCTCGACGCGACCGGCGGCGCGGACGATCCGCTCGCGGTCGTGTCGTACTGGCGCTGGTACTCCAACGATCAGGGCTCAAGCCCCAACGCCGACTCCATGCCGATCATGATCTCCAACGACGACGGCGCGAGTTGGGTCGAGCTTGAGGACGTCGCGGACAACGCGGGCGCGTGGGTCTTCCGGTCGTTCGTGGTCAACGACTACGTCACGCCGACCGACCAGGTGCGTTTACGCTTCATCGCGCGTGACGAGGGCCAGGGCTCGATCGTCGAAGCTGGCGTTGACGACGTCGCCATCGAGGTCTTCGGCTGCGACGGATGCGCCGCAGATGTCACCGGCGACGACCTCGTGAACACGAACGATTTCTTCGCGTTCCTCGCGCTCTATCAGGCCGGCGATTCGCTCGCGGACTTCACCGGCGATGGCGACATCAACACGAACGACTTCTTCGCGTTCCTCGCGGCGTACGCCCAGTGTGATTGACCGGCCACGGAGAAGCCGCCGCAGGGCCCCTTGTTCAGCACGCCCCGCTCGCCGGGGCGTGTTGACTTTTCGCCCGGCGCCTCCTCGAATCCCAGTGGTTCAAGGAGACCCGAGATGACCGACCCACGTCCGATCACCGACCGCCTCAAGCAGGACACGCAGAGCCTCCACGACGCGGCGGAGGAGGGCGGCTTCAACAAAGCGCTCATGGGCGGGCAGCTCCCGCGAGAGGGGTACGTCGCCCTCCTCGGGCAGCTCCTCGCGGTGCACACCGCCCTCGAAGGTCTGATCCGTCAGCACGTCGAATCGGCCCCCGCGCTGAAGGCGGTCGTCACCGAGGAGCAGTACCAGGTGCCTTACCTGCTCGAAGACCTCGCCTACTTCGGCGTCGACCCCGCTTCGATCGCACCCCTGCCCGCGACGCGCGACCTCATCACCCAGATCACCGAAGCTGCCAAGAGCGATCCCGCCTCACTCACCGGGTTTCACTACGTGCTCGAGGGCTCGAACAACGGCGGGCGCGTCATCGCGATGCGCGTGCGCGAGGCCTACGAACTGCCCACTGACAAAGGCACCCGCTACCTCGACCCCTACGGCCCGGCCCAGCGCGGCAAGTGGAAGACGTGGAAAGAGAACCTCGCCGCGTGCGAGCTCACCGAGGACGAGCAGACGGCGATGGTCGATGCTGCGGGCCAGATGTTCCGCGCCATCGCCCGCGTGCACGATGAGCTGTACGTGACCTGCGCGCCCACACGAGCTTGAGTGCAGACTCGCCTGCAGAAGGAGCTTTGCCATGACCGAAGCACAACTGATCGAGTTGCTCAACGACGATCTCGCGTATGAGTACAGCGCGATCCTCCAGTATCTCACCTACGCCGCCCGCGTCAGCGGACCCAACCGCCCCGATCTCAAGGCGTTCTTCGAGGCAGACGTCCCCGATGAGGCCGGGCACGCCGGGTACTTGGCGAACAAGATCGTCGCACT
>JAUIFD010000010.1 GCA_030429485.1 Phycisphaerae bacterium | reverse complement strand
GGCGTGAGGGGCGATTGAAAGCTCGCTCGCGGCGCACCTCGCGCCGCACCGGTCCCTTGGATTGGGCGAACCCCCCCTGGGGTTGCACGCCCGGACCGACTCACACGACTCTACGCCACCGCCCAGAGCCCTCGCCCGCCGAAGTCCTCGGCCCGCAGGCGGGTCTCAGCGTTGCTCGTCCTCGTCGTGTTCCTCTTCCTCATCACCTTCTTCGGCGCCTTCCTCGTCTTCTTCCTCCCACTCCCCGTCCTCCTCTTCCTCATCCCACCCGCCTTCGTCGTCCTCCCACTCCTCGTCCTCGCCATCTTCCTCTTCCTCGCCTTCGTCTCCTTCCTCCTCCTCCCAATCGCCTTCCTCTTCGCCTTCCTCGTCGCCTTCGTCCTCCTCGTCCCACTCCTCGTCGTCTTCTTCTCCCTCTTCCTCTTCTTCCTCGTCTTCGTCCTCCCAGTCGCCGTCTTCATTCACGCTACCCGTGGGCTCCCCCGCCTCTTCGTCGGAAGCGACCTCGGCCATGCTCAGGGTCGCGACACCTGTGGTCGCCTCCTCGCTCTCAGCGAAGAGTGAGCTCTCTTCCTGCGTCGCGCCAGAGAACACGGGCTGCTGCCCACTCTGTCGGGCTTCCTCGTCCGCCAGGATCTTCATTCGAGCCCAGTCGTCGGTGTTGATCATCACCTCGCGCGCCACGCTCCCCTTGTGCTCGCCGATGATGCCCGCGATCCCCATGAGGTCGATGAGTCGGCTCGCCCGCGTGTACCCGATCGCGAGACGCCGCTGGAGCAGGCTCACGCTCCCGCGCTGCGTCTCCAGCACGATCTCGACCGCGCGGTCGAACATCGGGTCTTCCTGCGCCGCCTTGAGCGACGCGGACGAGTTGTTCTTGCTCTCAAGGATGCGATCCTCATCCGAGCCCGCAGCACCGCCCGAGCGCAGCTGCATGAGCTGGCGCTCGAACGTCGGCCTCGCGACATCCCGCATGAAGCGCACGACCCGGCGCGTCTCCGCGTCGTCCACGAGCGTGCCCTGCGCCCGGCTCACCTTGTGCGAACGCGGGCTCAGGAAGAGCATGTCGCCCTGCCCGAGCAGGAGCTCCCCGCCCTTCTGGTCCAGCACGATCCGCGAATCCATCGCGCTCGCCACCTTGAACGCGATGCGGCACGGCATGTTGCTCTTGATGAGCCCCGTCACCACGTTCGCCTGCGGGCGCTGCGTCGCCAGGATCAGGTGGATCCCCACCGCGCGCGCCTTCTGCGCGATGCGGATGATCGAGCCCTCCACCTCCTTGTTCGTCATCATCAGGTCGGCGAGCTCGTCGATGATGAACACCATGTACGGCAGGCGACGCGGGATGCGCGCGCGCTCCTGCTCGTTCTCCACGCCGATCCGCTCGCAGATCTCCTCAAACTCCAGCGCGTTGTACGCCGCGATGTCGCGGCACCCCGCCTCGGCGAGCAACTCGTACCGCTCGTCCATCTTCCCGCACGCCCACTCCAGGATCGCCGCCGCCTTCGACATCTCCGTGATCACCGGGCACATCAGGTGCGGGATGTCCTTGAACTGGCTCATCTCGACCATCTTCGGATCGACCAGCACCATCTTCAGCTCGTTGGGCTTCTTCGTGTAGAGCCAACCCATAATGATCGTGTTCATGCACACGCTCTTGCCCGAGCCCGTCGTGCCCGCGATGAGCATGTGCGGCATCTCGGCCAGGTCCGCGATCAGCGGGTCGCCGGCTGCGTCCTTGCCCAGGAATGTCGGGAGCTTCATGCTGTTGAAGCGGTCCGTGTTGCTCATCAGTTCCTTGAGGCGCACCTTCTCCTTCTTCGGGTTGGGCACCTCGACGCCCACCGTGTCACGCCCCACCTGGTTCGGCACGATGCGAATGTTGATCGCCTTGAGCGCGCGCGCGATGTCACTCGAAACGCCCGTGAGCTGCGCGACCTTGGTGCCCGGCGCGAGGCGCACGTCGTATTGCGTGATCACGGGTCCGGATTCGATTCCCACGACTTCGCCATCGATCCGATACTGCTGCAGCGCGTGCTCGAGCGCGCGCGCCTGCTCGCGCACCAGGGCTTCGAGGCTCTGCGAGAAGTCCTCCTCCGGATCCTCGAGCAGGTCGAGCCCCGGGAACTTGTACCCCTCCATGTCCATCACGCCCTGGAGGTCGCGCAGGTCGTCCTCCGTCGCCAAGCGCCGGCTCGCGCCCGAAAAACGCACCGGGAGCTTCGACATCTTCTCGCGCAGCTGCTCCTCCGCGAGCACCTGTGGCGCCCCGGGCAGTTCATCCTCATCCGCCGGCTCGTCTTCGGCTTCGTCTTCTTCCTCGTATTCGTCTTCCTCATCCTCTTCGTAGTCGTTCTCGTCGTACTCCTCGTCTTCGTCCTCGTACTCCCAGTCGTCGCCGTCGTCTTCCTCGTACTCGTACTCCGATTCGTCCTCGGGCTCCGGCTCGCTCTTCTTCTTGCCCTTGCTCTTCTTGTCCTTCTTGCCCTCCTTCTTTTTGCGCGAGGGGCGCACGACGATCGGCTCGTCCTCCAGATCATCCAAACGCACGGCCACCGGACGGCGCGGCGTTAGGCGCGCGATCAGCGTCCGCAACATCCCCGTTCGCTCCCGCCCGTCCTCCAGCGCGCGCTCGGTGGCGCCCTTCCGCGCCTCGCGCCCGCGGGTCACCGCGCCCCACGCCCACTTCGGCACCGCGATCACCATGCGGTCAAACCCGAGCAGAAGACCGGCCGCCGCGAAGAACCCGAGCCAAAGGAGCGAACCACCCATCCCGAAACGGGCCGAGAGCGCCTCCGCGCTCACCACGCCGATTGAGCCCCCCGCGAGCCCGGGCAACGGCCCCCAGTCGCGAAAGACCAGGCTCGCGAAGCACGCCCCGACCACGGTCAGCGTCGCCGTCCCGACTAAGCCCGCAACAGGGAAGCCCCGACGGGCCTTGCCGACCAGCTTCATCATGAGCCAGGCGAACCCCACCACGAGCGGCACGCCGATCGCCACCCCCAGCAGGCGCAGCATCTGATACGCCGCCCAGGCCCCCGCCGGCCCCACCCAGTTGCTCACCTGCTCGTTGGCGGGCCAGACCGCGTGCGTGGGCGGGTCGGCCCGGTCAAAGGTGAGAAGACTCGCCGCCAGAAACGCCCAGAGGGCGAAGGCTGCGAGCCATGCGAGGCGGAGCCCGAGTTGCCCGAGCGGGGTCGCTTCAGGCACACCGGCACCGCCGACCGAATCCTTGGTCGTTGCGCGCGTCATGCTGCCCGAGCATATCGGGCCGAAGTTGCGCCCGGCCGCAATCCCCCGACGCCCGCCCGAATCTGATAGGATTGTGGACGGTGGTTGGAATCGCCCACGTCGGGCGAGGGAGGGTTGCCATGCTCACGCGGGTATCGCGCAAGGCGATCGTGGTGGTGGCGTGCGTCGTCTCAGCGGTCGCTGCGGCGGCGGGTTTCGTTGGGCGCGCGGTGCCCGACGCAGTCGATTATCCGAGTGCGCCCCGCCTCTCGGCACTCCCTCGGGCTGTTTGTCGATCGCGTGATCGACGGCGACACGGTCGAGCTCACACTCGACGGGCAGGTGCGCCCCACGCGCGTGCAACTGCTCGGCGTCGAGACACCCATCCTCGGGTCGGCCCTCTCGCCCGAGCCCTGGGCGATCGAAGCGGCGTGGGCGCTGCGGTCGATGGTCGAGGGCGAAGTCCTGCGCGTGCGGTGGGCTGGCGATGGCGAGCCCGACCGATACGGTCGGCGGTTCGCGATGCTCTACCGCGAGCCGGAGGGCACGCTCGTGAACCTCGAACTCGTGCGCGCGGGGCTTGCGCGCGTGCCCGAGCATCACGCCTTCGAGGAGGAGCCCGTGTTCGTGCGCTACGCCCAGCGGGCCGAGGCGCTGGAGCGAGGCATATGGGGCGAGCGCGCCCTCGTGCGCGAGCCCGACCCCGTGCCGCCTGCGCAGGGGGCTGCTCCGGGCGCCGAGCCCGAGGCGTTCATGCCCGAGCCGCCCGCGGGCGGGTTCACGGATCCTGGGAAGCCAGCCGACGCGTCCACCACATCAAACGAGCTTCTCTATATCTCGCGCTCGGGCTCGAAGTACCACCGGGCGACATGCCGGTACGTCACCGAGAACTCGCAGCAGATCTCCCTCGCCGACGCCAGGGCGAAGTACGAGCCGTGCAAGGTCTGCAGCCCACCGGAGTAGTCGATGCTCTCGCGCGTGCGTTCGTACATTCTTCAAGGCATCGACGCGCTCGCGTGCGAGGTCGAGATCGATTTCGATCTCAAGGACATGGACAAGCAGACCGTCGTCGGCCTGCCCGACGCGGCGGTGAAGGAATCGCTTGAGCGCGTGCGCTCGGCCCTGACCAACTCCGGGTACGCCTTCCCCGCCGGTCGCACCGTCGTGAACCTCGCGCCGGCCGACCTGCGCAAAGAGGGCCCGCTCTATGACCTCCCGATCGCGGTAGGGCTGCTCGACGTACAGGGCGTGTTCGAGCGCGCGCCCGATCTCACGCCGGGCGGGAGCCCGACGCCGCGTATCGAATCGTCGGTGTTTGCGGGCGAGCTTGCGCTTGACGGGCGCGTGCGCCCGATCAAGGGCGCTCTCGCGGCCACATCGATGGCAGCCGAGTGCGGTCGGCGCACCGTGATCCTTCCCGCGGAGAACGCGCCGGAAGCTGCGGTCGTGCGCGGCGTCGAGGTCATCGGCGTGCGCACGCTCGCGGAGGTCGTCGGGCTCTACACCGGCTCGCTTGAGCCGCAACCCTTCCCGCCGGCCGACATCGAGTCCATGCTCCAGGCGAGCGAGGCGCCGATCGATTTCGCCGAGGTGCGCGGGCAGGAGAGCGTGAAGCGCGCGATCGTGATCGCGGCAGCGGGCGGGCACAACCTGCTCATGCTCGGGCCCGCGGGCACGGGCAAGACGATGATGGCCAAGGCCCTGCCCGGCGTGCTCCCGCCGCTCACGCCGGAGGAGGCGGTCGAGATCACGCGCATCTACTCCGCTGCGGGCGCGCTGCGCCCGGGGCAGGGGCTCATCACCGCGCGCCCCGTGCGCTCACCACACCACACCGCGTCGTCGCCCGCGGTCGTGGGCGGGGGCATCGTGCCGCGCCCGGGCGAGATCTCCCTCGCGCACCGCGGCGTGCTCTTCCTCGACGAGCTGCCCGAGTTTCCGCGCCCCGTGCTCGAGACCCTCCGTCAGCCGCTCGAGGATCACTGCGTGACGATCGCGCGTGCGCACGGCTCGATCCGATTCCCCGCGTCGTTCATGCTCGTCGCCGCGATGAACCCGACGCCCAAGGGCAGCGTCGAGCCGGGCGAGGTCGGCAGGCGCGCGATGGAGCGCTACCTCTCGCGACTCTCGGGCCCGCTGCTCGATCGCATCGATCTGCACGTGGAAGCGCCCGCGGTGCCCTGGGCGCAGCTCTCGGCCCGCCACGGCTCGCCCGGCACGTCCTCCGCCGAGATGCGTGAGAAGGCGGCGAAGGCCCGCGATATCGCCGCAGCCCGCCAGGGGCGCGCCACGCCCAACGCCCGCCTCCGCGGCAGGCAGCTCGACGAGTTTGCGCCGATGGACGACGACGCCAACCGCCTGCTCGGGCACGCGATCACCGAGCTCAAGCTCAGTGCGCGCGCGTACGACAAGATCCGGCGCGTCTCACGCACGATCGCGGACCTGGAGGGCACGGAGACGCTGCGCGTGGATCACGTGGCGGAGGCGGTGCAGTACCGGTTGCTGGATCGCCAGGTGTGACGGGCCGCTTTGAGAGACCGACGCTGTGAATCCCGAGCGCGAACGCGCCATCCCTTTCCGCAACACCCGCCGCGGGCGAATCCTCGTGCGCTCGATCCAGCTCGTCGTGTTGTGGGCGATCCTCGGGTGCTTCTCGATCGCGGTCGAAGTCACGGCCGGCCGACAACTCGTGCGCCTCGGCGTTGCCTACGGGCACGCGTCGGTCGTCGTTGATTCTGAGCCGGCGCCTCGCGGGTGGGGCGTGGGATTGGATCTTCAGCCCAGCACGCCTTCCCTCTGGTGGCACAACATCCGCACGTCGGTCATCGTCGAGCACAACCAGATATTCCGCTATCGCTCGCTCACCATCGGCAACTGGATACTGCTCGCGGCGGCGCTTGCGCTCGTGGTCGCCTGCACGCGTGCGAAGCACCGAGGGGGCGCGTGCCCCGGGTGCGGCTATTCGCGCGACGGGCTTGAGGCTGGGGCGCCGTGCCCGGAGTGCGGCGCATCGCCCGAAGCTCGCGGCTGATCTCGCCACCCCGTCGGGTTGTGCTCGTGTGAGCGCCGCGATCCATAAGCAACGCGGCTACCTTGCCCCTATGCGGTACGCATCAAGACGCGGCGGGTGTCTCAAATGGGCCCTGATTGTCTTGGGCGTTCTGTTGCTCCTGCTCGCGATGCTCGGCGGGTGGGTGTGGTGGCGGATGTCACTCAAGGCGACGCCGACGCGCGACTACATCGCGGAGGTGCAGGCCGGGCTCATGGCGAACAACCCCGACGACGCTGCGGCCCCGATTATCAAGCAGGCCCTCGCGAACCGACCCGTCGGCGTCGACAAAGACGGCGATGAGTTCGAGGTCTACGGCACCGAAGAGCCGGGCGAACTCGGGCACGGTGAGTTTGTCGCGTGGCTTGCGAGTGACGAGGGGCAGCAGACGATGGCCCTCTGGCGCGAGGCAGCGTCCAAGCCACGCCTCGGAGAGCCGCTCGGGAGCGTGATCGCTTCGCAGCCGGGGCTCGTGCAACTCGGCGACATGCGCGATGGCTCGCGTCTGCTCGCCGGCGCGGTGCGTGAGTCAGCAACGGCCGGCGATGATGACCAGGCCCTTGAGAACCTCGAAGCGATGTATGGGCTCGCCCGACTCTCAGCGCAACATCCGGACTTGCTCGGACAACTCACCGCGATCGGCATGGAGGCGCACGCCAACACCTTCGCGATCGAGTTGCTCGACGTGCGCGGCCCGCCCATGCCCAAGGAGCATCTCGATCGCTTCCAGCACATCGTCAATGGTGCTGAGGCGTACAGAGGCTTCAGCCTCGGGATCGATGGCGAACTCGCCATGTGGCTCGACCGAATCGAGCGTTCATACACCGACAACGGGCGAGGCGACGGCGTGATGACCGCAGATGGGGCACTCGCGTTCTTCAATGATCCGGTTGGCGCCGGCGGCATGACAGCCGGCGCGATGCCGCGCATCGCGGGGGTGATCCCGGCGGTCCTCGCGCCATCGCGCTCCGAGTTCACCGAGGCGGCGGAGCAGCTCCACGCCGAGGCGACCGCCCTGCTCGGCGAACCGCTCTGGGCGTTTGACACCAGCGAGCACTACCTGATCCTCGCCGAGGAAGGTGGGCGCCCCGGCATCCTCGACGGTGCGGAGGTGTTGCTCGGGGCGATGAAGCCGGCCTTTGACAAGGCCATCACCTCAGCCAAGGTCCTGGAGCTCGACATTGCCGCCACGCAATGCCTAGTCGCGCTCCACAGGTACCGCCGAGACCACAGCGAGTGGCCCCCAACGCTCGACGCGCTCGTGGGCGACTATCTCGACGCCGTCCCCGTCGACGCCTACACCGGCGAGCCGCTCTTCTTCCGCGTCGAGGCGGATGGCGGCTTCCGCCTCTGGAGCGTGGGATACGACCGAGATAACGACGACGGGCGGGCTGCGCCCGCTGGCGGCAAGGGGTGGGACAACATCGCGGCGACTCAGGACAAACTCGTGCAGAAACCGGAGATGGAGGGGGACCTGGTCTTCTGGCCCCGCCCATAGCCTCCGGCTGGAGCGCCATCTCTCCCGCCTACCTCCATACCATCACCCCAAGCCCCGAGGTGTGCCATGTCCGACGCTGCTGCTGCGCCAAACTACAAAAAGACGCTCAATCTACCCCAGACCGACTTCGCCATGAAGGCGAACTTGGTGCAGAACGAGCCGGCCTCCATCAAGCGGTGGGGCGAGGGCGATCTGTACGGGCGTCTGCGGTCGCTCGGCGCCGACCGCAAGCGGTGGGTCTTCCACGACGGCCCGCCCTACGCCAACGGCTCAATCCACCTCGGGCACGTGCTCAACAAGACGCTCAAGGACATCGTCGTGCGCTCGCGCACGATGATGGGTTTCGACGTGCCGTATGTGCCCGGGTGGGATTGTCACGGGCTTCCGATCGAGCACAAGGTAATGGCCGACCTCATTGAGTCGGGCAAGGTCGAGAAGCTCAACGCGCTCGAGCCCGACGCTCGCCGCATGGCGATCCGGCGCGCGTGCCTCGATTATGCGATGAAGCAGGTCAAGCTCCAGCGCGGGCAGATGGAGCGGCTGCTCACCATCGCGGATTACGACAACCCCTATCTCACGACGCAGCCCTCGTACGAAGCGGGCGTGCTCGAGATATTGGCGGAGCTTGTCGAGCAGGACCTGGTCTATCGCGCGCTCAAGCCCGTGCATTGGTCGATCGCGAACGAGACCGCCCTCGCCGACGCTGAGCTCGAGTACATGGACCGCGAGGACCTCTCGGTCTATGTCGATTTCGAGGCGGCCGACGCGGGCGCGGTCTACGCCGCGTTCGGGGTCGATGACGTGGCCCGCGACGAGCGCGAGCTGCACGCCACGCCGAGCTTCATGATCTGGACGACCACGCCCTGGACGCTCCCCGCCAACTGTGCTGTCGCGGTGCACGAGCGCACCGAGTACGCTCTCGCGCGCATCGATGGCAACATCACAGTCCTCGCGACCAACCTCGTCGAAGCGATCGCGAAGATCGGTAAGGCCGAGGACGTCGAGGTGCTGGCGACGGCGCCGGGTAAGGCGCTGCTCGGGCTGCGCTATCGCCATCCGTTTGTCACCGACGTGCCCGCGTGCGGGCTCGGGCGCGAGCTCGATACCGCGAAGACGTGGTCGATCGTCGCGGCGGACTACGTGACTACCGAAGACGGCACGGGGCTCGTCCACACCGCGCCCGGGCACGGTCAGGACGACTACAACACCGGCGTCCGCGAGGGCATCCCCGTCTACTGCCCCGTGCAGGGCGACGGCACGTACGACCAGACCGTGCCCGCGTGGCTCCGCGGCATGGACATCTGGAAAGCCAACGAAGAGATCACGCGCCATCTGACCGAGTCCGGGCACCTCTACCACGCGCAGCGATTCTCACACTCCTACCCGCACGACTGGCGCTCCAAGACGCCCGTGATCTTCCGGTGCACCGAGCAGTGGTTCGTCGCGGTCGACAAGCCCACGCGCCACGAGGGCAAGACACTCCGTCGGCTCGCGCTCGACGCGATGGAGCGCGTCGAGTTCATCCCCGCCTGGGGGCGCAACCGCCTCCGCGGCATGCTCGAATCGCGCCCCGATTGGTGCATCTCACGCCAGCGCACGTGGGGCGTCGCCATCCCCGCGTTCGAGACGCCCGAGGGCGAGACCTTCATGACCGCAGCGTCCGTGCGCGCGGTCCGCGAGGTCGTCCGCGAGAAGGGCTCCGACGCGTGGTTCCAGATGTCGCCGGCCGACCTGCTCGCGCGCTACGCACCGCACGACGGACCGGCCCCCGATCCGACGACCCTCACGAAGGGGTACGACATCCTCGATGTATGGTTCGAGAGCGGCTCCTCCTGGAACGGCGCGATGCGCGCACGCTCCGACGGCGCCGACTTCCCCATGGAGGTCTACCTCGAAGGATCCGATCAGCACCGCGGATGGTTCCAGAGTTCGCTCCTGTGCGCGCTCGGCATGACCGGTCGGCCGCCCTACAAGTCCGTCCTCACGCACGGCTTTATGGTGGACAAGGACGGCAAGAAGCTCTCGAAGAGCAAGGGCGACACCGTCGAAGACCTCTTCAAGAAGTACGGCGCTGATGTCGTGCGGTGGTGGGTCGCCTCGCTGTCGTACGAGGGCGAGATGAAGGTCGACGACGAGTTCTTCAAGCTCGCGGGCGAGAGCTACCGCAAGGTGCGCAACACCGTGCGCTTCATGCTCTCGAACCTCTCCGATTTCGATCCCAACCGCGATCGACCCGAAGCCCCACACCCCGCGTCGCTCGACGCGTGGATCCTCGGCGAGTACGAACTGGTCGCGTCCGACGTCATCGAGGCGTACGAGCAGTACGACACCAAGGCAGCCCACCATCATCTCTACAACTTTTGCAACGATGCGCTCAGCGCGGTCTATTTGGCTGCGGTAAAGGACCGTCTCTATTGCGATCGCGCCGATTCGCCGCGCCGCCGTCAGACCCAGGCCGCCCTCTATGACGTCGCCGACGGGCTTTGCCGCCTGATCGCGCCCATCCTGTGCCATACCGCCGACGAAGCGTGGCGTGCGCTCCGCGGCATCGACGCGGGCGATGCGCGCACAAGCGTGCATGCGGAGAAGTTCATTCACTCCTTCCACACCAAGCGCGACCAGGCGTGGCCCTCGGTCTTCAAGGCCCGGGAGGCCGCCCTCGTCGCCCTGGAGCGCAGGCGTGCAGCGGGCGGGCTCGATAACGCCCTCGACGCCGGGCTCGTCGTGCCCGATCCCGCGGACGACCTCTCACGCTTCGATCCCACGGACCTCGCCGACCTGCACGGCGTGAGCCGCTTCCGGGTCGACCAAAGCGCGAAGGAAGTGCTCGCCGAGGATCTCCGCGAGGAACCCTACGGGTTTGCGCGTTGCGATCGCTCTTGGCGTCGCGACGGCACCGTCCGCCAACGCTCGGACGGCGGCGCGCTCTGTGACCGGTGCGCGGACGCCATGGGCGTGTAGCTCGGGCCTGTGGTCCGCAAACGCACGAGTTGAGGTCGCTATGTACGGCTTGGGGCGTCTATCCGTGCGCTGGGAGCGAGCGGGCTTCTCCGTGGCTTGATTCCCTCGTTGTGTAATGCATGTTCGAGTGGCCGCGGGGCGCAATCCCCGCGAGCTCCGAAGTCGGACATCGAGAAGAGAGGGACAAGCCATGCTCAAGACGCTTATGAGCGTCCTCGCCGCCGGTGTGCTCGCACCGATGGCCCACGCGGACATCGTGATCTTCCAGGACGATTTCGAGTCACCGGGTATCAAGAACGAGTGGGGGCCTACGGCGATCGAATCAGCTTCCGCGTACACCCGGTTCATGGGCCGCTACTCGTACGGCGGCGTCTCGCTCTACCTCCCGATGCCAGAAGACGACACGGTCGGCCCTGGTGACGGCGGTCAGCCGGGCGGCGGTGATGGTGGGGACGGTGGGGACACCGGCGGTCCAAACAACCGGCGCCTCTACGTCGAGTTCGATCTGTTCGTGATCGACTCTTGGGACTCCACCGGCCGGTTTGGTCCCGACACGATGAACGTCGCCGCGGACAACGTCAACATCTTCACCGAGACGTTCTCGAATCACAACGAGCCGCAGTCGTACGCTCGTGTTCCCGATGAAGGCGGCGTCAACCTCGGACTCGGCGGGACCTGGGCCGACTCGATCTACCGCAACATCCGCCTTGAGTTCGATGTCTCGCCCGACACCGACATCCTCCGCATCGTCTGGTCCGACCTCGGGCTGCAGGGCATGGACGACGAATCCTGGGGCATCGACAATGTCGAAGTTGGGGTGACGCCGTCGCCCGCTTCTCTCGCGATCGGCGCACTAGGGCTTGCGGGGTTCGCGAGGCGTCGTCGCTAGTCACTTGTCATCAGCGCACCACACGCCCCGGGCGCCTGCTCGGGGCTTGTGTCATGCTCCACCGATGCGTCCGAGTTCTGCGAAGCGCGGCGCGAGCGCCGTGTAGCACTCGCCAAAGGTCCCGAGCAGTTCGGCATAGATCGGCGCGTCGTTCGGGTCGGGGTCTCGCGTCTCCGCCACGGTGATCGCGTCGCGGCATGCCTCCGCGACGGAGGCCCACACCCCCGAGCCCACACCCGCGAGGAGGGCGGCGCCGTGCGCCGGCCCCTGTTCGACCGCGGGCAGCGCACACGGGAGCGCGTACGCGTCCGCTTGTATCTGCCGCCACACCGCCGACCGTGCACCGCCGCCGCCGAGGCGCACGACCTCCGGCTCGACTCCCGCAGCGCAGAACAAGTCCAGTATCTGGCGCATGGTCATCGCCACGCCCTCGAGGATCGCGCGCACGAGGTGCGCCCGTTCATGGCGCGCGGTAAGGCCGATCCATGCGCCGCGTGCTGCCGGGTCGGGATACGGGCACCGCTCGCCTGAAAGGTGCGGCATGAAGAGCAGGCCCTCGGCGCCCACCGGCGTCTCGGACGCCTCGACGAGCAACTGCTCGTATGGCGCGCCCCCGAAGAGCGCGTGGCGCGCCCACTGCAAGCTGCCGGCGGCCGAGAGCATGCACCCGGTCAGCGCCCAATGCCCGGGATTGTCTCGTGTGCCATCGGGGGCGCACATCGCATGGATGCGTCCCGTCGGCGCGTCGGGATCGTGCGAGAGATCGGCCCGGTAAGTCGGGGAGTGTGCGTAGACCACCCCGCTGGTGCCGAGCGCCGCGAGCACCTGCCCCGGCTCGACGACCCCTGCGCCGACCGCGCCGCACTGGTTGTCGCCCGATCCGACAATCACCGGCGTGCCGCGCGCGAGCCCCGTCTCTTCTGCGGCGAAGCGCGTGATCTCACCCGCGACCGTGCCCGATTCGAGCGTCTCGGGCATCAGGAGCGGGTCGAGTTCAAACGCCGCGAAGGTCTCCTCCGACCATCGCCTGTTCGCGACGTCGAAGAGCAGCGTGCCGGCCGCGTCGCCCACATCGGTTGCGAGGCGACCGGTCAGACGCAGTCGCACGTAGTCCTTGGGCAAGCAGACCGCGGCAAGGTGCATGAACACGTCCGGTTCATGCTCGCGCAGCCAGAGGATCTTCGGCAGGGTGAATCCTGTCACGGGCGCGTTGCCGACGAGCTCGACACACCGCCGCACCGAGCCGAGCTGCTCCCGCATCGCCTCGACCTGGGGAGCGGTCCGCTGGTCGTTCCAGAGCAGGGCGGGGCGAAGGGCCGGCGCGCGTTGCCCGGCGGTCGCCAGTGCCTCTCGCGAGAGGAAGACCGAGCCGTGCATCTGCCCGGAGAGCCCGACCGCCTGGACGTCGGCTGCGGGAGCGCCGGAGAGGCGGATGACCTCCCTGATCACATCCACGGTGGCCCGCCACCAAAGGGTGGGTTCCTGCTCCGACCAACCCGCCCGCGGGCGGGAGAGCTCGTGCGATGACGATGCCTCCGCGACGACCGCGCCGCGCTGGTCGCACAGCACGCCCTTCGTGGCGCTCGTCCCGATGTCGATACCCAGCAGTAAGCCCATGCCAGGGAGAGTCTACCGCGCGCGGGTCGGTGTCCCCGCGGCCTCGACCAGTACCTCGGAGACGATCAGCCCCTCGTCGAGCCAAACATCCCAGTCGACCCGCTGGAAGCGCTCGAGCAGCGGAGGCGGTTGAAGCCCGTGCGCCCTTTGGAGCTGGGCGAACGCGCCCGGTCGGGCGGCGCCCGTCGTCAGGCGTCGGCGCGCCTCGCCCGCGCGTGGCGCGAGGAGCCGCTCCGGACTCGGCGCGTCCGCAGCCACGCCCGTCATTCGGAGGATCCAGAGCGACTGTTCACCCGGCGCGACTTCCTGGGCCACGAGGTCGGCGCGCCCATGGACAAGCGAGCCTCGCTTCGAGTTCGGCGGGAGCATCCGCCAGGTCGCAACATCGGACGCGAGCCATGGGGCAAACTCGTCGGCGAGGCGCGCGTTGCAGGCGCCGCGGCGCTCCGCCTCGGGCGCGATCCCGCGGAAGTCGGGCAGCCCGAGCGTGCCCGCGAGGATCGAATCCCCAGCGAGCGCCGCCTTCTGCGGGTCACGCACCTCCGCCGCGACGCCGAGCGCGACCTCGTGCTCGTTCGGCCAGGGGAGCTCCTCGAGCGTGAGCGCCACGCGGTCGCTCACCACGCCCAGGACCAAACGCATCGCGGCGTCTATCGGCACGCCGGGCAGCGAGGAGAGCAGCCCCCGCCGAGCCGGATCGGCGCTCGGTGCGAGCACCATCGACGCGAGCGTGCGCTCGCCGAGGGAGATCTCTGGAGCCGGGCGGAGGGGGATCGCGCCTGCGTCGATCTCGGGCGCCCAAACGCTCGCGGGCGCGAGTGCCGCACGGACGCGTAGGCGAGCGCCCACGGGCGAGGCGGCGAACGCAGCGTTCCGCGCGGGTTCCCCGGCGATCTGCCCGGCGGGCGAGTACACGACCACGACGCTGCCGTCTCCCGCGAGACGCAGCGTGTCGCCCGCGCCGGTGAGGCCGAGCACGTGCTCGGGCGCCTCGCCGGAGAAGCGCGCGACCAGCGCCCGGAACAGGCCCTCAGCCGAGGTCGGACCGAGCACGACCGTGGCGCCGCTGGTCGGTGCGGCATCCTCGATCACGACGAGTTCAAAGCGCCCGCGTTCCAGCGTGAGCCAGGGGCGTCCGCCCCGCACCTCGCGCGGGCTCGCCTGGAGCGCTGTTCGGAATCGCTTTGCGGTTGTCGCGGAGACGCGAGTGGCGATGACCCAGACGGGCTCTTGCGCCTCGGTCAGTCCGTCCGCGATGAAGACGAACCGCTGTCCGAAGACCAGGTCGAAGGCGGTGGGCCCGTCGGCACCCAGCGTCTCGGCCAGCTTGTCGAACGCGTCGACCGTGCTCGCGAACGCGCCGACGCTCGACAGCAGGTCGACCATCGTGCGCCCGACCGGGCTCTGCCGAAGCTGGGCTGCGTCGCTCGCGACCACCACGAGCTCGCGTCCGGGAGGCATCGACAGGGCGGTCTCAAGCGTGGAGGTCTGTCCCTGGGCGTGGGCCAACCACCCCATCAACCACACAACCAGGGCCGACCACCGCATCATCTCAGGGGTATACCGCCAAAGTCGCCCGAGGGGGCAATCACGGCACAGAAACGGCCCGATCCCTCGTGAGGATGGAGCACTCAGCGGGGGCCGCGGGCGCGGGAGACCGGAATCGCAGACGGACCAGCGCCGGATCGGACCAGAGGGGAAGCACGCCCACCTCCGGCATCCACGCCGCGTCGCCCACGAGCATTAGGCAAGACGCCTCCGGCAGATCGGCGGGGAGCGCCACCGTCCGTACTTCGACCCGCGTGGGCGAGCCCGCACGGGCGACTGTCCATTGGGAGCTGACGAGCCGAGCTTCGAGCGCCCGCAGTTCGGAGGCGCTGGGCACGTACGAAGCCACCGCAGGCGCCTGCTCGCAGTCTGCCGAGGCGGTGAGAATGCCCGCGACGGTCCGAAGCCCCTGAGCCGCGTCGGCATGGGCGCTCTCGACGAGATCGCTCACGGGTGCCGCAGTGGGAGTGAAGCTCGTCTCGGGGCCGTGGCGCTGGAAGGCGGCGTAGCCCGAGACCGCCGCAAGGATGCCCGCCGCGATCGCCGCGCGCCCCGTCGTCACGAAACGGCGGACGCTCGCGGGGACGAACCTACGACGGTTGTTGACGCTGGCGAGGATCGCCTCGGTGAGATCCGGGCACGCACCGGTGTCGTTGAGCAGGGCCATGGCGCGGCGGGTCTCGGCGATCTCCTGGCACGCGACAGGATCGCGCCGAAGCGACCCCAGCAACTCTCGCTGGCTCGCTTCGCTCAACTCGCGATCGAACAGGGCGTCGATCGCTCGCTCCAGGTTGGGGTCTTGCCTCGACTCGCTCAAGTCCACGCCTCGCTGCTGGTGCGCGATTCCTCAGCCACCAGCGCCTCGCGAAGCCGACGGCGTCCGCGGTGCAGGTGGCTCTTGACAGTGCCCTCGGGCATCTCCAGGTGCTTGGCGATCAGCGCGATCGGCCAGTCCATCTGATGGAACAGGACGACGACCTCACGCTGGGCAAGGGGCAGGACCATCAGGGCCCGCTGCAGAGAGCCCCGAGCCTGCTCACGCGCCTCGGCACGCTCGACGGGCTCGCCGGGCGCGGCGTCCGATCCGCCCCATGCCCCGACCAAATCGGAGTCGTACGCGGGACGGAGCTTCTGCATCGCGTTGACGTAGAGCCGACGGGCGATGGTGAACAGCCAAGTGGAGAAGCGGTAGCGTTCGTCGAAGCGGTCGAGGTTGGCGAGCACCCGGACGAATGCCTCCTGCACAATGTCCTCCGCCACATCGGGGCGGCCAGACAAACGCAGGATGTACGCGTAGACCGAGGGTTGGAACGCCCGGATGGTCTCGGCAGCGGCGTCGCGGTCGCCCGCGGCGGCCCTCCGGATCAGCTCACGCTCTCGCTGACGTTCCATCTCCGCGTCCTTTCCCGAGCATGCTACCGGGTGCGGTGCCGGTGGTTGCCCGATCAAAGCCCTGTTTGACCTCAGATTGTCCAGATCGTTGTGCGGGCCACCTGCTCTCTCCGTCGGATAGTTGGGCTCGGATTCGTCAAAGTCCGAGTCGGTGTCAAGTCGCTGCACCAGATCCACCGGGCTGTGTTCTGTCCGCCTGCCTGAGCCGGCCGACTGGGAGGTTCCAAAATGAACAACGCGGCGCCTCCGAGCGCCGCGTTGCGAGGTTTATCGATCGACCCAGTTAAGGATCGTGATGTTTGCTGAGATCAGCGGCGACGACGGGCCATCGCCAGGCCGCCGAGGCCGAGCAGGGCCGAGGCGCCGGGGGTCGGGACGAACTCGCGGGCGGAGCCGGAGTACGAACCCTCGGAGTACCAGGTGGCGTTCGGGAGGAACCCACCGTCAAGGGCCACACCGGGGGCGACGCCGCCGTAGGGGATGGACCCATCCGAGTTGATCGAGGTCATGGTGAAGGCGAAGTCGTCGCCAGCGAGCGACGGGCCCTCAGCAAGACCAACGGCCGACGGGTTCGGGATCGCCGCGATCAGGGCAGCGGTCGCGGTGTAGGTCACCTGATCCTGGAACATGTCGTTCGACTGGAAGGTGGCCGAGGTGCCCCAGGCGTTGGCCGTGCCGAAGCTCGTGAACGAGCCCGCAGCGATGTCCAGCGTCATGAGCAGGTTGCCGCCCGTATCCGAGAAGTCGAACGAGCCGGAGCCGGAATACACGTGCAGGCTCTCGCCAGACGGCATCGCGACGGTGGTGACGTAACGAACGGTGATGTCACCGGTCATCACGACATCCAGCGCGAACGCCGGACCCGAGTTGCCGCCCTCGATGAGCAGCGACAGGGGGTCGCTATTGGCGATGCTCGCGGTGAACGACGAACCAGACCCGGAGAATGTCCAGGACTGATCGGAGTCGTCCGACGCAAAGCTGAAGAACGTGTCCGCGCTCGCTCCGGCGGCAACACCCGCAAGGGCAAGAGCTGTCAGAATCTTCGTCATTGGTCGATCTCCCTCAACTAAGTCGCAACAAACGCAACGGAACTGGCCCCACGCCACTCAGCGCGAGACCACCCTCCAAGGGAGAAGGTGCCCCATCCCCAGCAACCTGCCAGCAAATGCAGTAGGAATTCTCATCTACCGTGCGATTCCCCGGTGCTGCGGGTCGCGCACATCCTGCGGATGAGGTAATCTGGGTAGTCTCGCGCCCGAATCGGACCAGAGTCAGCGAATTAGGTCCGAGAACTCTCGATCGTGCGGGCGGCTGCTCGACGTATCGGACCCCACTTGGCGGTCGCTGACTTCGACAGGGTCACAAACTCGGTGTGGATCAGCACCCCGACCACCCCGTCGATCCCGAACAAAGCCTCGCCAAGTGGGTCGCCCTCGGCCTCTTCCCTCGCGCGGTAGGACCGCACCCCGTCGATCTGAGGCTCTGCGAGCACGCATTTCAGGGCGTTGGGGTTCGGGGTCGATTCGAAGACGGCGATCCGCATCAGGCCTTGCCCGCAACCGGGGATAGGGCCGAGTAGTCCTGCAAGGCCGCCACATTCCAGTCGCCAGCCCGCAGGGCCTCCATCGCCCGGGTCATGGCCTTCGCTGCGGCCACCGTGGTGACCATGGGGACCGAGAGCCGGACCGCGGTCGCCCGGATTCGTCCCTCGTCGGTCTGCCACCCCGTGCGGGTGGGGGTGTTGATCACGAGCCCGATCTCGCCGTTGGACATCAGGTCGAGCACGTTCGGACGGGCGCCCGCGGCGATCTTCTGGAGGATCTCCGGCTTCATGCCGTGGCGGGTGAGCACCTCGCCCGTGCCACCCGTCGTGTAGACCCGGTACCCCATCGCCAGGAGCGAGCGGGCGACGTCCACGATCTGGGCCTTGTCGGTCTCTCGCACCGAGATGAAGACCCCGCCCTCGCGAGGCGGCTCCACGCCAGCCCCGAGCATCGCCTTGAGGTACGCCATGGGCATCGAGTAGTCGAGCCCCATCACCTCGCCCGTCGAGCGCATCTCCGGCCCGAGCACGAAATCCACACCCGGGAACTTCTGGAACGGGAAGACCGGCGCCTTCACCGCGAACGTCCCCGTGTCCGGCACTTCCTCAGCGCCCTGCTCGGCGAGCGAGACGCCCATCATCGCCCGAGCCGCAACCGACGCCCACGGCACGCCCTTGGCTTTGCCCACGAACGGCACCGTCCGGGACGCCCGCGGATTGACCTCGATGATGTAGACCTCGTCGTCCTTCACCGCGAGCTGCACGTTCATCAGCCCGCAGACCTTGAGCTCCGACGCCATCCGCCGCGCGATTTCTTTGACGCGCGTCACGGTCCGGGGCGAAAGCCCCCAAGGCGGCACGGAGCACGAGCTATCGCCTGAATGCACCCCCGCGTGCTCGATGTGCTCCATTACGCCACAGACCAGCGCCTGGCTTTCGCCCACACCGTCCGTGAAGTCGCCCACGATGTCCACGTCGATCTCGGTCGCGCCGTCGAGGAAGCGGTCGATCAGGATCGGTGATTCATCCAGCCCGGAGACGTCGAGCGCGTTGGCGACGTAGTGGCGCAGCGCGTGCTCGTCGGGGCAGATTTCCATGCCGCGCCCGCCGAGCACATAGCTCGGGCGCACGAGCACCGGATACCCGACGCGACCCGCGACATCTACCGCCTGCTCGAGCGTGCGAGCAATGCCGGAGGCGGGCCGCTGAAGATCGAGGCGATCGAGCAGCTTGTCGAAGCGATCGCGATCTTCCGCGAGGTCGATCGAATCGAGCGGCGTGCCCAGGATCGGCACCCCCGCGAGCGCAAGGCCATGCGCCAGGTTCAGCGGCGTCTGCCCGCCAAACTGCACGATCGTGCCGAGGACAAGCGAGCGTCCGCCGTCCAGCCGTTCCACAACATTCAGCACATCTTCAAGCGTCAACGGCTCAAAGAACAGAAGATCGCTCGTGTCGTAATCCGTGCTGACCGTCTCCGGGTTGGAGTTGATCATCACGCTCTCAAACCCGAGCTCTCGCGCTGCGAAGGCTGCGTGCACGCAGCAGTAGTCAAACTCGATGCCCTGCCCGATGCGGTTGGGGCCGCCGCCGAGGATGATTACCTTCTGACGGTCCGACACCGCTACTTCATCCCCGTTGTACCTCACCCGCTCCGTCTCATCCCCCTGCGTGCCTGCGTGCCTCCGTGCCTCCGTGCCTGCCCCCTCAAACCCCCGCTCATACGTCGAGTAGTAATACGGCGTGACAGCCTCAAACTCCGCAGCGCACGTATCCACACACCGGAAGACCGCGCGCACGCCGAGCGACTCGCGATGGCGCCGCACGCGCAGGATCGCCTCGCTGGAGATCGTGCCGAAGTAGAGATTCGCGAGCTGCGCATCGGAGTATCCGAGGCTCTTGGCTTCGAAGAGCACGTCCGCGGGCACGTCTTCCAGCGAGGCGTATCTGCACAGCTCATCCTCAAACTCCACGAGCTGCGCCATCTGATCGAGGAAGAACGGATCCACGCCCGTCAGCCCGGAGATGCGATCAACGCTCCACCCCATCTTGAGCGCATAGCGCACGTAGTAGAACCGCCCCTGGCTCGGCACGGTCAGTTTGCGCGTGAGCTTGTCCACTGGGATGGGCCACTCGATCGCCTGTCCGTCTGCGGTGCGGAGCCCGGTATCCGAGACCATCCCTGTGCCCGGAAGCGCGCCGGGCGAGATGTCGAGAACGAGTTGCTGCGTCTCGACTGCGCGCATCGCGGCGAGCCACTTGTCGTTGCGATCAAGCCCGAACCCGAACCGCTTGACGTCGAGCGATCGGATCGCCTTCTGCCAGCTCTCCTTGAACGTGCGCCCGATCGCCATCACCTCGCCCACGCTCTTCATCTGCGTCGTGAGCGTCTCGTCGGCTTCCGGGAACTTCTCGAATGTCCAGCGCGGGATCTTCGTCACCACATAGTCAATCGCGGGCTCGAAACACGCGCTCGTCGTGCCCGTGATGTCGTTGCGCAGCTCATCGAGCGAATACCCCACCGCGAGCTTGGCGGCGATCTTCGCGATCGGGAAGCCCGTCGCCTTGCTCGCCAGGGCCGACGAACGCGACACCCGCGGGTTCATCTCGACGACCACAAACTCGAAGCCCGGCTTCCCGTCGGGGCCCGGCTGTGGGTTCGGGTTCACCGCAAACTGCACGTTCGACCCGCCCGTTTCGACGCCCACCGCGCGCATCACCGCGAGGGCGCCGTCGCGCAGCGCCTGGTATTCCTTGTCCGTCAGCGTGAGGGCGGGGGCGACGGTGATCGAATCGCCCGTGTGCACGCCCATCGCGTCGATGTTCTCGATCGAGCAGACGACGACGCAGTTGTCCTTCCGGTCGCGCACGACCTCGAGCTCGTACTCCTTCCACCCGATCAGCGAGCGGTCGATCTGCACCTGCCCGATCATGCTCGCGCCGAGCCCGCGCTTCACCAGCACCTCGAACTCGTCGCGGTTGTACGCGATGCCCCCGCCCCACCCGCCGAGCGTGAACGCCGGGCGAATGATCGCGGGCAGCCCGAGCTTCTCCACCGCGGCGAGACCCTGGTCGAGCGTCGAGACGGTCGTCGATTCGGGCGTCGCAAGCCCGATCGAATCGCACACATGCTTGAACGCCTCGCGGTCCTCCGCCCGGTGGATCACCTCCCGACTCGCACCGATCAGCTCGGCTCCAAACTCTGCGAGCACGCCCAAGTCGTGCAGCTTGCACGCGCAGTTGAGCGCAGTCTGCCCGCCGAGGGTGGGGAGCACCGCGTCCACAGGCGTGCCGCTCGCCCGCTCGCGCTCAAGGATCTTCCGCACGGATTCCGGGGTGATCGGCTCGATGTAGGTGCGATCGGAGAACGCCGGATCGGTCATGATCGTCGCCGGGTTCGAGTTGACTAGGACGATCCGGTACCCCTCGTCGCGCAGCGCCTTGCAGGCCTGCGCCCCGGAGTAGTCAAACTCGCACCCCTGACCGATGACGATCGGCCCCGACCCGATCACCAGGATCGTGCGAATGTCCTCGCGCTTCGGCATCGTCGCTCCGCCTCTTTGTCCGAGCTTGCACGCTCCACCGCCGAGGCGCGCAAACTCGACCAGTTTAGGCGTGCGCCGCCGCTCGCGCTCGGGCCACGACGCTCGATTCGGCACGCCTTCGGATAGGCTCCGGCGTGGGACGCGTGTTCTACAAGTCGCCGGGCGGATGTCAGGAGCCGCAGGGAGGGCCGCCGGCCAAGCCCGATCGCTCCGGAGCGGGCACGCCACTGGTGCTGGGGGTGTTGATCGTCGCGCTCTCCGGCGTCGCGGCGTGGATGATCGTGCCTCGCCTGGAGACGGTGTTCTTGGATTATGGTTTTGACCTTCCAGGGGTCACCGTTGCGGTCCTCGATGGTGCCCGGTGGATCCGGGGCAAACCGGGGCAGACCCCGCCGGGTTGGGTCTTTGCCGCCCCGGTGGCGGTCCTGCTGCTTTCTGGTCTGACCATCTGGGGCGTTCTCGCGGCCAGAGGCTCCGTCACGCGCACCTCGACCACGCTCCTCTCCGCCCTACTCGCGCTGGTCCTCGTGGGTGGGATTGTGGTCTTCCTGCTCGCGATCGGGATCGCGTTCGCCGGCGCGGGCATGAGCTTTGCGAGCTAGCCGCGTGGGAACCTCCATCACCATCCGCCCGCCCGAGGACTACCTCCTCCCCCGCGACACCTGCTCGTACGGGTATTTCGTCCTCTGGCCCAACCGGTGGCTCGTGCCCGAGCAGGCCCTGCTCCGGGCCCTGAGCCTGGCCGAGGGGGCAGCCACCGCCCGAATCAGCCAGCCTGGGGCAAGCCCTGGCTCCCCGCTCCGCGTCCGATTCGACCGCTCGCTCTCCCGGATAGAGCAAGGGGAAGCCCGGGCGTTGATCGCCCGCATGCTCCGCCTCGACGAAGACGCGATGCATATCAAGGGTTTTCATTGGGTCGATCGTCGATGGAGGAAGTCCGGTCGCGGGCGGCTCTTTCGTTCGCCCACGCTCTTCGAGGACGTCATCAAGACCGTGACCTCGTGCAACGTCGCCTGGCCCTCGACCGTCAAGATGAACGAGCGCCTCTGCGCGGTCTGTGGCAGGCGCGCGCCGTCGGGTATGCACACCTTCCCCACGCCCGAGCGCCTCGCCCGCACGCGGGCGGGCACGCTCCGCGGTCGGTGCCGGGTCGGGTATCGCGATCAGCGGATCATCGACCTCGCCCGCATGTTCACCCGTGGCGAGATCGACGAGGCCTGGCTCACCGACCCCGCGACCTCCGACGACGACGCGTTCGCGTTTCTCAAGACCCTCCCCGGCATCGGGCCCTATGCCGCGGGCAACATCATGCAGTTGCTCGGGCGCTACTCCTACCTCGCGCTCGATACCGAATCGCTCCGCCACGGGCGCACGGTGCTGGGGTATGAGGGCACGGACGCGCACGTGCTCAAGAAGCTCCGCGAGCATTACGAGCCGTTCGGTGCGCACAAGTTCCGGAGCTATTGGTTCGAGCTCTGGGCGTGGTACGAGACGAAGGCCGGCGCGTCGCCCGAGTGGGATCGCGACAAGGTTGCGGCTTCGTTCACCGCGTCGAAGTTCTGATCTCGTATGCTCGCGCGATGCTCGAAGCTGCGCTCGTGTCGCTCGCGCTCGCCCAGACGACGCTGCACGTCGGGCCGCAGCGCGAGCTGAAGACCCCCTCCGCTGCTGCCGCGATCGCGACCGACGGCACGCACGTGCTCATCGACCCGGGCGATTACCACGCCGACGTCGCCATCTGGCGCGCCGACGATCTGGACATCCGGTCGGCCGGCCCGGAGCGGGCGCGCCTCTTCGCGGACGGCAAGGCCGCGGAGCGCAAAGCGATCTGGGTCATCAAAGGTGCGCGCGCGCGCGTCGAGGGCGTCGAGTTTGTGGGGTGCGAGGTCGAAGACCGCAACGGCTCGGGCATCCGTCTCGAAGGCCCGGGGCTCGAGCTCAAGTCGTGCGTCTTTCGCGACAACCAGACGGGATTCCTGACCAGCGCCGACCCCGAGAGCGACGTACGCATCACCGCGTGCGAGTTCGTCGGCAACGGGTTTGGCGACGGGTACAGCCACAACATCTACGTCGGGCGCGTGCGCTCGCTCGAGGTCATCGGGTGCTGGGCGCACGGCGTGCGCGCCGGGCACACGCTCAAGAGCCGAGCCGCTCGCAACACGATCCTCGCCTCGCGCTTCGACGACGGGCCGGGCGGCACGTCCAGCTACCTCATCGACCTGCCCAACGGCGGCGAGGCGCGCGTGAGCGGGTGCCTGCTCCTCCAGGGGCCGGACGCGGAGAACGGTGCGCTCGTCTCGTTCGGGCGCGAGGGGCTCGAGGGCGCGGCGCTCGCACACACACTCACCTTCGAGCACAACACGCTCGCGAGCGCACGGCGATCGACCACCGCGATCCGCATGGGCCAGGATGGCGCGACGCTCGCGGCGCGCGGCAACGTCTGCATCGGGTCCGACCGCCTCGCGGATCTCGAGTGGGATGCGCGCACCAACCTGCTCGTCGCAAAGTGGGACGAGGCGGGACTCGATCCGAAGACGTTCGTCCCGAATCCGGGTTCGCCCTGCATCGATCCGGCGCCGAGCGGCGAGCAGGTGGAGTGGGAGTACGTGCATCCCCTTCAGCACCGGGCGCGCTCCGTCGTCGGCACGCTCGATCTCGGCGCGTTCGAAGCGCCCGCGCCGAACCCGCCTACACGATCTGATCGATGAACCGTCCGGTCCGAGGGCGGGACGTGTGATACGCCCGATGCACATCACGGATCACGCGCTCGGTCGCGGGCGATGCCTGCGCAAGGCGCGGCGGCATGGGCGTCGCGGGCTCTTGGGCGTGGGTCGTGGGTGCGTGCGCTGAGCGCCCGGTCTGGTCGGCTGCACGGGCGGGGCTGGGGTCGGTGGGCCGATCCGGAAGTCCTGGGGCGTCCGCGCCGGCCCCTGCTTCGGGACGATCCGCCCGCCTCGCGTCAGCGTTGGTGCGTGCGAGATAGAGATCGAACGGGAGGGTCGAATCGGGCTCCGCAGCACGGGCCACGGGCGAGGGCGCACACGCCTCGACCTCACGCACGTGGGGCGCGAGCGCCGGACGCCAGCATGGATCGGGGTCGATCCGCACGCCCCACGCCGTCGAATCGCGTGCCTCGTGCGGAGGTCCGAGAGCATCGCCCCTCTCGGGCTCGCAGCGGGCGTGCGTCTGCGCGGCCGGGCTGCCTGTGTGGGGTGTGGCCTGGGGGCGACGGTGCGTGTGGCTCTCACGCCCCCAACCATGCGGGCGTGCTCCGTACCGACGCCCTTGATTACGAACTCTCGCCGGAGCTGATCGCGACCCACCCCGCGACGCCCCGCGATGCTGCTCGTCTGCTGGTCGCGGGGCGCGGGGGGGCGGTGGTTTCTCACGGGCAGGTGCGCGATCTCGCTGCGTTTCTCCGCGCGGGTGATGTGCTGGTGCTCAACAACACGCGCGTCCTGCCCGCGCGCTTCGCGGGAAGCCGGGTGGACACGGGCGGGCGTGTCACCGGGCTCTACCTCGGCCCCGGCCCGGAGCCGGGCACGTGGCGGTGCATGCTCAAGGCGCGACGGTTCCGCGAGGGCGCGCGGGTGGAGCTCGACGACCGCGAGGGGCGCCCGAGTGGCGAAGCGATCGAGCTCGTGGCTCGCCACGATGACCCCGACGGCGGGGTGGTGTGGGTGGTGCGTGTGGTGTCATCGGGCGGCGACGTGCTGGAGCGCGTGGGGCTGACCCCCTTGCCGCCCTACATCCTCGCTGCCCGCGAGCGTGGCGAGGGCGCGGGGCGGGCGGACGCGGACGACGAGTCGGACCGCGCGGACTACCAGACGGTTTTCGCGCGCGACCCGGGCTCGGTCGCCGCGCCGACCGCCGGGCTGCACTTCACGCCCGAGTTGCTCGCGTCGCTCGATCGAGTCGGCGTTGAGCGCGTGGAGGTGACGCTGCACGTCGGCATGGGGACGTTCAAGCCGATCGAGAGCGAGACGGTCGAGGCTCACCCGATGCACGCGGAGTGGTGCTCGATGGACGCGGGCGCGATCAAGCGGGTGCAGCGGGCGAAAGCGGAGGGGCGGCGGGTGATCGCGGTGGGGACGACCTCCGCCCGGACGCTCGAGTCGTACGCCGAGGCGATCGAGGCGGGCGGGAGCGTGGCGTCCGGCGCGTCTGCTGCGTCTTTTCCCCCGGCCCTGGAGACGAGGCTGCTCATCACGCCCGGGTACCGGTGGCGGTGGGTGGACGGGCTGATGACGAACTTCCACCTGCCTCGGTCCACCTTGCTCGCGATGGTCGCGGCGCTGCTGGAGGCCGACGGTCTGGCGGGAATCCAGGGGCGTGGTGTCGAGCGCCTGCTTGAGCTGTATCGGGAGGCGATCGGGGAGCAATACCGGTTCTACTCGTTTGGCGACGCGATGCTCCTGCTTCCGTGAGCGGCGTCGCGTAGGCTGAGCCCCGAAGCAATGACGCTCGGCGAACTCATCCAGGGCACGGAGGTCGGACCCGCGACGCCCGAGGGGCGCGCGATCGAGGTCCTCGGCATCACCGAAGACTCGCGCGAGGTGCGCCCGGGTTGTCTCTTTATCGCCCGCCCGGGGCTGCGCGCCGATGGGCGGGCGTTCATCGCCGACGCGTCGCGGGCGGGGGCGGTGGCGGTGCTCACGGATCGGGCGCACGATTCGGTCGATGCGAAGCTCGCGGTGCTGCTGGCGGATGATGTGCCCGGCGCGGGGGCGCGCCTCGCGGAGCGGTTCTTTGGTGAGCCGTCGCGCGCGATGCGCGTGGTGGGCGTCACGGGCACCAACGGCAAGAGCACGGTTGTGCACCTCACGCGGGCGATCCTCGATCGCCTAGGCGTCAGGTGCGGTCTCATCGGCACGGTGGAGATCGACGACGGCGGCGGGGTGCGCCCCGCCGCGATGACCACGCCGCCCGCGGTCGAGGTCTCGCGCCTGCTCGCGCAGATGCGGGACAACGGGTGCCGTGCGGTCGCGATGGAGGTTTCGAGCCACGCGCTGGATCAGCGCCGCGTCGCGGGGGTGCGGTTTGACGTGGGGGTCTTCACGAATCTCACGGGCGACCACCTCGATTATCACCGAACGCTCGATGCGTACGCCGACGCGAAGGCGCAGCTATTCGCATCGCTGGACGACGGAGCGGTCGCGGTGGTGAACGCGGACGATGCAGCGTGTGCGCACATGGTGCGGGCGTGCGTCGCGCCGATCATGCGGTGTTCGCTCGTCGATGCGGACGCGTTGACCGCGGGCATGCGATCGCCGGACGGGCGCACGCTGCGTGCGCGCGGGCCTTGGGGTGGGCTCGAGACGTCGCTCGCGATGCCGGGCGCGCACAACGCGATGAATCTGCTCCAGGCGCTCGTCGCGGCGTGGCGCGTGACGGGCGCGGGGCCGGAGGAGCTTGCGCGGGCCGCGAGTGACCTACGCGGGCCGACGGGGCGCATGCAGGCGGTGCATGCGGAGGGCGACGCGGTGCGCGTGTTCGTGGACTTTGCGCACACCGATGATGCGTTGCGCCACGCGCTGATCGCGGCTCGGGAGCTGGCTGGCGGGGGGCGTGTGAGTGTCGTCTTCGGGTGCGGGGGCGAGCGTGATGAGAGCAAGCGCCCGCGGATGGGGGCGGTCGCTGCGGAGCTTGCGGATCGCGTGTGTGTGACTTCGGATAATCCGCGTCGGGAGACTCCCTCGGCGATCATGGAGGCGATCCTGGAGGGTGTGCCGAGCGAGGCGCGCCAGCGGATCGAGGCGATCGAGGATCGTGCGCGCGCTATCGAGGACGTGATCGGCACGAGCGAGGCCGGCGATGTGGTTGTGATCGCGGGCAAGGGGCACGAGCGCGAGCAGATCCTGCCCGACGGCTCGGGCGGCGTGGTCCGCCGAGCGTTTGACGACGCGGAGCACGCACGGCGTGCGCTGCATGCGCGGGGTGAGGCGCACGCGAGGCATGAGGGGGAGCGGCGTTGACGCACCGCCCGCTGACGATCTGGGACGTGGTGCGGATCACGGGCGGGCGCCTGGTGCGTGCGGCGCGGTCGATCGATGGTGCGATCGGGCGAGCGGTCATCGACTCGCGCGAGGTGGAGGCGGGCGATCTGTTTGTCGCGATCGCGGGCGAGCGTACGGATGGGCACCGGTTTGTGGGCGATGCGCTCGCGCGCGGCGCGGCGCTCGCGATCATCACGCGCCGGTCGCTTGTAAGCCCGGGTCTGCCGAAGGACGATCCGGGCGGGGTGTTGGAGGTGGACGATGCGCGCGCGGCCCTCGCGCGCCTCGCATCGCGCTTCCGCGACCGGATCGGCGGAGGGGTGATCGCGGTCACGGGCTCGTGCGGCAAGACCACGACCGTGCGCATGCTCGAGGCGGCGCTCTCGCCGTTCGGACGGGGTACGGCGTCGCGCAAGAGCTTCAACAACGACCTCGGGGTGCCGATCACGCTGCTCGGCGCGCGCACGGACGACGCCTTCGTCGTGTGCGAGGTCGGCACCAACGAGCGCGGCGAGATCGAGGCGCTCGCCAAGATCGTGCGCCCGGATGTGGCGGTGTTCACGATGGTCGGGCGCGCGCACCTCGGTGGGTTTTCGTCGCAGGAGGAACTTCAGCGCGAGAAGGGCGATCTCGCGGCCCACGTGCGCGCGGGCGGGCTCGTGGTGGTCAACGAGGACGCTCCGCCCCTGCTCGCGCCGACGGCGCCGGGGGTGCGCACGGTCAGCTTCGGGCGCATGCGCGGGCGTGATTTCCGGGCTGAGGAGATTCGGCACGAGGGCGGCAGCGTCGGGTGCGTGATCCGCGGGCACGAATACCGAGTTCCGATGCCGGGCGAGCACAATGCCGTGAACGCGGCGGGGGTGGTGGCGGTCGCGAGGTCGCTGGGCCTCTCGCGCGAGCGGATCGCCGAGGCGCTCGCGGGCACGGCGCCGCCCCCGATGCGGATGCAGGTCCAGTCGCTCGGCGGCGTGCGGGTGATCAACGACGCGTACAACGCCAATCCGGAGTCGATGGCCGCGGCGATCGACACGCTCGCGGCGTTGGCGGATGGCGCCCGCGTCGCGGTGCTCGGTGACATGCGCGAACTCGGGCGCGAGGGGCCCGCCGCTCACGACGAGATCGTGTGCCGAGCCGGGCGGCTCGGGGCGAGGTTGATCGTCGTGGTCGGCCCCGAGATGGGCGCGGCGGCGGCGCGGGCGGGGGTCGCGTGCGAGGCGTTCGACGCGATCGATGATGAGCGGGCTCGCGCGATCGCGGCGCGGTTTGAGGCGGGCGACACGGTGCTGCTCAAGGGCTCGCGGGCGATGGGGCTCGAGCGCGTGGGCGAGGCGTGGGCAGAGTTGGTGTCCGCGAGCGCCGTGGGCCGATCGAAGTAGTCGTGCTGTACTTGCTCTTTGATTGGCTGCGTGGCTGGCTCGATTCCCTGGGCGCGTACGGCGTGCTCAGGATCCTGGATCAGGTCGAGTTTCGCGCGCTCGCGGCGGCGGGGCTTTCGTTTGCGATCGTGCTGGCGTTTGGTAGGCGGACGATCGCGTGGCTTGCGCGGATGAAGATCGGCGATGCGGGGATGACCGACGCCGAGGCGCTCTCGCGTGTGTCGGCGTCGAAGGCCAACACGCCGACGATGGGTGGGATCCTGATCGTGGGAGCGCTGCTCGCCTCGACGCTGCTGCTCGCGGACCTTTCGGTGCGGTGGGTGCAGCTCGGGGTGATCGTTGTGGCGTGGCTTGCGTGCCTGGGGGCGGCGGACGACTGGCTCAAGCTGACGGCGGCCCAGCGTGGGGTGGGGTCGCGGCAGGGGCTGCACGCGTGGGAGAAGCTCGTCTTTCAGCTCGGGCTTGGGCTGATCATCGGGTACTTCGGGTATCGAGCGGGGATGACCGACGCGCCGGTGGATACAGCGCACGTCCTCAACTTGCCGTTCCAGAAGACCTACCTGACGCCCAGCCGGGAGCTCTCGCCGGGCGTGTGGGTGCTGTCGATGCCGGTCTATGTGGTTGTGTCGACGCTCTTGATCTCCGGGATGTCCAACGCTGTGAATCTGACCGACGGCATGGACGGTCTCGCGTCGGGCATCACGGCGGCGGTCGGGCTGGGGCTCTTGGTGGTGTCGCTGATCGCGGGGAACCAGGGGTGGGCGCAGACGCTCTTGGTGCCGTACGTGGGTGGAGCGGGTGAGCTGGCGGTGATGGCGGGGGCGGTGGCGGGGGCGTGTCTGGGGTTTCTGTGGTTCAACACGGCGCCGGCGCAGGTCTTCATGGGCGACACCGGCTCGCTCGCGCTCGGCGGGGTGATCGCGTATGTCGCGATCGTGACGCGTCAGGAGATCGTGGTGCTCCTGATGTCGGGGTTCTTCCTGGTTGAAGTGGCGTCGGTGATCTTGCAGGTGGGGTATTTCAAGGCGACCGGTGGCAAGCGGATCTTCCGGTGTGCGCCCTATCACCACCATCTGCACTTGGGCGGATGGCGCGAGACGCAGGTGGTAACGCGGGCGTGGATCGTGACGGTACTGCTGGTGGTGGTGGCGCTGGCGTCGATCAAGGTGCGGTAGGCGTGTTCAACTCGCGCCTGGTGCGCGTCATGCCGGCTGCTGCGCCGAGGGCGAGGGCGGCGAGCGCGCCGCCTGGGGCGGGGGCTGCGCCGGCGGGCAGCGGTGTATCGGGTTCGGTTTCGTATCCCCAGGCGAGGAGATCGAAGTGCCAATTCGGCGGCGTGGGGCCTGTGAGATGCGTCAGCGAGAGACCGAGCCATCCGTAATGCGTGCCGTCCGGCAGGTTGAAGCGCGCGGCGATGTACTCGGGTGGCCCGGGGATGTTGTTCGCCGGGTAGCTCTTGGTGAAGTACGTGCCGAAATAGAAGCCGCCCTGGTAGTAGCCACCGAGCACGGTTCTGCGCTCCCAGGTCTGCCCGTGTGCGTAGAAGCCGTCCGGCACAACGTCGCCTCGCTCGCCAACGGCTACCAGGCCGAGCGTCGTCTTGATCTGTGCGTCGGGCGTCGATCCGCGAACGAGCTTGTGCGCGTAGAAGGAGTAGTAGCTATCGGGCAGCAGTTCATATTGGAAGCTGGCACGCCCGGCATCCAGGCCGGTCTGCCTTCGTACCCCCTTGGTGATGTCCAGGTAGATCCCGTCCGACCAACCGAACGACCCGTCGTTGTCAAAGCGCACGGGAGTGGCGTAGCACGCCGTTCCGGCGGCAATCGCCAGCGCGGTCACGAGCGGCGCGGAGCGATCGAGCGCAGTGTGGTCGTTGTCGGTCATCCCTCGCGCTTTACTGTCGTGCCGGACTTCTTGGCTGGTGCTTGTGGCGGACGCTTCAACGCCAAAGGTACACCAGAGCAGAGGGCCTGCCAGCGAAACCCCAACCCAGCGATATCGTGGTCAGCGCGCGTCGAGGTCGGGATCGATCGCGAGGACGGCGTGCTGGAGGATGGGGCGGTCCTGGATGGGGCCGTGCTCGCCCGGATCGACGATGACCGTCAGAGTGCGGCCGTGCGCACCCGTGCCTGGCAGGTCGATCACGCATTCGTCTTGGGGCTCGGTCGCGCGCACGCGCGTTGCGAAGAGCTCGCGAGGGCCCTCGCCCGCATCGACGAGCACGCGGACGGTGCAGTCGCCCCAGCTCCATTCGCTCTCGGGGAGTCGGACGGTGCATGCGAAGCGCGTTGCGCCGGGGGGCAGCTCCCAGCGGGCGCTTGTCGGGCCGGGGAAGCGCACCTCGCTGCCGAGAGCCTCGCCCGCGAGTTCCGGGCGCCGCGTTGCGGCGCGCGTGTCGAGGGGGAGCGAGGTGAGCGAGCGGATTCGGGCCGCGTCGGGCACGACCGCGTGGACGGACCGCAGCGAGAAGCGCGTGGCGCTGCCGCCCTCGGTCTCGGCGATCGCGGGGTGGAAGCGCAGCCGCCCCGGCTCGCTTTCGCCGAGCGAACTCGCGGCGAGAATCTCGCCGCCTGCGAGCCACACGCGCGCGCCGGTGGGGGCTTCTGGCGGGTTGGCGAGGATGACGGTGTGGACGCTCTCTGCCGGAAGCGTGATCACCCGTTCGCGTTCGATCTCGACGCGTGTGCCGGAGAGCGAGACGAGGAACCCCTGGAGGACGTCGCCGTTTCGGAGCACGACCGCGTCGTCCGCTCCTGGGCTGGGCAGCGGCATGGGGCTCGTCGCGGGCATGCTGACGCTGGCGATGCGTTCGAGTGGCACGGTGAGCGCGCCGAGGCGCTCGTCGTCCCAGACCAGCGCGTCGGGCGGGGCGTCGCCGGGTGCGGGGCGTCCGTTGATGCGTTCGCCATCGGTGAGTTGGAGGACGCCGAGCGAGAGCGTCATCGGGGGGGTGAGCAGGCTTGCTTCGTCCCAGACGATGGCGAGCACGTCGGTGATCGGCGCGGTGCGTTCGAGCCCGAGGTGATCGATGTAGACCACGCCCTGCGCGCCGACCTCACGGATGCTCACTTCGTGGCGGGCGAGCGTCGCGTCGATCAGGATGGCATCGGTCGCGGCGGCTGCGGTAGCGCACGCGAGGCAGGGAGCCAGAGCTGTGGAGATGGAGCGTTTCACTTCTGGAAGATCGGCAGATATCGCTTGGGCATCTGCAGGATGATCAAGGCCATGGCGGTCCCATAAGAGCTTCCGACGGAAGGATCGTCCCAGGCCCCGTCGTCGGCCTGTGTGGCGATGAGGTAGTCGGAGATGAGAGGCCACCACTCTTCCCAATGCTCGTCGCCGGCGAGGAACATCGCCTGGACGCAGTAATAGTGTCCGTACCACATGTGGGCGCGGCTCGCCTCGCGTCCCGGGCGGGCGGAGACCTCCAGATACTCGAGCCCCTCGTCGACGGCGTCGTCTTCGTAGATGCCCGCGTAATAGAGGCTCGCGACGCCCGCCGCGGAGCGAGGCCACGCGCTTTGCCCGCCTTCGAGCTGGTACTTGAATCCGCCGTCCGGGTTTTGGCACTTGCGGACGTACTCGACAGCTCGGTCGATGACCTGCTTATCCACTTCGAGCCCTGCGTTGCGGGCGGAGCGGAGGGCCATGATCTGGCAGATGGTCACGGAGATGTCGGCGTCGTAGGGCACCGGGTTGTAGCGCCATCCGCCTTGTTCGTTCTGCGAGCCCTCGATGAGGCGCACGGCCTTGACCATCGCTTCGTAGATCTCGTCGGCCCGGCGGGTGTCGGGCCCGCCGGCGGTCATGCCGTAGACCTCGCCGAGGAAGAGCGTCGCGAACCCGTGTCCGTACATCGGCCCGTTGGCCGAATCGGCGGCGATGAGGCCGGAATCGGCGACGTTGGCGAGGATGTAGTCGAGCCCCTTGTCGACGACCTTGCCGTACTCGCCTCGGCCGGGCATGTTGCCGTCGGCCATCAGGGCGATGCACGCGAGCGCGGTGACGGCGACGTTCTTGCCGAATCGCCCGCCGCCGAACGACCCGTCTTCGTTCTGCGAAGCGGCGAGGTAGGAGAGCCCGCGCCGGGTTGCCTCGTCGATGCGGGGTGTGAGTTCCTGTCCAGGCTTGCCGACGGCCTCTTGCGCGAGTGCGGCCTGCGGCGACGCAAGAGCGAGGAGGCACGCGAGTGAGGTGGTGATCCGGGCGCGGGGGATCACTTCTCGGCCTCTTCGGCGAGGCGGCGGTAGTACGCCTCGGTCATGCCGCGGTAGACGGCGCTGAACTGGTCTGCGGCGCCCTGGAAGAGTGCGTCGCGGACGCGCTCGGGGAGATTGCCCCAAGAGGCGAGATCGGGATTCTCTTCGGGGCGCAAGTCTGCGGCCTGCTGTGCGGGCGGGCTAACCTCGCCGCGGTTGTCGCCCTGCCCCGGCTGCTGCCCGGGTTGGGGCTGGTTGGGCTGCTGCTGCGAGTTGGGTTGGCTCGAGGTGCTCGCCCCCTGCTGCTGTTGCTGCTGCTGATTCTGCTCGGCCTGGGCGATCAGCGTGTCGAGGTCGCGGATGATCTGCTCCTGCATGCGCTGCGTGGTGAGGCTTGTGTCGCGCGCGATCTGGAGGCGGTCTGCGGTTTCTCCCATGAGCATGACGGCGCGCGTGAACGCTTCGGCGACCTGCTCGCCCGAGAGTTCGCGATCGAGGTCTCTCTCCGCGGGGTCGGGCAGCGCGCGGGCGCCGTCGGATGTTGGCCCGTCGATGCCGAGCAGCTCATCGAGTCCGGGCAGCGCGGGTCCGGGGGCGTCCTGCTTGTCTGTTGGCTGGTCATGGGTGTGATCGTGGTTGTGCGCGTCTTGCGCCCAGGCCGTGTGGGCCAGCGTGAGGGCGATGAGGCACGCGATGGCTTTGGTCATGGCCGACCTCCCGTGTCGCTCGGGTCTTTGGTGAGTTGTTCGATGAGCGTGGAGCCGCGGGCGGAGAGTTCGCGCTGGAGTTCTCCGAGGTCGCGCACCTCGGCGACGTCTCGGACGGGTCCTTCGTCGATGGCGCGCGTCCAGAGCGCGACTTCCGACTGCATGCCACGGAGCAGGCGCAGTTCGGCGAGGGGCGGTACGAGTGGGGGCTCGCCCTGCTCACCGCCGCCTTGTCCTCCGCCTCCGCCGCCACCACCTCCGCCCGCGCCCTGATCGAACTGCTGTGGCGGGGTGGACTCCTTGAGTGCTTCGACGAGCGACTGCAGCATGCGCACGGCCGAGTCTTGTGAGCGCAGGGCGATGGTGCTTGCGCGGCCTTGCCCGAGTTCGTCGGCGGCTCGCTCGGTGACGGTGTTAAGCCGGTCGTGCGCGAGCGAGAAGATGACGGTGTCGTCCATCCCGTTGGTCTGGTCTCGCAGCTCGGCGAGGCTCGTGCGCACGGAGTCTTGACGCTCGCCGATCGCGCGCACGGCTGCGCGATCGCGTCGCGAAAGGTCGGTCTTGCCCGCGAAATCCTCGGCTTCGGCGCGGAGCAGCACCTGGCGTTCGAGCAGTTCGCGGTAGGCGGCTCTGAGCTCGCGCCTCGCGCGGTCGGCCTCGCGTGCTGCGGCTTGTTCGTCCTGTTCACTCGCGGCGTCGCGCGCAGCGATGAGCGCTTCGAGGCTCGCAAGCTCGCCCGCTTCGGCGACGCCCGCGTCGGTCGCGCGCAGCGCGGTGATGGCGGCGCCCTGCTGTTCGCTTGCGGTCTCGAGCTGATCTCCGATCTGGGGCGCGACGCCTTCTTGGCGTGCGAGCTCATCCAGCACACCGAGCGTGTTGCGGTTGACGCGGATCATGCCCTCATCGAGCGGCGCGAGCAGGGCGGGATCGCCGCCTGCCTGTGCGAGCGAGGCGAGCTCGGCCCGCTGCTGGTTGATGAGCGCTTCGATCGAATCGATGAGGCTCGCGAGCACGCGCCGGAGCGCCTGATCGCGGTTTCGTTCGGCGCCGTCGAGGTCTCCGAGCATCTGCTCCATGGCCTCGATCGCGTCTTGCTGGAGCTGCTGGGCGTTTTGGGTCTGGTTCTGAGCGATCTGCTCGGAGGCTTGCTCGAGCGTGTCGCCGAGGCGCTCCTGGCGGGCGCGTGCGGCGGCTTCGCGCATCGCCTGGGCCATCGCGGGGTCGCGGTTGTCGAGTTGCTCGGCGCGCTCGTTGAGCGCGTTCATGGCGTTGTCCGCGCGTCGGGCGGCTTCGAGCTGACGCTCCGCGATGCGCTCGATGGCGGAGCGCTGGGCGGGGGTCATCTCGTCGGGCGAGATGCCGGCGAGCTGATCCGCGAGCGCCTGGGTGCGCTCCGCGAGGTCTCTCTGCTCGGCGAGCAGACGCTCGACGTCACGTCGTGCCGCCCACCCGTCCTCGCCTCGGTCGAGCGCGTTGATCAGCTCGCCGAGGTTGTCGCGCACGCGCGCCTGGGCTTCTTCGGCAGCCTCGATGTCGGCTTGTTCGCCAGCCGGCGTTGCTTGCTCGGCATCGGGTGCGTTGGGGTCGTCATTGCCTGCCGGGCCGCTTTCGCCCGCCCCGAGTTGATCGGCGGCCTCGGCAGCGCTGGTCCTCGCGAGGTCGAGCAGCTCTGCTGAGGCATGCAGCAGGTCGTCCAGCCCGGCGTCCTGGAGCCCGTTGCGCGTCGCGCGGTCGGCGAGCGATCGCACCGTTTCGAGCGGTGAGGTCAGGCGTTCGGCGATGGCGGCCTGCTGGGCCGCGGTCTCGGCCGTCGCGCCAGTGAGTTCGGTGCGGCGCTGGGCCTGGGCCTGTGCGCGGTCGAGGTCCATCGCGGTCCGGCGCACGGCGGAGAGCTGACCCCGCAGCTGGTCGATCAGCTCCGCGGGCTCGATGACGCGGATGCGGCGCGGTGCGGAGCGGACGAACGCGTCGGGGTTGTGGACGTCGGAGGCCAACGCCGCGAGAACGACCTCGTCGCCCGGCTGTGCGCCGAGGGACTCGAGGTCGATTTCGCCCGCGACGCGCGACTCGACCGGCGCCGCGCCGGTGCGCGACCATGACGCGATGATCGCGGCGTCGCCGACGGGCTCGGGTGAAGCGGATGGCGCGCTCGCTGGAGCGGCGAGACGCTGTGCTTCGAGGCGCACGTGGGCGAGCCCGACGTCGTCGTGCCCTTCGCCTTGCAGGGCGATGCGGGCGGAGGCGAGCATCGCCTCGTCGCGGGCGGGATCGAGGACGACGACGGAAGGTGGAGCGTCCTCGACCACGTCGAGGACGACGCTTGCGGGCGCCCGGGCTGCGAGCCCGGACGAATCCGTGGGGAGCACGCTCAGCGCAAGCCCGTCGGTGCGGTCGGCGTCGAGCCGCCAGGTCTTTCCATCGCCCTCGCTGAGGAAGAGCCCCGCCCCATCGGCGCCGGGGATGGCCGGCGATGCGGGATCGTGGGCGACGGGCTTGTTGAACTCAAGGGCGAGATCGACGTGCGAACCCGCGAGGACGGGGCCGACGATGACCGCGGCTTCGTTGTCTGGGCGCGCGTCGGCTGTTGATGTGAAGGCGGCGAGCCCCTCGGCATTGTTTGCGTACGCGGGCGGGACGATGCTGGCGCGCACCCTGGCGAGGGCCGGGCGCGTCGCGAGGCGAACCGTTGCGCTCTCGGTCCGGTCGTCGACGGTTTCGAACCAGTAGTCGACGGACGCGCCGTCGCGGGTGTTGCCGGGTAGCTCGATGAGTCGTTCGAAGAGCTCGGCGCCCTGCTCGCGTCCTTGGGATGTGAGCACGACGCGGCGTACCGGGCCCTCGTCACCGGATGGCGACCGGATGCGGTAGTGGGCGACGACTTCGGTGCGCCCTTCGCCCCACGGCGTGCGCGCGAGTGACGCGCGAAGGGCGAGCGCTTCATCGGTGGGGTGGACGGTGGCGCTCGTCGCGTCGGCGATCTGCGTGCGCTTGGGCCAGCTCGCGCCGGTCCAGGGCGTCGCGATTCGTGCGACGCCGATCGTTGCGAGCGTCGGCTGGAGGATCGCGAATCCACCGGCGACGACCAACACCGCGGCACAGGCGCCGAGCACGCGGCGAGGCTCTGTCGGCGCAAGCACGCTTGCCGGCGAGATCTTGCGAACACCCTCGACGACACCCGACACGAGCTGGTGCGCGAGCGGGCTCCGATCGTCGGCGAGTTCGAGGGCGGATGCGAGGCGATCGCGCAGCCCGGCTCGCTCGCCAGCTGGCGAACGTTCGACGCGCAGCGCTGTTTCCGTCAGGGATGGTGCGAAGCGGAGCGCCGGGAGGACCAGACGGCGGATCGCAACCACGAGCGCGATGACGCCCGCGATCCACAGGGCTCCGCGCAGCCAGGCGGGCGTCCGCAGCAGGAAATCGAGTGCGGCGGCGAGGCCCACCGCGAGGACGACAGCTGCCGCCAAGAGGCTCGCCGCTCTGGCGATAAGCCAGCGCTTGGCGGTGGCGCGGACGCGAGCGAGGGCACGACGGAGTGAGCGCCCCGTCCGGGATTCGGGATGACTGACCTGGTCGGGCATGGGGGGAACCTCCCGGCGATCCTCCATATGTACGGGCTTCGGCCCGATCGTGGGCGGCGGTTGTGACGAAATCGTGACTTGAGGTCCAAATAACTCAAGTGCCGGCCGCTCCGGTTGCTATTGACGCTTGGTCGCACGCCAAGCGCGGAGCAATGCGCCGAGGCTCATCGGCTGAACGCCGGTACCCCGCCTCCATCTTCCCAGCTTGAAGAGGGTGCGCCACTGTCGGAAGAGCACGGCGTACGCCCATGACAGGGACCGGGACGGGTCGTAGAGGTTGGTCGATTCGCTGGTCGTGCCGTTGAGCTCGACGATGGCGAAGCCCTGTCCGTCGGCGAGCGAATCGGGGTCGGTGAACCGGAGATCGAATCTGCCGAAATCGAAGCCGGAGTCCGAAGGGACGGCGACGACGCCGGACTCGGGGATGGGGATAAACCCCAGCGCGATCTCGTTGATGGCGTGCTCGAGGGCGGGCGCCCGGAGTGAGGCTCCGTCCTCGAACATCGAGCCGCGGACGTGGTTGCCGGCGATGCCGAGCGAGACGCGTTCGTCAGCCGGGGGTGTCTCGTCGCGGCGTGCGCCGAGTTCGCGGATAAAGACGTCGGCCTGCATGCGGTAGCGAGGATGGTCGTAGACCAGGCGTTCGAGCGTGCGCTTGCCATCGGCAGTGACGAGGGGGAAGGACTTGCGCGTGATGGAGAGGATCTCGCCGGAGCCCTCGGGCGTGCGTGTCCAGAAGACGCCGATCTCGTGCGGGCCTGGGTGATAGCGCTGGATGAGGATGTCGTGGGTGTGGCTTGCGAAGTAGGAGCGGAGATCGTCTTCGGTGCGCGCGACGGCGACGGCCCGGCCGCGCTCGCCGGCGTTGGGCTTAAGAACGACCGGCCAACCGCCGAGATCGGAACGTTCACGGAGGATGGCGAGGGCTTGATCGGCGCGTGCGCCGGATTTGGGGCCTGCTGGGATGCGTGCGCCGGCGAGTACGCGATCGCTCGCGCCGCGAAGGGCGTCGAGGATGGCGGACTTGGACTCGCCGACGATGCCGCCGCCGTTCGGGATCGCGGGGTTGGCGCATGTCCATGTCATGATCCCGCGGTGTCGGATGGCGAGCCAAAGGAAGTAGGGCACGAGCGGGAGATAGAAGATGTGCGCGGGCCAGAACTCATGACGCCAGAGGCGTTCGATCGCGGCGCGGGCGCGCCGGCGTCCGGTGCGTGAAGTGAGGAGCACGAGCGCGCGCACGACGATCCAGCACACCCACCACCAGGCGACGAGCGCCGGCCATCCCCAGGCGTCGTGGAGCGCGCGCGCGGCGGCGAGTGATGCGATGAAGATGGGGGTGAGGGTGAGGAGCGTCCAGAGGGTGGCGCCGAGGAACGTGCCGAGGGCCCAACGCGGCGAGGGCGCGACCGCTTGGCGCCCTGCGGCGATGCCGACGCGGCGCTCCCATGGGCGGAATCGCAGCGCCATCGCCCAATGCGCCGGGCGGGCGCCGGTGCGGGCTGCCCAGAGCGCGCTGGTTTCGGCATCGGGACGGGTGGCTCGGGCGTGCAGTTCGAGCATGGCGAGCCAGAGTCCGGCGAACGCGACGCCGAAGTCGATCCACACAAGGCCCACAAGTACTCCACATGCGGCGGCGGTCGCCTCGGGGCGCCATGCGGCCGCGAGTGCGATCAGGATCACCAACCCCCACCACGGGGCGCCGCGGAGGGCGATTTCGATTCGGCCCTCTTTCCGAGGGAGCACGTCGTAGACGATGCCGGCGCGCGGGGCGACGCCCGGGTTGGCGTGGCGCGTGAAGAGCATCTGGGTGTATGTCGCGGCGTCGTCGGCGTTGGTGAATGGGATGAAGTGATCGGCGTCGAGCAGGACGAGTCGGCTGGTGGGGATGAGTGTGTTGTGCTCGATCGCGCCCCAGGCGGGTGTCAGGAAGTCGTCGCGCCCGTGGAGGATGAGGGTGGGGGTCTCAAGGTTGGCCATGATCTCGCGGAGGGGGCGCTGGTCGGAGTCCATGAAGTTGCGGATGAAGGCGTGTCGGAAGCCGAGGTCGGCGAGAGCGCCGAAGTGGGGGATGCACTCGGGGAGTACGACGACAGCGGCATAGCCCACGGCGTACTTGAGGTGCTCGAAGAAGTAGCTGCCCGAGCCTTCGGTCTCTTGCGCGCCGATGGACGCGAGGAGCGTGAGGGTGGCGAGGCGTTCGGGGGCGATGTCGGCGATGTTGAGGGCGACGCCCCCGCCGTTGGACCACCCGATGACGTGCGCGCGGTCGATGGTGAGCGCGTCCATGAGTTCGAGGACGGCGTGGGCGTGCGCACGACTCGAGTAATCGGGAATCCACTTCGAGGAGTTGCCGAAGCCGGGCAGGTCGATGGCGATCACGCGGTAGCCGGCGGCGTTGAGTCGGGATGCAAGGTTGGGTTCGTCGTTTGGGGTGTAGGTCCAGTCGAGGGCTTGGCCGGGTGAGCCGTGGAGGAGGATGACTGGGGGGTGGTTGCGCTCGGCGTCGGCTTGCCAGTCGATGTAGGCGAGGCGCATGGAGGTGCCGGGGATCGGGCCGTCTCGGGTGACTTTGGGGATTTCGATGACCTGCTCGCCGAGCCAGTCGGGTGGCGGTGTGTACCAGGGGTTGGTGGTCCACTGCACGATCTGGGACGCGGCGAGGAGTGCGAGGTAGATGGCGAGGAGGACGGTGCGTCGACCCCGAGACGGGGCCAGGTCAGGCACGGGGGGCGCTCGTCTCGAGGGTGACGAAGCGGCGTTTGCGGATGTGGGCGGCGCCGAGCTGGCCGCAGGCGGCCATGCTGGTGCGGCCCTTGGTGCGGCGGCGTTTCACGAACACGCCTTCTGAGGCGAGGGTGGCGACGAAGCGACCGACATCGGCTTCTTCTGGGGCGGGCCAGGGTGAATCGCGGCGCGGGTTGTAGGGGATGACGTTGACCATGCCGCGCGGACCAGTCGCGCCCGGGGCGAAAGGACGGAGGTAGTCGGCGAGTTCCCGGGCGTGGGCTTCGGCGTCGTTGACGCCTGGGATAAGGACGTATTCGAAGCAGAGCTTGCGCCGTGAGGCGAGCCCGAGGTCGAGGAGCGCCTGGCGGAGGTCGGCCATGGGCATGGCGCGGTTGATGGGCATGAGCTTGGCGCGGATCTCGTCGTTGGGCGCGTTGATGGAGATGGCCAGCCCGAGTTTCTTCCATCCGTCGTCGCGCAGGAGCTCGCCCAAGCGGCGGAGCCCATCGATTCGCCCGACGGTGGAGACGGTGATCTTCGACATGGGGATCGCGGGGCCGTGGTGGTCGGTCAGGACACGAATGGCCTGGACGACGGCGTCGAAGTTGTCGAGCGGTTCGCCCATGCCCATGAAGACGATGTTGTCGATTGCGTGTGGTTGAAATGGAGCGCGGGTGGGGTGGGGCGTTCCCCAGCGAGCGTTGAACCACTGGCCGACGATCTCACTGGTGGTGAGCGAGCGGATGAGGCCCATCTGGGCGGTCTCGCAGAACTCGCATCCCATGGCGCAACCGACCTGGGAGGAGACGCAGAGGGTCCATGTTTGGTGCCCCGCTCGGCCGACCATGGGGATGAGGACCGACTCGATTGTCAGTTCTTTGTGAGGGTCAAGGGGGCTGGCGGGTGCGGCATCAACCTCGGCGACGAGCTTGGTGGTCAGGCCTTCGGGAGTCTGTTCTGAGGCGGTCTCGATGATCCGAGGGGCGCGGAG
>JAUIFD010000009.1 GCA_030429485.1 Phycisphaerae bacterium | reverse complement strand
CAGCACGCTGCTCGCGTCAAACTGCGCCGGAGTCGGTGACGACGGGCTGCCCAGTAGTCCGCCCAACGCGTCCTCGATATTGGACCGCCCCGCGCCGATCAGGCTGCCCGCGGTTTGGTCTGTCCCGGTCTTGCCGAGTCCCGGCGCCGCGAGGAAGGCCGAGTTGCTCGCCCAGTAGTACTTCGCGGTCTGGTCCGATGTCGCCCTTGCGAACTGATCGACGGTCGCCGCGCGCTCTGGGGCCGCGGGGTCCGCGACCCAGAGCAAGACCGGGTTACCGAACGCGTCAACGACATCCGGAACCGCGTAGTGATCGGCGTTGGCCGCGACCTTCTGCACGCCCTGGGCGTCCTGCAGCACCATGTTGTCGCCTGTGGGCGCAAAGTACACGTTGTCGCCCGTGCCGATGAGCTCGGGGTCGATTTCGATCTGCTGGGTTGGATCAGAGCCTGGTCCGACCATGATTCCGTTGCCGCTCGACGCGAACTGCGCATCGCCGGTGAGATCAAGCATCGCGTTCTCAAGCGCGGTGAAGCCCTGCCCGCTGCTCGAGGCGTCGTTGGTCGCCGCGCCCATCTCGCTCACCGAGAAGTGCCCGGGCAACCCATCGGCGTTGTCGGTCCTGAACTGCCCGAACGCGCCCTGCAGATCGTTGAGCAGTGCCCGGGTCGCGGTGGTTCGCGCGACCTCGCGCGCAGCGCCCAAGGCCGGCACCACGATCGCGACCACGATCACGATGATCAGGATCACCACGAGCAGCTCGACAATCGTGAAACCACTCCGGCCGGTTGGTCGCATGGGTGCGCTCCTTAACTACGCCGGTGCGCACAGGCATCGGCCCCGAAAGGTCGGACTCCCCCGCTCAACACTGTTCGCCCCGCTCCCCCCGAGTGTTGCAGGGCGGGGGCGTCGAATCCCACGCAAACGATAGGCCCCTGTGCGGGGAAATGCCCTTGGATTGATCCCCGTGCCCGTTTGGGGGATACTCAGGGGCCGTGGTGACCCCCGCCCTCACGCTCGCCGAGCTTGATCCCGCAGCCCGGCGGGATGCCATCGCCAGCGCCGCCGCCGCTCTGGCGAACGGGCAACTCGTCATCGCCCCGACGGACACGCTCTACGGGCTCTTCGCCAGCGCGGCTTCGGAACAGGCCCTTGCCCGTATCGCCGAGCTTGCTCCACCGCACAGTGAATGGCCGGAGCCCGAGTGCTGGCACGCTCCGGGGAGCGCAGCGGTCTTGGAGGCGTTCGAGGTTCGGCTCCCACTGCACCGGATGCTCATCCGTCGCCTGCTCCCGGGGGCCGTCCGGTTCCTGATCGAACTCGACGAGACCGCGATTGCGCAGGGCGTCAGCGCCCTGGGAGTCCCGCGCGGCGTCATCGACCGCGGCGGCGTCGTGAGCGTCCGGGCTCCGGGTCACGCAACTGTGCTCGAGATGCTCGGGCTCGCCGGCGTTCCCGCGATCGCGAAGCGTCTGGCTGCCGCCGGGTGGTCGCCCGACCGGGACCCCGCGACGGCGCGCAACCCCGCGACCGAGGCCGGCGTGCTTGTGCTCGACGACGGGCCCGCCCCATTCGGTGTGCCATCGACCGCCGTGCGGCTCTCACGCGACGGTTCGTGGTCGGTCGCTTCCGAAGGCGCCGTGGGCAACTCGAAGATCGCGCGGGCAGCCGAATACCACATACTGTTCGTGTGCACGGGGAACACGTGCCGGAGCCCGATGGCCGAGATGATCGCCCGCCACGAAGCAGAGCAACTCGGCGTCCCCGGCGTGAGGTTCAGGATCACATCGGCGGGGGTCGCGGGCGGGGGGGCAACCACCACGCCCGAAGCGCTGCACGCGGTCCGCGCCATGGGGATCGAAGCGGTCCCCGCGCGGTCCCGCTCGGTGAGCGCTCGCATGCTCGCCGAGGCCGACGCGGTCTACGTCATGGGGCATCATCACCTCGACGCCATCCGCTCGATCGATCCCTCCGCCCGGGCCGACCTGCTCGACCCTCACGGCGGTGAAATCCCCGACCCGGTCGGGCTTCCGCAGCAGGTGTACGACCAGACCGCGGCGCGCTTGCGCGAGCTCATCGCCGCGCGATTGAAGGAGGCATGGGCATGAAGATCATGCTCGGCGCAGACCATCGAGGGTTCGAGGCGATCGCACGGTTGCGCGACCGGCTCATCTCCGCTGGACACGAGGCGACCATCGTCGAAGGGTGCGCCGACGGCCCATGCGACTATCCCGTCCCCGCGTTCCGCGTCGCGTCCCGTGTCGCCACCGGCGAGGTCGATCGCGGCATCCTCGTCTGCGGCACGGGCATCGGCGTCTCCATCGCCGCCAACAAGGTCAAGGGCGCGCGAGCCGCACTCGTCTCCGACGAGCTCACCGCCGAGCTCTCACGCACCCACAACAACGCCAACATCATGTGCCTCTCGGGCGATCTCCTCGGCTACCGCCTCATCGAGAAGCTCACCGACGTGTTCATCAACACCGAGTTCGAGGGCGGCCGCCACGCCCGCCGCCTCCAACGCATCGAAGCCATCGAACGAGGCGACGACCCCGCGACCGCACAGGTGGATGCCTGAGGGCCGCAGTCGGCTCACGTGCCGATGACTATGGCCTGACGGCCATGCCGCTGATGCTCATCCCCCGCCTGGCTGCACGGTCGTGCGATACTCCACGCCCACGGGTACCGGCACCGGCACGCCGACAGTCGTCCCATACTCGCCCGCGGTCGACGAGAGCGAGTCCACCGCCACGAACGACGTAAACGCCGACATCAGCCCGTGCGTGAGCGCCACGCGCTCGATCATCTCGCGATACTCGCCGTGCGCATCGCCGCGGAACGCGCTCGCGGTGATCGCGCCGATCTTTGAACGCGCCCAGACGTGCTCGAGCGCACGGTCCGGCGCCGATGCCGATGCCGCGATCGTCAGCTCGCGCGTCGAGTATCCCGCGCGCCCCCGCACGCGCACCGGATCGCGCCCGATCGCGTTCGGATCGCCCGTGAACGTGCCGGTGATCAGCACCGGCCGCCCGAGAAACAAGTCCGGCACGCGCTCGGGGTAGACCTCCACCGACCCCAGCGCGCCCCAGTCAAAGTCGAGGTCCGTCATCCCCGGGTGCGACACGCGCTCGAAGAACAGGTCCATGACCTTCCGCGCATCGCCGCCCGCACCCACATACGCCACCGCTCCGCGCCCCACGCGCGCCATCTGCTCCATCAGAAAGCGGTTCGGGCTCGAACCGATCCCGAAGCTGAACACGCGGCTCGTGCCGATCTCCCGCTGCATCTCGCCCAGAATCTGCGCCTCGTTGCCGATATAGCCGTCCGTCAGAAACGTCACGTACCGCGTGCGCCCCGTCGTCGGGAAGCGCAGCGCCGCCCGGATGCCCGCGATCATCTCAGTCCCCCCGCTCGAATCGAGCGAGTCGAGATACCGCTTCCCTTCCCGGACGTTCGAGCGCGTCGCCGCCAGCGGCCCTTCCCCCAGCGCCGAAGCATCGTTCGAGAATCGGATGATCTGAAACGTGTCGCTCTCCTCCATGGAGTCGAGCGCCCGACGCACCGCGTCCTTGGCCTGCTTGAGCGGCTCGCCATGCATGCTCCCCGAACAGTCCAGCACAAACACAAACTCCACCGGCGCCCGCTCCATCCCACGCAGGTCCTCCGGTGGCACGAGCATCATCGAGAAGTACCCCCGCCCGTCCGACCCCCGCTGTGTCAGCAGGCTCGTGCGCACACCCTCGCCCCCCGGGCGATACCGCAGCACGAAGTCCCGGTTCGGGATCGAGTCGCTCGCAGCGAGGCGCACGCGCCGGCGCGTCTCGCCCTCGCGCATCACGTCAATCCGGTGCGTCTCGGAGCGCACTTCGCGAATAGCCATCCCCGCGTCGATCGCGACTTCGAGCGAGATGTCATGCCCCGAGCGCTCGCGAGATCGCAGGTACTGCACCTCCGTCGCCTGCCCGCTCGCGCCCGGCTCACCCCGCGCCACCGCGCCACCGCGCCCACGCCATCGCTCCCGACCGACGCCGGGTTGTACCGCGGCCCCACGACCATCGGAAACACATACTCGAACCACCCATCCACATACGCGAGCGTGTGGAAGTACGTGATGTCCACGTCGATCCGCTGATCCGGCTCCAGGTTCGCCACCTTCTGCGTGAAGATGTTCGGACGCTCCTGGTTGAGCAGCGCCGCGTGCTCCCCTTGCGCGCGAGCCGCGTTGTAGATGCGCTCCGCCTCCTCGCGTTTGCGGACCACGCCCCGGATCGTGCGCTCGCCCACCGTCATCACAAACCCGTCCACCGCCGCGTTCTGCGGCAGGGGAAACACATACTCCGCCTCGATCTTCCCGGAGTACGGGTTGTGAAACCGCTGCTGCACATGCACCGACGCGACATACCCCGTCACGCTCGCCCGCACGTCCGTGTGCTCGAGCGGCACAGGCACGTCCGCCTTGAGATCACCGAAGTACGCCACGAGCGATCCGCACCCAGGCGTCTGGTCGTCAGTATTCGACCACTCCGCCGGCACGATGATCCAGAGTTCGTCCTCAACAAAGGGCTTGCCGGTGCGCGCCGCGTCAGGCCAGTTGCCGCCGGGGCGCGCTGAGAGCGTGAGACCGCCCGTTCCGCAGAACCAGTCCGAGATCGCGGGATCCGGCGGTCCCCGGGAGAGGTCCGGCCAATCACCACCCGCGACCGACTGCGGCACGGAATAGCGGCTCGCCGCCGCGGGTGGCCCAACGCTGTTCTTTGCGGGACCCGAGCATGCCGACACCGCGATGGCGAGCAGCGCCCCGCATACAGCCAGACAAAGCACCACAAATGACCGTTTCATGCACCGCCCTCCACAGTTCCCGTAGTCGTCTGTTCGAAGAACACGCCCGCGCCGATCGGCGTCGCGTCGCGCGCGCCCGCCGCCATGAGCTTCACCCTGAACCCCGGCTCGCCCTCCACCATGAAGTGCAGGCGCGCCACGCGCGTCCGCCCCGTCGGCAGTTCGTCCGCCGTCGAGAGCGCCGCGATCACCACGCGGTCAAACGCGTCAGACTCATGCAGCGCCGCCGGGTCGTAGTAGGGCGGCTCCGCGTACGCCGCGTGGGCCCCGCCCTCGACACCCACGAGCTTCGCCTCGGGCGAGTCGCTCGTCACCTCCACCTGCCATGCGCCGAGCTCCCGCTCGCCCGAGTCCACATACACATCGATCGCGATGAACTGCAGCCCCTCCGGCGCGACGTCCTGCACCTCCCGCACGGGCGCAGCGTCCGGGGCGCCCCCCTCCTGCCCCGGCGCCGCGCGCCACGCCAGCGCCCCGAGCGCACCCACCACGTACGCGATGAGCGCCGCACGCCGCCTCACCCCGCCACCCTCCCGAGCGCGACAATGCGGGCCGCGAGCGCCTCCACATCCGCCGCATCGCTCGCGCCGTCGCCGTTGAGATCGAGCTCGGCCGTGATCGTCGCGGTGCGGGCCCTTGTGCGCCCGTCGGCCCGCTGCTCAACTGCCCGAGCGAGGATCAGCGCGTCGAGGATGTCCGTCCGCCCATCGCCGTTGAGATCCGCGGGATCGGCCTCCGCAGCGGCAATCCCCGCGTCGGCCAACGCCTCCCTGTCGAGCAGCTCTGGCAGTGCGCTCGCCGGCGCCTGCGCGACCGGCGGGAGGGCTTTCGGTCGACCCGCGCTCCGCATCCCCCAGAGCCCGACACCCAACACGAGCGCCGCCGCTGCTGCGAGCGCCCCGCCCACAGCCCATCGCGGAAACGCGAGCCGGTGTGCTCGCCCGAGTTCGGCGTTCGCGGCGTCAAGGACCGCCCGATCAAGCCGATTGCTCGTCCTGCCCATCGGCGCATACGCCCGGCGCAGATCCTCGGCGAGCCGGTCCGGTATCTCGCCCTCGTCGCGGATTGGCGGCCTTCGATCGGTCATCCAAGAGTGAGTCCCGCGAGCCGAGCCCTCGGTTCACGCCATTCGCGGGAATATCGCCAGCCCCCGGACCACACCGCGCGTCAGCCAGCGTCGAAGTACGCCCGAAGTCGCGGGTCCGCCCGCAGCGTGCGCACCGCCGCGTGGAGCCGACTCTTGACCGTTCCCTCTGCGATGCCGAGCGCCGCCGCGGTCTCTGCCACGCTCAGCCCCTCGACCACGCGCAGCATCACCACCTCTCGCGCCGACTCATCCAGCGCATCCACCGCCCCGCGTACTGACGCCAGGTCATCACCCTCGTCCGCCACGGCCGCCGGCTCGTCACCCACCGGAGGCGCAAGCCGCCTGCGTTCGCGCGCGCGCGCCGCGTGATTGCGCACAACGGGATAGAGCCAGGTCGTGAGCTTCCCGCGCAGGCGCATCCCGCGCCGCGCCTTGCGCATGAGCGCCAGAAACGCCTCCTGCACCGCGTCGGCCGCCCCCGCCTCGTCCCCGGCAAACCGCCGCCCCACGCGCATCGCGAACGTCTTGTGCCGTTCGTAGAGCGCCGCAAACGCCCCCTCGCCATCATCGGCGCGAGCGATCGCGTCGAGCAGTTCCTGATCGGTGGGCTCGGGGCTCAAGGCTGCGAGCCTACCGACCACACGCCCGAGCACCGGAGCCCAACACCCGGAGCAGGACTCGAACCTGCGACCTGCGCTTTAGGAAAGCGCTGCTCTATCCAACTGAGCTATCCGGGCTCGCCCGCGAGTTTATGCCGACGCGAACGCGCTCGCGATCTCCTCGCGCAGCCGCCGCGTCTTCCCCTCGCCCAGGAGCGGGAACGCCCACGTGCGGTCGAGCGCCACGTCGCGTGCCGCGGCCCGTCTCGCGAGCAGCGTCGCTCGCCTCCGCAGCTCCTCCAACTCACCCGCGTGCGCACGCCGATGGTCGTCGAGCATCTCGTGCATCGCGCGGAACGCCGACGCCGGCGAACGCTCCTCCTGTCGCGCCGCTTCGATCTCCGCGACCCGCTCGCGCTTGCGCGCCTGCAGGTCCTCATCGCCGACGAGCCCCGGATTGTGCGCCGCCCGGTGCGCGAGCGCCAGCGCCTGCGCGACATCGCGCCGATCCGCGCGGTCCTCCTCCGCAAAGTCCACGAATCTCGTCGCACTTACCTCCACCGCGGGCGCGAGCGTCTCGCCGAGCCACGCCTGTGCCCAGGCCTCCGTCGCACGGTCATACCCCACGTTCCCGCCCGTCGCACCTCCGCCGAGCCCGTGGATGAACAGGTCGCACACGTCGCGCCGGAGGAAGAGCGTCATCAGGAGCGCACGTGGCGCGAGCGTGGCGCGATCGATACTCCCAAGCTCCGACGCATACACCGCGACCCGCCGACCATCATCAAGCCGCCACATCGGAAGCTCAACATCCCCGCTGCGTGCCCCAAGCTCGCGAAGCCCTGCTCCCGCCGCGCTGCGCAGAGCACGGTTGTACGTCTCGTGCGCGCGATCCGCGTCTGCCATCATCGCGTCGATCAGGTCGCCAAACCCGGTCGTCAGCGCCAGGCGACTCGACCACACCGTGCGCACTTCCGTCGTCGCTTCAGCGAGCAATGCCTGCGCGCCGCGATGCGCCTGCTCACCTGCGCTCCGGCTGCGCTCGCCCGCCTGCGAGAGCGCGTCGTGCATCGCGCGCAGCCCGTCCGCGACTTCGGTCGCCGCGTCGTCGGGGAGCGCCCACGCCGCACCGGCCGGCAGAGCACAGGGCGCCACGCCCGCGCCAGAGCCCGCTCCGACCGTGCGCTCGACCAGCACGCCGTCCGCGTCGCGCGCCGGGTACCGCACCGCGAGCGGCTCGCCGGGGTCGTGGTCCACCACCACCCACAACGCCCCCGCGCCCAGCGCCTCCGCCGACGCTTCGAGCGCAAACCACTTCGCCGCGATCCCCGCGTGCCATATCCCCGCCTGGTGCCCGCTCGCGATAATCGGGCGATCCGTCGGCAGCCCCAGCGCTTCCCGCGTCGCGAGCGCACGCTCGCTCAACTCTCCCGTGCGCGTCAGCCCGCGCCAATCCCCCGCCCTGGGCGAGATCGTCAACGACTCACTCGCCTCGCCTGCCGTCACGGGCACCCGCAGCACGTGTCCTCGAGCGCCGGCGCCGGCAGCCGATCCGCACACCGCTCAAGTTCGCAGTGCAGCACGCGCCGGTAATGCCCCCGCCGCACGCACGCGTCGTCCAAAGGTCCGCCGAAGCTCCGGTTCGGATCGTTGTAGATCAGGCGAACGGGGATCTCCCGTATCGCGAGCCGCGCCGCGGCCGCCTGCACCCAGAACTGCATGGGGAACGCGTACCCATCCTCGCTCAGCTCAAGCTTCGCCAGCGCCGCCGAGCGATACGCCTTGAACCCGCAGAAGGCATCGGTAATCTCACCCCCACCCGCCTCCTCAAACACGCTGCCCAACCGCTCGTTGATCTCCGCGGTGAGCTCCGTATTGATCGAGCGCCGATCGGCCGGCGGGCTCCCGATCGCGTCGCACGACCCGTCGAGATACCGCGAGCCGGAGATCACGTCGTGCGTCCCGTCGCGCGCCGCCTCAAAGAACCTCGGCAGGGCTTCCGGCTCGTGCTGCTCGTCGCAGTCCATGGTCACGACCCAGTCATACTCGCGGATCGCCAGGTCGAACGCGTCGCGCATGGAGCGGCCGTACCCCGCGTTGGCCTCATGTTGGATCACGCGGACGTCAAAGCCGCGCAGCAACTCCCGCGTGCCATCGGTCGACCCGTCATCGATCACGAGCACGTCCGCGCCGAGTTCCTGGGCCTTGGCGCACACTCTGGTGAGCACGCCGACCAGGTACTTCGCCTCGTTGAAAACAGGGATCGCGATAAGTGTGCGCATAACTCCTCCCGAACACTCCGGGTGTCAATCATCGTAGAACACCCGCCGACGCCGCTTTGTTCACGGCTGGCCGGGTGGGTCCGCGGGGGGCAGCCCGCCCGCGTCGCTCCGCGCGATCGACGTCAGGGCCGCGAACCCGAACGGGCGCTCCCCGCTCGGGCCCTCGCCGGTCTGCCGCGCGTTGGCCTCCTCGAGCTGCTCCATCAGTTCCGGCGTGAGCGCGTGGATGCCGACGATTTCCGCGAGTGGGAGGGTGTAGACCTCGCCCGCCGGCGTGCGCACCTGGAAGATCGTGCACTGCACGTCCGCCGAGAGCGAACGCTCGCGCGCACTCCCGCCCAACGAGCACGCGAAGAGCGGATGCACCTCCGCGATGGGGATCCGCTCGCCGCGGGCTGTCACGACCGCCATCCGCCCGTCGAACGAGATCTCAGCCTTCTCGCCTTCCGGAGAGTCGGATCGCGCCGCCTCGGCACGCTGACGCGCGAGCTCGATCGAGAGGCTCGTGAGCATGTCGCGCACGCAGTTCTGCCAGAACAGCGCCCGCGCCTGCGAGACATGCACCAGCGGATCAAACGCCGGCCCCATTGCTGTGTGCGCCGGCATCGGACTGGGTGATCCCTCGCTCATGCCACCGCCGGTTCGGCGAGCAGCAGGTTCGCCCCAAACTCGCCGGGCTCGAAGTAGTGCGTGAGCTCCGGGTCGAGATCGAAGGTCACCTCGGACCCGATCGGCATGCCCGCGTGGGCCTTCACGCGAGCCACGAGCGTCGCCTCGCCCGCGCGCAGCGTGACGTCCATCTCGCTGCCGAGCGGCTCCACCACACGTACGGTCGCGTGCAACGCGCCGCTCCCGTCCGGGCGCTCGACGAGCCCTTGCGGGCGCACGCCCAGCGACACCCGCTCACCGCGGTGATCGCCCAGCATCGACGCGTGGCCGCTCGCGACGGGAATGCGCTCCCCACCCTCACCCACGAACGTCAGGCCCGACCCGGATCCTTCGAGTGACCCCTCCAGGAAGTTCATGGGCGGCGTGCCGATAAACGCTGCGACGAACCGGTTGACCGGGCGCGAGTAGACCTCGAACGGCCCGGCCGCCTGCTGGATCACCCCGCCCTGCATCACCACCACGCGATCGCCCAGCGTCATCGCCTCTTCCTGGTCGTGCGTGACGTACACCGTTGTCGTCTTCAGACGCATGTGCAGCGCCTTGAGCTCGGCGCGTGTCGTGACGCGCAGCTTCGCGTCCAGGTTCGAGAGCGGCTCGTCGAAGAGGAACGCCTTCGGCTCCCGCACGATCGCCCGGCCCACCGCCACCCGTTGTCGCTGCCCGCCGGAAAGTTGGCGGGGCTTCCGGTTGAGCAGCTCGGTGATCCCGAGGATGGACGCCGCCTCCCGCACCCGCCGATCGATCTCGGACTTGGGGGTCTTCCGGAGCTTGAGGGCGAAGGCCATGTTGTTGTAGACCGACATGTGCGGGTACAGCGCGTAGTTCTGGAAGACCATCGCGATATCGCGGTCCTTGGGATGGACGTCGTTGACCACCCGGTCACCGATCGTGATCTCGCCCGACGAGACCTCTTCGAGGCCCGCGATCATGCGCAGCGTCGTCGACTTGCCGCACCCCGAAGGTCCGACGAGCACCACGAACTCACCGTCGGCGATGTCGAGCGTGAAGTCGTGGACCGCTTCCACCCCGCCGTCGTACACCTTCCGGACCTGATCGAGCGAGACTTGTGCCAAGTGCGCCTCCGTTCCACCCGCCCCGGGGCATCCTAAGGCCTGCCCGAGCCTCGCCCAACCGCTACCACCCGCAAGGCTTCAACGCCCGAGGAGAGCCCGGAGACCCGCGGGGCGAAGACGCCCGCATCGAGCGCCGATACCTCGTCCACGCGGGAGGACGCATATGGCACGGTCCGGGAAGTCGCTCGAAGAAGTCCGTTCGATCCTCGGTCGACTCGACCGTTCCATCGACGAAGCCCGTCGACGCCGACTCGGCGTCGAGGATGAGGATCAACCGACCGCGGTCGGCGCCCAGGAGCCCGAGCCCACCTTCGGGGTCGCGGAGCCCGAGCCCGCCGCGGAGCCCGAGCCCGTGTCTGAAACCCGTGCTCGGTACGGCAAGGCCAAGCCCCTTGGTCGACCGACCAACCCGGCACCCGACAACCTCATGTTTGGGGTTCGCCGACCGGATCAGCGGGCCTCCTGACAGGACTCGCCGCCGCTGCCCGCGTATCATCCCCTCGCTGATTCTCAGGGGATTGGTGTAACGGTAGCACAGCGGATTCTGGTTCCGTCAGTCAAGGTTCGAATCCTTGATCCCCTGCTTCCTTCTACCGCCTGCGCCTCAACCAGCGCCCTTGCGCTCGAAGATGCTCTGGGTGCGTAGCACGAGGTACCCGGGCGCTTGGAGGTGGTACGCCTGCACGTGCACCTCGCCCGAATACACCTGAAAGTCCAGCACGGAAAGACTCGGGCCGTACGGGGTGTCGTACCGGTGCACCAGCGCCTTGCACTCCTCGGCGAACGACGCGAGCTCGTCGAACGTCGCCAGGTACAGGTTCTCGGAGAGCGTCTCGGTCTGCACCGACGTCATGTAGTTGACGTCCGATCGTTCGAAGCGGTGCTCGAACTCGCGCTCGCCCGCGCAGAGCAACGCGGAGAGCACGCCCGTGGACGGCAGATTCTCCTCCGCGTCCGACACGAGCTCGCACGCGCACACGCGCCCGCGCTCGAACCGGATGATGTGCCCACCCGGCGTGAGCCAGGCTTCAAACTCGAAGTCCGCCGTCTCGACGTGGCGACGAGCGCGGAGGGTGAAGAGCTCCGGGTGCAGTGCACGCCCGTACAGGATCGTCTGGTACGACTGGAGGCTACTGAGCTTGGTTCCCGGGTCCATCAGGCGGTCCCGATCGTCACTCATGGTCATGTGTTTCCCCCACAATAACCCTTAGGTGCCCATGTGCTGTTCTGGAAGTTGGTGCCCACTCTACTCCCAAGCTTAGCCATTTCCTAGCGCCTATCGCCGATCCGTCAGCGAAGCCACTCGGCGCGGAAGGGCGCAACATATGCGGAAGCAGGGTGTCGATTCCACCACTTGTTGAGTGATTGGCGCTCAGGTAGCGATCGGTAGGACGGCGGATCGAACTACACAATCTCATCCGTTGCCAGGGTTCACGGGGTTGCGTCGACATGCAGGTGTTTCGCAAACTCCGACCCGACCAGTGCTTAGCGACGATCGAATCGGCTTGGTCGATCGCCGGTCCGCACGACACCGCTGAACTCGCTCCCCACCTCGTTCAAGTGGTTGCGAGCACACGATCTGGGGCAATCCGGGGGCGAGCCCTGCGTCTGATCGCGTGCCGGTGGGCGGAACTCCCGGAGGGATTGCGGGAGCGTTTCCGATCGCTGGGAATCGAAACGGCTCTCGACGCGGCCGCAGCACACGCCGACGCTCGGGCAAGGCTATCGGCCGCCGCCCTCGCCGCCGACGTCGACTCTGATAGGGGTTTGCACGTACTGGGCACGCTTGCAGCCGATCGCGACCACCGGGTCGCCGAGTCGGCGGCCACGCAGTTGCTCGCTCTCGTGCGCGGACAGTCCGCCGATCGCGCCCGCCTCGCGCAGATGCTGGCTCGCGCCGTCGCGGGTCGCACGAGGCTCGCGCGCCCGGTGGCGCTGGCCTCATTGGCGCTGATGGACGCCCCTTACCGAGCCACGCTGCTCGGGAACGGTGGCGCGGCGCTCGCCTCGGAACTCACCGATCGTGATCGCCCTGCGCTTCGCTCGGCACTTCGTAACGAGCCCGACGCGCAGGCTGCGGCGTGCGCGCTCGGATGGCTCGCGCATCCGGGTGTTGCCCGTTTGGCCGCGCAACGTCTCGATGCGATCAAGTCCGAGAGCGATTGGACCCCTGTGCTTGAGCGTTGGCATCTCCTGCTCCGTCCGACTCGGGCTCACGCGCTGCACGAGCACGTGAAGGTGATCAAGGACCCGCCGGTGTCCGCGAGCCGGGGACCGGCGCCGGTACAGATCGCGTTCGTCGCCGCGCGACAACTGCTACCAGGGGCGGCGCGCGCGCACGACGCGGTGCTGTCCTGTCCGTCCGCGGTCGCGCGCCTGCGTGGGTTGAGGAGCGCGCGCGGTCGCGACCTGCAGGACTTCCTGTATGACCCGTGCGCCGCGATTGCGGCCTCGGCCGCGAGTCGCTGGTCGCTCGCAGGGGTTCCGTGGCGCCGCACGCAAGGCCGACCCGGGGAGGCGCAGGGGCGTCACGCGTCCCGCCTCACACGCCACGCCGAGGCGCGGGTGCGCACGATCGCCTCCCGCGAGCGTCATCGGTTCGATGGCGACATCTCAACGCCGATCGGGCGTCTTGCGTGGCGCCGCGCGCTCACGAGCGACTCCGAACGGCGCGCGCGAATCAGCACCATGCTTGGCTCCCAGGATCAGCGAGCCCGGCTCGATGCCGTGCTGCTCGTGCGAGCGCTCGGCTTCGGTTCCGCGTTTGTGTCGGAGCTTCTGCGCGTGCTTGAGCGAGCCGAACCGGGCGACCGGGCTGCTGCGGCGTCGACCGGCGCATTGCGCGGCGTCGAGAGCGCAGCCGACGCGCTTCGCGACGCGACGCGTCACCCCGATCCCCGCCTCGCCGCCGACGCGCTTGCCGCGCTGGCGAGCATCGCATCGCCCAGTCGCTTGGAACTCCTCGGGCCGGCGATCGACGATCCACGCCGGCGCATGCGTGGCAACGCGGCGCGGGCCGCGATCGCGGTCGAGCCCAAGCTCGCACCGAGCGCGCTCAGCGCTGTGCGCGCGCTGCTGCTCTCCGAGGATCCGGACGACCGTTCCGCGGGGCTCTGGGTGGTGACGCACGCGCCGCCGCCCCGGCGCGACGAGGGGTGGGACGACATCCGAGGGTTGATCGCCGCTCTCGCGGTCGACGAACGGGATCCGCGCGCCCAGGCCCGAGCGCGGCACTGCGCCGATCGCCTCGCGTTGCGGGTGGAGGCGACGGCGTGAACCAGGACTCACCCATTCGCACGGTTGTGGAGCAGAACGCCGACGCGGGGCGTTCGCTGATGCCCGTCGATGCCCCATGGATCGCGATCGCGCTCGGGGTGACCTGCTTGACGATTGGGTGCTACCTCGGTGTGCGCGCATGGCGGCGGCGCGGCCTCGGGTCCGACGCGGGTGAGGGCGCGTTTCGCACGCTCGCGGCACACCTCGGGCTCGATGCGGATTCGCAGCGGGCGATCCGCGCACTCGCTGCCGGGCTCGATTGCCTGCCTGCCGCGTTGCTCGTCTGCCCGCGCGCGATGGAGGAGGCCGGACGCCGCGCGATCCGGCGCGGCGAGCGGATCACGCCCGGACAGGTCGATCGGCTCGTCTCCGCCGCCCGCGTTGCCCGCCGGTGATTGCACGCGGCGGTTGCCCGGGCTACACAACCGTGTGCGCGGGCGCGACTGCCAACCCGATGCGGGCGAAGTCGGACGCCGGATCATCGCGTGGTTTCGGAGGGCGGCGCGCGACGTGCCCTGGCGCCCGCGCCCGCTGGGGACAAAGCGCGATCCGTACATGGTGCTCGTGTCTGAGTTGATGCTCCAGCAGACGCAGGCGTCGCGCGTCGCCGAGCGCATGCCGGAGTTTCTCGCGCGGTTTCCGACGGTCGAACGCTTGGCTCGCGCGAGCGAGGAGAGTGTGCTCGCCGCGTGGTCGGGTCTCGGGTATTACCGGCGTGCGCGCTTCCTGCACGCTGCGGCGAAGGCGATCGTGGACGAGCACGGGGGCGCGTTTCCAATGACCGTGGAGGGCCTGCGCTCGCTGCCCGGCGTGGGGCGATACACGGCCGGCTCGATCTCGGCTCTCGCGTTCGGGTGTCGAGAGGCTGCGGTGGATGGCAACGCGGCGCGCGTCCTCATGCGCCTCCATGCGCACGACGGCCAACTCAACAACCTGAAAGACATGACGTGGGCCTGGTCGCGGGCAGAGGCGCTCGTGGAGGGCGTCGCACCGGTGCGCATGGGGGCGGCCCTCCTGAACGAGGGGCTTATGGAACTCGGCGCGAGCGTGTGCACGCCGCGTGCGCCGAAGTGCGACCGGTGCCCGCTTGCGGACCTGTGCGCCGCGCATTGCGTGGGGCGAGAGCAGGAGATCCCTCGCGCGAAACGTGCGGCAGCACGGCGTGTCGTCTATGTCGGGAGCGTGGTGTTCGTGGACAATCGCGGGCGCCTGCTCGTGGAGCGCCGCCCGAGCGAAGGGCTCTGGGGCGGGCTGTGGCAGGCGCCCTCGATCGAGCGCGAGGATCGCGCGCCGACCGGGCCTGAAATCGGCGCGGAACTCGCGCTCTCGGGCTCGGCCGAGCGGGTCGAGGCGTTCACCTTTCAGACCACCCACCGCGAGGTGCGGTTCGAGGTGTGGCGGGCGGGTGAGGGCGAGCGCCCGCGCCGGCCTGGCGCGTCGTGGAAGGACCGGGCGGCGATCGAGGCTCTGGCGCTCTCGACGCCGCAACGTCGGATTCTGCTCGGCGCCTCACCAGCGCCGGCGGGCGATAGGCTCGTGTGATGCTCGACGACGAGGGCCCCTCTCAATCGGACGTGGATCGCTTTGGGAGCGAGACCACGACTTGTCCGGAATGCCGGGAAGACGTCTACGAGGACGCGGGGGTTTGCCCTAACTGTGGGCACGTGTTTGACCCGCCGACCGGTCCGCCGACGTGGGCGATCTGGGTCGCGGCGTTCCTCGCGACGGTGATCGTGGTGATGTGGGTGCTCGCGTAGACCAGGAGTCGAACCAATGGCTGTGACGGGCATCGGTGGTCTGTTCTTTCGAGCTCGTGATCCGGGCTCACTCACCGCTTGGTATCTCGAGCACCTCGGCGTTGGCGCCGACATGGCCGCGGGCCAGTACGTGTGGGAGCAGGCGGCCGGGCCGACGGTGTTTGCACCGTTCAAGCGCGACACCGATTACTTCGCAGAGGACAAACAGTGGATGCTCAATCTCCGTGTTGAGGGGTTGGACGAGTTGCTCGGGAGGCTGCGTGCTGCGGGCATCGAGGTGACGACCAAGGCGGAGTGGGATTCGCCCGAGGTCGGACGCTTCGCACGGATCCATGATCCGGAGGGGAACCCGATCGAGCTGTGGGAGCCCGCGAGCTAAGCGTGTGGCCCTGGATCAATTTCGCGCAGGTAGCTCCACGAATAGAGCCCCGTGCGGTGCCCGTCGGAAAACTCGATGCGGATCGCGTAGTTGCCGACGAGCTCAGCGTGCGTCGCGATGAGCGGACCGCCCGCAGTACGCCCGCTCGGGAGCACGGTGAGCGGGTTGCGCTCCATCTGCTCGCGCAGCTCCTTGGCGTCGGCTGATGGCGACATGCGGCGGAGGTGCGCGATGGGGAAGAACGAGCGTGTGCCGTCGCTCCATTCGACGGTGAGCCCGCGATCGCGCTGCAAGTCCAGCGAGCGCGGCGTTCCGGCGCGGGCGTCGGGCGAATCGGGCACGCTCGACAATAGGATGGAGCATGAACACCGCTGCTGCCCACGCCGACCTGCTCGCCGACTCGATCGATCGGGCGGGTTCGCCGGTGTGCGTGGGGCTTGATCCGGTTGTGGGTCGATTGCCCGAGGCGCTCGCGGGGTATGACGACGAAGCCGAGCGCGTCGAGCATTTCTGCACGGGCGTGGTCGAGGCGGTCGCGGGCGTGGTGGGGGTGGTCAAGCCGCAGTCGGCGTGCTTCGAGCGGTTCGGGTCGGCGGGGGTCGCGGTGCTGGAGCGGGTGATCGCGAGGGCGCGCGAAGCGGGGCTCTTCGTGATCCTGGACGTGAAGCGGGGCGACATCGGCTCGACGGCAGCCCACTACGCCGCTGCGGCGACGGGGCTGGGGGCGCACGCGGTGACGGTGAACGCGTACATGGGGGCGAGCTCGATCGAGCCGTTCCTTGACGCGGGGCTCATGGTGTTTGTGCTCGTCCGCACGTCGAATCCGGACTCGGGCGTGATCCAGGGCGAGGCGCTCGCGCGCGGCGGCACGCTTGCCGAGCACACGGCCCGACTCGTGCATGAGCTTGGACGCGCGCACGTCGGCGAGCGCGGGCTTTCGGGCGTGGGCGCGGTTGTGGGGGCGACCCGGGCTGACGAGGGCGCAGCCCTGCGCGAGTTGATGCCCGATACGCCCTTCCTGGTGCCGGGCGTCGGCACGCAGGGCGGGCGCACGGAAGACCTCGCGCCGATGGCGCGCCCCGCGACCAGCGCCGGCGGGCTCGGGCTTGTGGTCAACGCGAGCCGGAGCGTGCTCTTCGCGGGGGATGGGACGGACGGGCGCGATTGGAACGAGCGGGTGCGTGCGCGCGCGAAAGCGCTCGCCGACGAAGGGCGAGCGCTTCATGGAACCCGGTCGGCGGTCTAGTTCAGGGTGTCGCGATGCGGTAGGCGACGATCGCGACAATCGCCGAGTGCACGATCGAGAGGAACCAGACCCTGTCGTTGAGGACGGGCCCCTTCGCGCCGGCGACCTGCAACACGAAGACCGCGACCATTGGGATCGTGACCAACAGGTAGCACGCAATGGAGAAGAACGTGCCTACCGACCGGACCACCTCGGACTCCTTGGCGAATGAAGGCGCCTGGATCAGGAGCAACGCGTCCGCCGCCGCACCAGCCACGCACGCGCTGCCGATCGCCGCTGCCCATCGCGTCGGCTGCGTCTGATTTGCGTCGGCTGCGTCGGGCAGCACGAGCGTAACGAGCCACGCGATCAATCGCGGCAGGAACCACACCGGCAGCGCCCAACCCAGCGCAAGCACGGGCAGCAGTACCTCCATCGGCACAACCGCCTACGCCGCCTTGCGCTGCTTGCCGACCGTGCGCTGATCCTGGCTCATTCGGCGTTCCGGCTCTTCGCTCAGCACGAGCGCAAGCTCGATGGGATCGTCCGCCCACAGGTCGGCGCCGATCTCCTCGGCGAGCCCTGATGCGCGGTTGAACACGCCGCCGCCGACGACGATCTGCGTGTCCGGGAGCGCATCGCGCCCGCGGATGTGGTCGATCGCCTGGCGGACGGTCGGAAGGTCGGTCGGGGCGGAGCAGAACATGCAGAGCACGTCCGGCCGCAGGGCGTGGGCGTGCGAGAGGAGCTCATCGAGCGGGATGCCGCCGCCGGCGAGGGTGACGCGGAATCCGTCGCTTTCGAGCAGGTCGGCGGCGATCTGGGCGCCGAGCTCTTCGGTCTCGCACGGGCCGCAGGTCATGAAGATCGAGCGTGTGCGCGTGGTCGGGCGTTCGAGTGCGCCGCCAACCTGGGCCGCGAACTGGCGGAGCAGCCGCGTGGCGAGGCGGTAGCTGAGGTCGGTCACCTGGTCGTTGCGGAAGAACTGGTCGAGCTTCTCATGGACGGGCCAGAAGACGTTGGCGAGCAGTTCGCGTGGGGTCATGCCGCCCCTGATGAGTTCTGCCCCGAACGCGCGTGTTCCATCGCGGTCGCCGCGGACAAGCAACTCGAACATCCGCTCGACCGCGAGGTCGAAATCCACTCCGTTGGTCATGTGCCGTCTCTCCGGTCAGACGATCGCTTTGGGCGAGGCCTCCCATCCCGCCCGCAGCCTTCCACCATCGACCGGTTGCTCCCACCGGCTGGGCGCCACCGTGCACCCGCTCACCCGTCTTCGGATGTGAGCGGCGTGTTGTTGGAGTTTCCGCGCGTGTGCGCAGCTGCGGGCGGTCCGAGAGCCGCGCGATTGCGCGCGCTCTGCGCGTTCGCCCGTTGGCGCCGCCGTCCCCCGCCCGGTTACCCGGGACGGATCGCTCGATAACACGCGCAGATGCCGAGGGTCAGCGAGTTGGCCCGCGCGTCGCTAAAGCCGCTCGACTCCAGCAGCTTGAGCATCGCCTCGCGCGACATGAAGGTCCCCACGCTCTTCGGCAGGTATCGATAAGCGCCGGAGCGATCGCCCGCGAGCCACGTGGCGGTGTGCGGCATGATGCGGGCGGAGTAGACCTCATTGAACCACCGCACCGGAGCGAGGCGTGGACGATCAAACTCCAGAATCACGAGCCGTCCACCCGGCTTGAGCACCCGCGCAAACTCGGCGATCGCCTTCGCGGGCTCCTGCACGTTGCGGATGCCGAACGCGATCGACACCACGTCCGCGAAACGGTCGGGCAGGTCGAGCGACATCGCGTCGCCGCGGCGGTATTCGACGCGGTCGCGCAACGACGGGCCAAGCCGCGACGACTTCTCGCGTGCGACGTCGAGCATCTCGGGCGTGAAATCGATGCCGATCACGCGGGCCGCTTCGGTGCGCGCGGCGAACGCCTCGGTCAGATCGCCCGTGCCGCACGCGACGTCGACGACCGTCTGGCCCGGGCCCACTTCCGCTTGGCGGACCGCGAACCGTCGCCACGCCTGATCGCGCCAGAGAGAGTGGACCCGGTTATTGAGGTCGTACCGGCCCGCGATCGCGCCGAACATCGATCGCACGCGGTCGGCCTTGTCGGGCAGGGCGTGCGGGTCGGCAAGCGTTTGAGCGTTCCACGCTGTGCCGTCGCCCTGCATCGTGTGCGTCTGCTCGCTCATATCATCCCGCTGATTCGGAGGTCCTCATGAAGATGGTATTCGCAGCCTTTCGTTCGGTCGCCGTTGGTGTGCTCGCAGCTGCCTTCCTGCCGGCTTGCACCACCAACCCCACCACCGGGCGTCTCCAGATGGACATGCTCTCGCGCGACGAGGAGATCGCCCTCGGCGACGAAGCCAAGGGGCCCCTCACCGAGCAGTACGGCGGGAAGGTCAACGATCCGCAGCTTCAGGGGTACGTCGCCCAAGTCGGCATGGCGATGGTTCCCTTCACCGAAGCGGATAACCCCACGCTCCCGTGGGAGTTCACGCTGCTCGATTCCGACGTGATCAACGCGTTTGCTCTCCCCGGCGGCAAGGTGTTCATGTCGCGCGGGCTCGCGGAGAAGATGACGAATGAAGCGCAGCTCGCGTCCGTGCTCGGGCACGAGATCGGGCACGTCACCGCCCAGCACGTCGATGAGCGCGTGAGCGCATCGACCGGCACGCAGATCCTGGCGGCCGGGGCTTCGATCCTCGTCGGGGGCGACGGCGGGTGGTTGAGCCAGGCGGTGCCGATGATCGTGGACGCGGGCGGGCAGGGCTTCTTGCTGAAGTACGGACGCGATCAGGAACTCGAGGCGGACGCCCTCGGCATCCGGTACATGGTCCGCGCTGGATATGACCCGATGGGCTCGTACCAGGTGCAGTCGATCCTGGAGGAGGCGGCTGCCGAGGGGCGCACGCCGGAGATCCTCTCGACCCACCCCTACCCCGATCGTCGTCGTGAGCAGGCCGGGCGGCTCATCGAAGGCGAGTACGCGTTCACGCAGAACAACCCGCAGTACCAGCTCTACGAGGATCGATTCCGGTCGCAGTTTCTGAGCCGGCTCGCGGCGTACTTCCCCGCGGGTACGGAGGCGGGCACGGCGTACGCCCACGCGGCGTGGTGCTCGATCTGTGCGGAGCGCGAGGCGGCGGCCCGCACGCCCCGATAATCTGGGGAAAGCCTCTGGATCGGCTGGCCGACCCGTACGTATACTGAACAATGATGGCCCCGGGAGGCGGGCCTCGAAACAGGAGATCACGAATGTCTTGTTGCACGAATCGAGTTGGAGTCCTGCCCTTGATCGTCGCCGCCGCAACCGGCGCTGGGGCCTACGGGCTTTGGTCATCAGCCGGGGAGTCCGAGGTCTCGGCTGCGCCAAGCCAGGAGTCGTTGCAGGACTCCGTGCGGAGCAAGGTGCAGGAGGCCCAAGAGGCGCAGGAGGGCGTGCCTTCGATGGAGGACATGGCCCAGGTCTGGCTCGAGTTGGCGTCGACCGACACCCCGGAGCACAAGGCGCTCGCCCCCATGGTCGGCACGTTCTCGGCGACTTCGTCGTTCATCGACCCGGGCACCGGTGAGGAGATGGCGTCGACGGGGAAGTCGGTCAACGAGTGGGTGCTCGGCGAGCGGTTCGTGCGGACGCACTTCTCGTCGCCCGAGATGATGGGCATGCCCTTCGAGGGCATAGGGCACATCGGGTATGACCGGATCTCCAAGGAGTACATCCAGAGTTGGATGGACAACTGGTTCACCGGCATCATGATCGAGACCGGGCAGATGGAGGGCAACGTGCTCACGATCCAGGGCAAGATGCAGGGGCCCATGGGTGAGGAGCGCATGCGTCACGTGCTGACGATCGACGACAACGATCACCACACGCTCGAGTTCTTCATGCAGATGCCCGACGGGCAGTGGATGTCGAGCGGCTCGATCAAGTACACACGCACCAAGTAGGAGGCTGTGATGTCTGAGGATTGCCAGATGTCGGGCCCGTGCGACGAGCACAAGCTGTTCGAGCCGTTTGTGGGCACGTTCAACTCGAAGGTCGAGATGTGGATGGGGCCAGAGTCGATGACTTCGACCGGCGTGATGACCAACACCGTCGAGATGGGCGGGCGGTTTCTCCACCAGAGCTACAAAGGCAACGACGACGGAGGCCCCTTTCCCGGCTTTGAGGGCGGCGGCTTCTGGGGCTACAACGACGTCACCAGCAAGTGGGAGGGCGTCTGGGTCGACTCGGTTTCTAACCAGATGCAGACCGAGACGGGCGACTACGACGGCGCGTCGAAGACCTGGACGATGCTCGGCCAGATGCACACGCCCGATGGCAACGCCATGACCAAGAAGTCGATCATCCGCCTGACCTCCAGGGACGAGCACGAGATGGAGATGCACTTCCAGACCCCCGACGGCTCGTGGACGAAGGGGATGCACATCCACTACACCCGGAAGTGAACGAGCGTGGTGGGCTCCGCACTTCGTGCAAATTGGTGATCGCAAGAACACAGCGACCCCGGGCCTTGGCCCGGGGTCGCTGCGTGTTGGGGCGGGGCGTGCGTTACGACCTCTTCTGGCGACGGGCGGCCGCACGCTTGCGATCCGCCGTCGCCGCGTCGAAGACGGCGCGCCCAAACTCTGCATCAAGGCGACCGAAGGTCACCAAGCGCACGTCGAGCAGCCGGCGGCCTTTGCTCGGCGACCGCACAAGCACAAAGGGCAGGCAGAGCGCTCGCACCCGTCCGACCACCGGGGTCGGGAGATACACCGGGGTGCGTGCGGCCTCGACGACTCGCCCGAACATCCAGTCGTCCGGGCAGCACGGCTCACTCTGCAGCACATAGGTCAATACGCCGACGTAGTCGCCCACCCGCAGGTCTTCGGGCGCGATCGGGCGCGTGAGGTTGTTCTCGTCCAGTCCCATAGCGGTCCTCTCGATGGAGGTGCTTCTCAAAGTCCAACGTTGTCGAGGTAGCGTCGTGCACCGGGCGTGGCTCGGTGCGTTGATGCCCGTTGTTCCCGCTGTGTCAGCCCGTTTCGGCGCCGAGCGTGCGGCGCAGGCACCGAGCCGCGCGCTGCGCGGCGTCGGTGGTCAGGGTGGTGCGGGGCGTCATCATCTGGGGGCCTACGTAGAGAGCGGCCGGAGTATTCGCCGGGGCCGGGTGCGGGTCAATCGGAGGTGGGGGCGTCGCCTGGTGCGTCCTATCGTGCCCTGTGCCGCTTGATCCCATCCCAGAAGTGCTTGCCGACCTCCGCGCCGGGCGCATGGTGGTGCTTGTCGACGACGAGGACCGTGAGAACGAGGGCGACCTCGTCATGCCCGCCCAGTTTGTGACCCCAGAGGCGGTCTCGTTCATGCTGCGCGAGGCAGCGGGCTACCTGTTCATCTCGCTGACCGAGGGCGACTGCGACCGGCTCGATTTGCACCCGCAGACTCCCGTGAATACGTCCGTGCGCGGCACGCCGCTGACGGTCTCGATCGACGGACACCCGCGTCACGGCTTTACCACGGGCGTGAGCGCCCACGAGCGGGCGGCGACCATCCGCCTGGCGATCGAGCCGACCTCGGGGCCGGCGGACTTCGTCCGTCCGGGCCACATCAACCCGCTCCGCTCGCGCGACGGGGGTGTGCTCGTGCGGATCGGACAGACGGAGGGCTCGGTCGACCTTTGTCGGCTCGCGGGGCTTTACCCGGCGGCGATGGGCATCGAGATCATGCGCCCGGACGGCGAGATGGCGCGCATGCCCGATCTTGAGGTCTTCTGCAAGCGCCACGGGCTCAAGCTCTGCTCGGTGCAGCAGATCATCGAACACCGTCTGGCCCACGAGCCGTTTATTCAGCGCCTCGATCCGGCGCACGGGTCGGCCGTTCGCACGCCGGAGGGCGAGTTCACGCTCTACGCGTTTCGCTCTCCGGTGGACCACCTGCCGCACCTCGCGTTGACGGTGGGCGGCGTGGGGGCGCTGGACGCCGACGGGCGCGTGCGCGAGATCGATGAGCCCACGCTCGTGCGCGTGCATCGGCGCGACCTGCTCGGCGATCTCTTCGACGATCTCGACTCGGTGAGCGATTCGGGGGCGGGAGGCCCAAGGACTTCCGGCGAGTTGCTGCGCGAGTCGATGCGGGCGATCCAGCGCGAGGGGCGCGGGGCGATCGTGTATCTGAGGCCCAAAGGCGTTGGCGATGCGCTCTCGCAGCGCCTCACGCGCCCCTTCGGCTCGAGCGACGAGGACACGCCCGCCCAGAGCCTGCCCGCCGCAACGCTTGAGTACGGCACAGGGTCACAGATCCTCCGTGCGATCGGTGTCCGGAATATCCGTCTGCTCACGAACTCCGACGCGGAGTACCCGCACCTGGACGCGTTCGGGCTGCGGATTGTCGAGCGGGTGGCGCTGGGGCCAGCGCCGGCTCGGGCGACTTGACCCGAACACACTCCGTGCGTCACGCTCTGTGCGTGCAGGTCGACGACCGACAGGGTTGGCGGGTGTCGCCGGGCGCGCGCCGGGCGTGGGCGTGCTTCGCGCTGGTGGCGTTGGGGATGCTGGGCGCTCACGCGCTCTGGGCGCGAGGCATGGTCGCGCCGGCGTGGGTGCTCGGTGCGGTTGGGGGGGTGCTCGCTGGCGTGGCGGTTCTGGTCACGGGGCGCGTTTGTGTGGTGGCGCTCGCGTGCGGCGCGGTGGCGTTCGGCGCGGCGTGGTACACGGCGCGTGCGCTTGAAGCGCAGGTGGATTCGCTCGCGTTCGACCTCCCGCCGCCGGAGTTGCCGGTCGAGCGCGTGCCGATGACGATCGAGGGCGTGGTGCGGACCTCACCGAGCGCGTGGCGCGGTGCGGGCGGCGAGCTTGCGCCGTTCTCCAGACTGACGCGCGAGGGGTGGTCGTTCGAGTTGTCCGCCCGGGCGCGCACGGACGTGCCGTCGGGACAGCGCGTGTCGGGTACCGCGCGCGTGCTGGTGCCGGGTCGAGACGAGCCCAGGGTGGCGCCGGGGGACGTGGTGCGGGTGACGGCGCTGTGGGAGCCGCCCGAGCCGCCGCGTAATCCGGGGATGTCGGACATGCGCCTGTGGAGCGCGGTGCGCGGGGAGGTCGGCGCCGGCGTGGTGTCCGACGCTTCACTGGTCGGGGTGGTCGGGCGCGCGCGGGGCGTCGATCGGTGGCGCGCGAGCCTGGCGCGAGCACACGAGGGCCTGCTCAATCGCGCGGAGCGTGTGCTTCCGCCCGAGACGACCACCCCGATGACGCGCGCCCTGCTTCTGGGGCAACGCGAGCAGGACGCGAATCCCCTGATGCGCGCGTTCGCACGCCAGGGTGTGGCCCACATGCTGGCGATCTCCGGGTTTCACCTCGCGGTGCTCGCGGGGGCGGCGCTGTTTGTCGTACGCCTCACGGGCGATCGTGGGTGGGTGGAGCCGATCGCGGTGGCGCTGTTCGTGCTGGTCTACATGTGCGTGGTGCCCGCGCGCCCACCCATCGTGCGCGCGGGGGTGATGGTGATCGCGCTGCTCGCGGGCGAGGCGTTCGGCCGTCGGCACGATCGCCTCGGCGTGCTGGCGTGGGTGGCGCTCGGACTTGCGCTCTGGCGACCGACCGACCTGTGGACGCTCGGGTATCAGCTCTCGGTGGGGATCACGGCGGTGCTGCTGTGGCTCGGCGCGCGCACGCATGCCCGTCTGTTCCGCCGCCCGTTTGGCCCGCGCTACGAGCGGCCCGACGCGTTCGAACGCCGATGGTGGTTCGAGGGCGTGCAGCGCCTTTGCGCCGCGAGCGTGCTGTGCTGGGGTGTGTCGATGGCGTGGATCGCGCACGCTGCGGGTGTGCTCGCGCCGCTCGCACCCTTGACGACAGTTGTCGTTACGCCGCTCGTCACGCTGGTCATGTGGCTCGGCGCGATGGCGCTCGGGGTCGGGATGGCTGTCCCCGCGTGGGGGGGATGGGCTGCCGGCGCGGTGGATCAACTGAGCGGCGTGGTCGTGGGGGCGGTCGCGTGGCTCGATGGGCTTCCCGGGACGAGCGTGCGCATCGCGCACCTGTCGCTCCCGCTCGCGCTCGCGTGGACGTGCGGCGCGGTCTACCTCTTCGCGAATCCGGGGCGGCGCGGGCTGCGCCGTTCGCTGGTGTTGCTGGCGTCGGTGGCGTGTTGGACGGGGGTGGAGCTTGCCGCGGCGGGCGTGCGGGCGCCAGACCTTCGCCTCGACACGTTTGCGGTCGGCGACGGGACGTGCCACGTCTTGCGCTCGGGCGGCGAGACGCTCATGTGGGACTGCGGCTCGCTCGCGCCGGGCGTCGGGGTCTACGAACTTCCCGCGGCGATGGGGGCGGTGGGCATCCGGCGTGCGTCAACGGCCGTTATCACGCACGCCAACTTCGACCACTATTCGGCGTTGCCTGAAGTGGCGGAGCGACTCGGCGTCGAGCGGGTGCTCATGCACCGCATGTTCCTGGAGGACGCGGGGCGTGAGGGAGCTGCGGGGTATCTCCTTGAGCATCTCGAGGAGCATGGCATCGCGGTGGAGCTGGTCGCGAGCGGTGAGGTGCGCTCGTTCGGGCGATGCACCGTGACGTTTCTCGGTCCGCCCGACGCGCGAGTACTCGCGAACGTGAATGACCATTCGCTCGTGGCGCGGATCGAGACGCCGAGCGGGCGGCGGGTGCTGCTCACCGGCGACATCCAGGAAGCGGGCATCGACGCGCTCGGCGCGCACGACGTTCAAGCGGACTTGCTGGAGCTTCCTCATCACGGGAGCGCGACCACGTTTGCGCGCGGGTTCCTGGACCGCGTCGATCCGATGGTGGTGATCCAGTCGACGGGGCCGAGCCGCGTGGGTGATCCGCGATGGACCCTGCACCGCGCGGGGCGCGCGTGGTTTGTCACCGCCCGCGATGGGTGGGTGTGGGCCGAGATCGAGCGTGACGGCGAGGTACGGGCTGGGAGCATGCGGTGGAATGCCGGAAACGAGCGGCTCGTGGCGCGGTGAACGTGTGCTGGCGGGCTACGCGCCTCGGCACCCCGCTTGGTACGCGGCGAGGAATGCGAAGAAGTCGTTGGTGTTGATTTGTCCGTCGTCGTTTGCGTCGGCTTGGGCGTCGCCCGTCTGGTAGAGCGCGAGGAAGGCGAAGAAGTCGTTGGTGTCGATGGAGCCGAACGGTGCTGCGAGATCCGCGAGGCACTCGCCTCGGATCGAGAGGTTGTCGAACGCCCACCACCAGTCGTTGCCGGCATCACGCAGGGAGAAGCGCACGGTCATCGTGCCTGACGCGGGGTTGTCGACCGCGAGGGAAACACGCTCATCGGCTCGTGCGAGGCTTGAGGCGCCGCCCGCTGTCGCTGCGCTGAGGGTGAGCAGCGTGTCCCAGGCCGAGCCGCCGTCGAAGCTGACTTCGACGAGCCCGGTCTCCGCGTCGTAGGGACGGAAGCTCGAGTCGAACTGGATCGTGACGCTCCCCGCGCGTGCGCCGGCGAGGTTCATCACTGGTGTTTGCACAAGCACGTTGAAGCGGTCGGGGTCGATATCGCCCAGATCGTCGTATTCATCGGGATCAGCGACCAAGACCGCGCCCTCGCCGCGCGTGAACGTCGAGCGGGCCTGATCGTCGGCTGTCGCGATCCACGAAGCTTTGTCGAGCACGTTGAAGCCGAAGAACTCGGGCGGGCCATCGGCTGGCGTGGCCAGATTGTCGCGCATCCATCCGCTGGGCAGAACGTCGGTCCAGTCGGTGCCGTCACCACCGTGTTCGGAGGGCGAGATGAACGGGCCGAGCGGGATGCTCTCGAAGTCCTCATCGAGCAGCGTGTGGGGCGAGCCCGTGATCGGCGTGCCGACGATGAGCAGATTGTCGAACGCCCACCACCAATCGTTGCCCGCGTTGAGCATCGAGAAGCGGACCTGCATCGTGCCGGAGCTCGGGTTGTCGATGTTCAGCACGAGGGTCTCGTTGACGCGTTCGAGGCTCGATTGTCCGCCCGGGATGGAGTCGGTGTCGAGCGTGAGGAGGTTGTCCCAGGTCGCGCCGCCGTCGAAGGTCACTTCGATGAGTCCGGTTTGGTTTTCGTAGGGACGGAACGACGAATCGAGAATCAGGCGCACGGAGTCGGCCTGCACGCCGCCGAGAACGATGTCGGGCGTCGTGAGCGAAGAGTTGAACGTGCCGGGCGTGTGTGCCGCGTCATCCCATTCGTCGGGATCGGCGACGGCGACGACCCCGCTCGCTCGGATGAACGCGGATCGGTCCTGATCGCCCGCGGCCTGGACCCACCACGCGGGATCGACGAACGACCAACCACGCCACTCCGTGACGCCGCCCGTGGGCATGCCGGTGCGGTCGAGCGCCCAGTTCGCTGGCGCGTTGGGTGACCATACGTGCTGACCGGGTGCGGGCTCGTCGACGTTGGGCCCGAGCGGAATCATGTCGAAGTCCTCGGACAGCAGCGCCACGACCGGCGGGCAGTCGCACTGGGCGTCGAGCCCGAGCCACGCGCCGCGGAGCGCGGCGCACGCGTCGTCGGTGAGTTGGTCGCAGGCGCCGTCGGGCAGGCAGCAGGCGCCCTTGGGCAGCGCGCCGGTGGTGAACGAGTATTCGTCGGACCAGTCGGACCATCCGAGCGATTCGTCGCGGTAGCGCACGCGCCAGTAGTACGGCGTGAACTCCGCGAGCTGGCCGAGCGTGACGCGCGTGATATCGGGGTCCGTCACCGTATTCACCGAGTAGTACCCGTTGGCCGGGCCGGTGACGTCTGGCGGGGCGTACCAGTTCTCGTACCGGATCCATTCGTCAACAGGGTTGGAGTAGTCGCCCGAGACGGTCGTGAGTTGGAACTGGCTCTCGAGGTGGAGCGTGTCATCGGCGTCGACGAACGCTGACGCCTGGAGCGTGGCGCCCTCAGCGGGCACATCGCTTGTGCCGTCGGGGGGCGAGACGGGTGTCGGGGTCTGTGGCGGGGTGTTGTTGACTCGGATCGTGATGTCGTCCATCACATCGTTGTCGCGAGGCTCGTACTGGTTGCCTCGGCTGACGCGACGCAGGCGGAACTTGGGGTCGTCGCCCGCTTCCACCTCCATCAGCACGAAGCCCCAGTTGACGAAGGTCTTCTGATACTCGGGATAGTCCGCTCGCGGGTAGAGCCCCCAGTAGTCGATGCTGCCCTCCCCCGTCGCGACGTTGACCATCAGGTGGTTGTGGTCTCTGCTCTGTCCGCGCGAGTAGGCGTGCGTGTGCCCGAAGAAGTGGATCGTCGGCTTGCCCGTCGCGTCGGAGAAGGCCTCGAGCTTGGCGACGATCTGGCTGACGTACGGCGTGTTGCCCGGGGTCCATGCTTCGGAGAGGTGCGGGTGGTGCATCTGCGCGAAGACGAAGTCGATCTCGTCGTTTGTTGCGGCTTCGGCGAGCACGCCGTCGATCCAGTCGAGCTGCTGTTGGATGCGGTAGGCGCCGTTGGAATCGCACCCGATGATGCGCACGTTGCCGTGGTCCTTGTACCACCAGTGCTCGAGGAAGCCCGGCGTCCCATTCTCCGGCAGCTTGAAGTAGTCGAAGAACCAGTGTGAGTCGCCCTCGTGGTTGCCGGGGACGGCGTACATCGGGATGTGCTGGAGCAGGTTCTGCTCTTCGTCGAAGTACTGCGTCTTCCACTGCTCATAGACCACTCCGGAATCCACGAGGTCGCCCGGCTCGATGGCGAACGCGAGTTCGTCCTCGATGTTGGGCCCGAAGTTGTCATGCACGAAGGCGATGACGCCCTCGTTAATAACCTCCGTGTGCTTGTCGGGCACCGGACCGCCCTGCGTATCGGAGTAGGCAACGAAGCGGAAGGGCTGCTCGTCGCTCGGCAGTGGGGGCGTGCGGAAGCGGAACACGCCACTCGTGGTCGTTGCGGTGCGGACTCGGTAGTAATACGCGGTGTCGGGCGCGAGCCCGGTGATTTGGGTGTGGTGGATGCGCGCGGCGCCTTGGCTCGCGGTAGACGAGCCGACAGCGGTCTGGGTCAGTGAGCTCGCCGAGAGCCCGTAGTCGACGAGGCTGGTCGTGGCGCCTGTCGTTTCCCACCCCACCCACATGCTGGTTGGGGTGGCGTCTTGCAGGTAGGGTCCGAGGCGGATCGCCTGGGCGTTGCCGGCGGTATTCACCATCGCCAATATCAGTGCGCATGCGCCCCGTTTCATATCGGTCTCCCTCGGCGACTCGCCGTCGCGCGGAGTCTAAGTCAGCCTCGACCGGACAGCGCCTTCCGCAGCTTGGCTGCGGCCTTGGCCTTGAGCAGCGCAGAGCCGATCGCGAGCGGCACGATGCCCACCGCACCGACGCCGACCCAGATCAGCATCGCATGCTCGACATGGGCCTCGGTGCCTTCGGGCTGTCCGAGTGGGTCGTTGATCGCGCCGGCGTAGAGCCCCACGAGGGCCCATAGAGCGCCGCCAATGCCGGTGAGGACGACGAGCATGCCGACGCCGGCGAGCACGCACCCCAGCCCGGTCCGCACCTCAGCGGCCCTCCGCTTGCGCGCGGGTCTCGCCGAGCATTTCATCGAAGAACATGCGCATGTGTCGCCAGGAACGCCGGTCGGCGGGCTCGTTGTACCCAACGCCGTCCATTTCGATGCCGTCGGCGGCCGGGTTGGTGAAGGCATGCTCGGCGCCCGCGTACTCGATGAGCTGGTAGTCGACCCCCGCGTGCTCCATCTCGGCGATGAAGTCGTCGACCATCGTTGGTCCGCCGAGTGGATCGGCCGCGCCGTGGCAGACGAGCACCGAGCCGCGGATGCGCGCGCCACCCGGCTCTGTGGTGGAGAGGTTGCCATGGAAGGAGACGGTGGCGACGAGTGGCGCGCCGGAGCGAGCGAGCTCGAGCGCGACGGTGCCGCCGAAGCAGTAGCCGATCGCGGCGAGGCGGGCTTTGTCGGCCATCGGTTGCGACGCGAGCACCTCGAGCCCCGCCCTCGCGCGGGCCTTCATCAGATCTCGATCGCCGTAGACAGGCCCGACGAGGGCGATGGCGCCCTCTCGAGTGTCAGCGACGCGGACCTCGCCGTCGTCGTCCACGCCGTACATGTCGAGGCAGAAGGCGACGTAGCCGAGCGCGGCGAGCATGCGACCGCGACGCTTGGCGTAGTCGTTGAGTCCCCACCACTCATGGCAGAGGAGTACGCCCGGCGCGGGTTGGTCGGGCGAAGCGAGATCGTCGTCGTAGACGAGCGTCCCGCGCATCGTCACGCCATCGTGGTCGTACTCGATGGCTCGTTCGACGACGTCAGCGCGAGCCGACGCGATGACGAGCAGCAACCCTGCCAGTGCGCACGCTCGATGCATGGCGGACCTCCTGTCCGTGCATGCTACCGCGCGGGTGTGGTGTTACACGTGGATTTCGGGGCCGAGTTCCTCGGGCTCCGGTTCGGGTTTGCGTGGTGAGGTCGCGAGGATGAGCAGCCCGACGACCGATGACGCCGCGGACGCGAGCAGGATGCCGATGATCGCGTGCTGCAGGTTGGTTGCGGCTTCGACGAGTTCGGCCTGGCTCGCGTCGGCGGAGGGCTTGAACGCGAGGTTCGCGATGAAGATCGCCATGGTGAAACCGATGCCGGCGAGGCACCCCGCGCCGATGATGTGGCGTTTGGTGACTCCCGCCGGCAGCTTGGCGAGCCCCGTCTTGACGGCAAGGAACGACGCCAGCACGACGCCGATCGGCTTGCCGATGAACAGCCCGAGGATCACCCCCACCGAGACGTTGCCGCGCACGGCCTCGAGCAGCCCGCCGTCGGGCACCACGACGCCGGCGTTGGCCAGGGCGAAGATCGGGATGATCAGGAACGCCACCCAGGGGTTCAGCCCGTGCTCGATGCGGTGCAGGGGCGGGAGGATCAGGCGGTTGTTCTCCTCGATCGCGATCACCGCGGCGCGCTGCATCGAGTTGGAGTTCACTCGCCGCCCAGGGTCCGCAGCCCGTTCAAAGACCTTGAGCGCCGCCCGCGTGAACCGCAGGTACCGCTCGGAGTTGACGCGCGAGGAGGCGGGAATCGCCGACGCGAGCAGCACGCCCGCGATCGTCGCATGCACGCCGGAGATGAGCACGAAGTACCAGAGCACGATGCCCGGGATGAGGTAGGCGAGGATGGAGCGCACGCCCAGCAGGTTGAGCATGTAGAGGAAGCCGAGCACGAGGCCGGCGTACATCAGGGCGCTGGTGTCGAGCTTGTCGGTGTAGAAGATCGCGATGACGACAAGGGCGCCGAGGTCGTCCACGATCGCCAGCGAGGTGAGAAACACGCGAAGCGAGTTGGGCACGCGTGAGCCGAGCAGCGCGAGGATGCCCAGCGCGAAGGCGATGTCTGTCGCCATCGGGATGCCCCACCCGCGTGAGCCGTGCGAATCCGAGAAGTTGAACGCGGTGTAGATGACCGCGGGCACGATCATGCCGCCGATGGCGGCGACGATCGGGAGGGCTGCACGCCTGGGCGACGCCAACTCGCCGACGAGGATCTCGCGCTTGATCTCGAGCCCGACCAGCAGGAAGAACACCGCCATCAGCGCGTCGTTGATCCAGTGGACGAGGTGGAAGTTGAGATTGATGTGCGCTTCGGGTTGGTGGTGGTCCTCGTCGGTCGGCTGCGTGTGCGTCGCCTCGTCGGGCTCCGCGCGGGCGGGTTCGTGCCCGTCGCCCGCCCCGCCCTGTCCGGGGGCGGCGTCGTGATCGGTCGCTGGCGCGTGGTCGGTGTGGTCCTCGCCTTCGGCGTGACCTTCCGCCGCCTGATGCTGTTCGTGCGGGGCGTCCTCAACGACGACGGAGAGCGACGTCCCGTGGAAGATCCGGTCGTAGGTGTGCCCGGCTTCGGAGTTGGCCCAGATCAGCGCGGCGACGGTCGCCGCGAGCAGCACGAGACCGCCGGCGCTCGAGAGTCGCGCGAAGCGTTGGAACGGGCGAGCCAGGCGCTCGATCGTGATGGGCTCCAGCCCGGCCTTCGCGGTTTCAACGTCGTGATGATCCGCCATCGTGTGTTCGCTCCACCTTCGGCCTCAGACGGATTATCGCCCCGCCCGTGCCGCCGACCCACCTTCGGGAGTCAATCGGACGAATCTGCCGCATAGACCACCGCGGAGAGCGCCGGAAGCGTGAACACGCCGGAACGATCCCGCCCATGCCACGGCGTCGGCTCACTCTCGACCATCGGGGGCACGCCGAACCCTGCGCCTCCGAACGCGTCGTCGTCCGTGGAGAGGACCAGCCGCCACCGATCGGCGCCACCAACACCCATGCGATACGCCTCACGCGGGACGGGTGTGTGGTTGAACGCGCAAATCATGCGCTCGCCGCCGCCGACGCGCATGAACGCGGTGACCGACGCGTCGGCGTCCATGTGATGGATCCACTCGAAGCCCGCGGGGTCGCAGTCACCCTCGTGCATCGCCGGGTGTCGGTAGAGCGCGTTGAGGCGGCGCACCAGCTCGGAGACGCCTGCGTGCCGGTCGAAGCCCGACAAGTGCCAGTCGAGACTCCGCTCGCAACTCCACTCGTCCCATTGCGCGAACTCGCTGCCCATGAACAGGAGCTTCTTGCCCGGTGTGAGCCACTGGTTGGCGAGCAGCAGGCGGAGGTTGGCGAACTTCTGCCAATCGTCCCCGGGCATCTTGGAGACGAGCGAGCCCTTGCCGTGGACGATCTCGTCGTGCGAGAGGGGGAGGACGTAGTTCTCGGAGTTGGCGTAGATCGCGCGGAACGTCAGATCGTTGTGGTGGAAGCGCCGGTGCACGGCGTCTTTGGAGAAATAGCGGAGGGTGTCGTTCATCCACCCCATGTCCCACTTGAAGCCGAACCCGAGCCCGCCGAGGTGTACGGGGCGTGAGACGCCGCCCCACGCGGTCGACTCCTCCGCGATGGTCTGGACGCCGGGGAACTCCTCGTACATCGCGCGGTTGAACTCGCGCATGAACTCGATCGCTTCGAGGTTCTCGTTGCCGCCGTGCCTGTTGGGGATCCACTCGCCCTCTTTGCGTGAGTAGTCGAGGTAGAGCATGGACGCGACCGCGTCCACGCGGATGCCGTCGGCGTGGTACTTGTCGAGCCAGAAGCACGCGGACGAGAGCAAGAAGGCCCGCACCTCGTGCCGACCGTAGTTGAAGACCCCCGTTGTCCAGTCGGGGTGGAAGCCCTGGCGCGGGTCGGAGTGCTCGAACAGGTGCGTGCCGTCGAAGTACGCGAGCCCATGCTGATCGAGGGGGAAGTGGCTCGGCACCCAGTCGAGGATGACGCCGATGCCGTTCTGGTGGAGCGTGTCGACGAGGAACATGAAGTCCTGGGGCGTGCCGTACCGGCTGGTCGGCGCGAAGTACCCGGTGGTCTGGTATCCCCAGCTCTGAAGGAGCGGGTGCTCCATCACGGGCATGAGTTCGACGTGGGTGAACCCCAGGTCGTTGAGGTAGGGGGGCAGATCGCGCGCGAGTTCGCGGTAGGAGAGTGAGCGGTGGCGGTCTTCGGGCACGCCGCGCCAACTGCCCGCGTGAATCTCATAGATCGACATGGGCGCCCGGTGGAGGTCGCCTTGCGTCCGTCGGGCCATCCAGTCGGCGTCGCCCCACTCGTAATCGAGCCTCCAGACCTTGGAGGCGGTGCGCGGGGGGGTCTCGGCGTGGAACGCGAAAGGATCGGCCTTTTCGACCTCGTACCCGTCAACGTGCGAACGAATGAGGAGCTTGTACGCGTCGGTCGGGGTCGCGGCACGAATCCAGCCCGTCCAGATGCCGGATGACTCGACGGGTGAGAGCTGGTCCTGCCCCCTGGTCCAGCCGTTGAAATCGCCGAGAACGGAGACCTCGCGGGCGTTTGGAGCCCAGACGGAAAACCGCACGCCTCCGCTCGGGTGGGGGTGCGCGCCGAGCACCTCGTAGAGTCGGCGGTGCGTCCCCTCGTTGAAGAGGTGGAGGTCTTCCGGTGTGATCTCGCGTGGCGCCATGACCTTGCCCTTCGCGAGCCGCCCGCGCGTGCCGCCAACCCGCTATCGTCGAGAGTAGCGGCATCAGTCTCGTGAGGAGCACCCATGACGACCGTCGTCGGTTCGACCCCCGACGCTATCCCGAGCCTGAGCTACGCGCCGAACGTGGACCCCGACCGGGCACCGCCGGGGGCGCTGCTCATGGAGTTCGGGTGGGAGGTGTGCAACCCGATCGGCGGGATCTACCAGGTGCTCCGCTCGAAGTCGCCCGCGATGGCGAAGCGGTGGCAGAACCGGTACATCCTGGTCGGGCCTTTCATGGGTGCGAAGTCGTCTCTTGAGTTTGAGGCGCGCCGCCCCTCCGGCTGGCTCGGCAAGGTCATCGACGACCTGCGCTCGCAGGGGCTCGTTGCGCACCACGGGCGATGGCTCGTGCCGGGGCGTCCGCGCGTGGTGCTGCTTGAGTACGCGGCGACCGAAGAGAAGATCAACGAGATCAAGCACCAGGTCTGGGAGCAGTTCGGGATCGAGAGCCCGCCCTCGGACCCGTTGGTTGATGGCGTGCTCGCGTTCGCCGAGGCGAGCCGCAAGTTGCTCGCGTCGACGGCTCGCGCGTGGTCGAGCGGCGCGGGGGCGGGTTCTCGGCGCGTGATCGCGCACTTCCACGAGTGGATGAGCGGGCTCGCGATCGCGATGGCGAAGCGCGACAAGACGCCCGTCGCGACGGTTTTCCAGACCCACGCGACGCTGCTCGGGCGGTACATCGCCTCTTCGGAGGGCGATTTCTATTCTCGCTTGCCCGACATCGATCCGGACGCCGAGGCGCGGAAGTACGCGATCACGACGCAGCATGCGATCGAGCGCGAGAGCGCCCAGGCGTCGAACGTCTTTACGACGATCTCGCCGATCACCGCGGAAGAGTGCGGCAAGTTCTTGGGTCGTGAGCCCGACCTGATTCTTCCGAACGGGCTCAACATCGACTGGTTCAGCGTGGGGCACGAGTTCCAGACGCTGCACGGGCAGTTCAAGGAGCGGATCCACGAGTTCACGCTCGGACACTTCTTCCCGAGCTACACGTTCGACCTCGAGAACACGCTCTACTTCTTCACGTCGGGGCGGTACGAGCCGACGAACAAGGGCTTTGACCTCTGCCTGGAGGCGTGCGCGCGGCTCAACGAGAGCCTGCGGCGGTCGCGGCTGCCGGTGACGGTGGTCTTCTTCATCGTGACGCGGCGGGATGTGGAGACGCTGCTGCCCGAGGCCCTCGAGACGCGGGGCGTGCTTGGGGAGTTGCGCGATGTCTGCGAGCACATCACGCGCGACATCTCCGATGCGCTTTTCAAGAAGGCTGCGGCGGGCGAGCGTGTTTCGCTCGACGCGCTGATCGAGGAGTACTGGGTGCTCCGCCTGCGGCGTATCCAGGCGGCGTTCAAGACCGATCGCCTGCCGCCGTATCTCACGCACCGCATGCCCGGCGCCGAGCAGGACGAGATCGTGCGCACGATCAAGCGTCTCGGGTTGTTGAACCACCCGGAAGACCGGGTGAAGGTGATCTACCACCCGCAGTTCATCTCGCCGACCAACCCGCTCTGGGGCTTGGAATACGAGCAGTTTGTGCGCGGGTGCCACCTGGGTGTGTTCCCGAGCGCGTACGAGCCTTGGGGATACACGCCGATGGAGTGCGTGGCGCTGGGCGTGCCGGCGATTACGTCGGACCTCGCTGGATTTGGGCGTCACATCGCGGAGATGTACCCGGACCACTCGCGCTGGGGGCTCTGGATGGTGCAGCGGCGCGGGCGCCCCACCGACGACGCCGCGACCGCCTTGGCGAAGCGCATGCTCGAGTTCTGTGCGCTCGACCGGCGCGGGCGCATCGCGATGCGCAACGAGGTGGAGCGCCGGAGTTGGAACTTCGACTGGTCGCGCCTCGGGCTGCCTTACCACCGGGCTCACGAGTTGGCGCTGGCGAGGGCGGAACCGGCTGCTGCACGCGGCAGTTGAGGTCTCGCAGGCACCCCCGATCTTGAACGGCGCCGGCGTGCAGGGCTCCTTTTCTTGCAGCCATCCATGTCGCGGGCGCTTGCCCGAGCGCATCACCCGCGCCTGTTGCGAAGCAAAGCCCCGCCGACTTCCGATACCCTCGCGGCGTGACTGGTGTTTCCTCAGCTCGATACGGATTCGACCCCGGACCGGAGTGGCTCGAAGCGGACGGGCTCGGTGGCTTTGCCTCGGGCACCGCCACGGGTGCGCGGACGCGGCGGTATCACGCGCTGCTCTGCTGTGCGACCACGCCGCCGACCGGGCGCATGGTCCTCGTCAACGGGCTTGAGGCGTGGGTGGAGTGGGGTCGAAAGGCCGAGGCGCTCTCGACGCAGGTCTACGAGCCTGGCGTCGTGCATCCGGACGGGCACGACCGGTTGCGGACGTTCGTCGCTGAGCCGTGGCCGACGTGGGCGTTCGCGCTCGGGGACGGCAGCGGGGTGCGCCACGAGGTGTTCGTGCCGCGCGGCTTGCCGGCGTGCGCCTGCTCGTGGAGCCTCACGCCCCCGGCACGGGCCGGTACCGCGTCGTCGACGCGGGTATCGCCGGTGTTGTGCGTGCGGCCTTTGATGTCGGGGCGCAACTACCACCACACGCACCACGAGAACGGCGTGTTCAACACCATGCCCGAGGTGCGCAAGCTGGAGGGTGGCGCGTGCGTGCGGTTCTCCCCGTACCACGGCGTGCCGACCGTTTCCTTCCGCACGAACGGCGTCTTCGCGCACGATCCGGTGTGGTACCGCCAGTTTCGGTATGACGCGGAGTTGGCGCGCGGGCTTGACCACCTCGAGGACCTGATGTCGCCCGGCGTGTTTCGTTTCGAGCTTGGTTCAGGGCGCGAGGCGGTGCTCCTGATGCACGCCAGCACCCCGGGGCACGAGGCGGCGCCGGAGGAGTCTCCCGCGGTCGTGCTTGACTCGTGGCGTGCCGGCGAGCGGCGACGGCGTGGCGAGGCGGCGACGCCCGTTGGGGCGCTTCGGCGTAGCGCCGATTCGTATCTGGTGCGGCGTGGGCTCTCGACGACGATCATCGCGGGGTATCCGTGGTTCACGGATTGGGGGCGTGACACGTTCATCTCGGTCCGGGGCCTGTGCCTTGCGACGGGCAAGCTCGAGGAGGCGCGCCGGATTCTCACGGATTGGGCGCGGTATCGCTCCGGCGGCATGATGCCCAACCGATTCCCGGATGAGGGCGCCGCGCCGGAGTTTCACTCGGTGGACGCGGGGCTTTGGTACGTGATCGCGGGGCACGAGTTTGTGCGCGCGGCGCGGGAGGGCGGATTCCGTCTGGCGCGCGGTGACGAGCGCGCGATCCTGGACACCGCGCGCGGGATTGTCGAGGGATGCATCGAGGGGACGCGCCTTGGCATTGTGTGCGATCCGGTCGATGGGCTGCTGCGCGCGGGTGAGGAGGGGACGGCGCTGACGTGGATGGATGCGCGGTACGACGGGCACGCGGTGACGCCGCGCGTCGGCAAGCCGGTGGAGATCCAGGCGCTGTGGATCAACGCGCTCGCGATGACAGCGGGCAAGGACCGTGCGCTGGTCCGCTTGCTCGCCCGTGCGCGCGAGTCGTTCCCGGAGCGGTTCTGGATCGAGCAGACGGGGTACCTCGCGGACGTGATCGACGTCAACCACGCGCCGGGGCATGTCGATCGCTCGATCCGTCCCAACGCGATGCTCGCGGTGGGTGGGCTCGCGGAGTGTCTGCTCGACGCGGAGCGCGCTCGGCGTGCGGTCGACCTCGCGGCGAGCACGCTCTGGACACCCATGGGGATGCGCACGCTCGCGCCGAGTGATCCGGCGTACAAGCGCCACTATCACGGTGGGCGCGTGGAGCGCGACGAGGCGTATCACCAAGGCACGGCCTGGCCCTGGCTTATCGGGCCATTTGTCGAGGCATGGGTCCGTTCGCGCGGCTCGACCATCGAGGCGAAGCGCGAGGCGTGGCGGCGTTTCGTCCAGCCGATGCTCGAGTTTCCTGGGCACGGCGCGATGGGTCACCTCTTCGAGGTTGCCGATGGCGACGAGCCCCACGCGCCCGGCGGCTGCCCGGCGCAGGCTTGGAGCGTGGCGGAGGTGATTCGTCTCGCCAAGCTCCTGGAGATCGCGGAGTAGCGGAACGTCCCGGTGTTCTACCTGGTTCTAGACGGTCCAAACCTCAAGCGCGCGGGTTCCGTATCGAGGTTGTGACGGTGGCGGACGAGAGGTCTCGCTCTGAGGGGCCGATGGCGGTACCGTCGGAGCGAGGGGCGGGATGGACGCGGGGAGAGTTGTGGAAGGAAGTCTGATGCGTCGTTCGTTTGGTGTTGCGGTGGGGGCGCTGGCGCTGGGTGGGTCGGCGTTGGGGACGCCGGAGTCGCTCGTGCTGATCCTCGACCCGACGAACGCGGAGTCGATGTACGTCGGGAACTACTACAAGCAGGCTCGCGGGGTGCCGGACGCGAACGTCATCTACATGACGCCCGGGGCGGTCGATTTCGCCGCGTTTGCCGCGTTCAACATCCCGGCGCTGCAGGCGACGATCGCGGCTCGGGGCATCGAAGCGCAGGCGGACTACATCGTCATCATGCCCGGTGCGCCGTTCTACGTCGATGCGCCGGGGCTGGTGAATGACACCTGCTCGCCGGTGACTCGGTTCTCGATCACGGGCGCCTACACGCTCGCCTACCAGGCCGATCAAACGCTGGCGGGCGGGGTGCCGGTGCTGAATGCGAACCGGTTTTCCTCGACCAGCTACACGCCGGCTCGTTTCGACGCGGAGCTGTCGTATAGCCAGGGCGAGCCGAGTTCGAACACGAACGCTCGCCAGTACTACATCGGGGCGATGCTGGGGTACACCGGCACCCGTGGGAACTCGGTCGACGAGATTCTTGCGATGATCGACCGCTCCGTCGCGGCCGACTTCACGAGCCCTGCGGGGACGTTCTACTACATGGAGACCAACGACGCGGCGCGATCGGACCCGCGCGAGGGGGCTTTCGACGCGGCGGTCGCGCAGCTCGCGAACATCGGCGAGCAGGGCGTGCATCTCACGGGCTCGGTCATCCCCACGGGCAACCACGACTGTCTCGGCATCATGACGGGGCACGCGAACCCCGACACGGCCGGCGATTTCACGCTTCTTTCCGGGAGCTTTGCCGATCATCTGACGTCGTGGGCGGCGACTTTCGATCGCGCGCAGCAGGTCAAAGTCTCGGCGTGGATCACGGCTGGCGCTTCCGGTTCATGGGGCGCGGTTGAAGAGCCCTGTAACTACTCGGGCAAGTTTCCCCACGCGCGGGTGCACGTGCTCTACGCCATGGGCATGCCGTTGGGCGCGGCGGTCTTTCGCTCGGTGAGCGCGACGCCGTACCAGGGGCTCCTCTATGGCGATCCGATGGCCCGGGCGTTCGACACACCGCCGTTGGCGTCGCTCACGGGCGTGCCGGTGGGCGACGCGTCGGGCACGCTCACGCTGATGCCGAACGTGACACTCCAGCGTTCCGGTTCGATTCTCGTGCGCACGGAGCTGCTGGTTGACAACGTGCGTGTCTCGACGTCGGCTCTGAACATCCAGCACACGCTCGACACGACGACGCTCTCCGACGGGTGGCATGACCTGCGGCTGCTCGCGTTCGAGGTCACCCCGGCGGAGTTCGCGGGCGCGTACACGACGGAGCTGATCGTGAACAACCACGGACGTTCCGCGACGATCTCGCCGAGCGCGACGACCGGGACCCGCACGTCGGCGATCACCTTCACCTTGGGAGCCGCGGGCGCAGGGCGTGTGGTCGAGACGCGATTGGTGCAGAACGGTCGCGTGGTGGCGGCTGTGCCGGGTGGTGGTGGTGTGGTGAGCGTCTATGGACAGACGCTCGGTGCGGGTGTGTCGCGCGTGTTTGCCGAGGCGCTGTTTGACGACGGCTCGAGGGTGAAGTCGGCGCCGGTGGAGATCGACGTGAGCTACTCGGGGCCGGCGCCCGGTGCGGGGCTCCCGGTCGCGTTTGATTCGCACGCGCTCGCGACGGCGGGTGAGGCGACGCTCGTGATGTTCCCGCACACGACCGACGCCTTGCCGGAGGATGTGGCGCTGGAGATCGTCTCGGGGCCCGCGCAGGCGACTCTTGAGGGGCCGGGCGGGCCGTTCCGCCTGCTGACCCCCGACGCCGGGGCGACGGGGTACGACGAGATCGAGTATCGCGTGAGCACCGCGAGCGGCGATTCGAACGTGGCGACGATGGTCGTGGTCTACGACGCCTTCCCGAGTGACTGCCCCGGCGATCTGTCGCCTCCTCCCAATGGCGATGGGCTGATCAACACGAACGACTTCTTCCAGTTTCTGAGCTACTACCAGGCGATGGACCTGCGCGCGGATTTCGCGCCGACGGGCGGCGACGGGCTGATCAACACGAACGACTTCTTCGCGTTCCTGGCGGCGTATCAGGCCGGGTGCTAGTCGGGTTGGCGCGGGGCGAGTGCCCGCGGGCCGTATAGTCCGCCGCGCATGAAGCGGTTGCTCGACCCGGCCCTCTATCGCAAGCTGTCCATCCGTCTCGGCTTCGAGCGGGATTGGTATCTCATCGCGTTCGGCGCGGCGATCGGCACGCTGACGGGTTTCGGCGCGATCGGGTTCGCTGAGGCGCTGCACTGGGTCGAGCATTGGGTCGAGTTGGCGCAGCACCACCTGGGGTTGGTGGCGCTGGTGGTGATCCCGATGATCGGGATGGGGCTGACGGGGCTGATCGTGCAGCGGTGGGCGACGGAGGCGAAGGGGCACGGGGTGCCCCAAGTGCTGCGGGCGCTGATCAAGGGCGGTGGGGTCATCCCGGCGCGGATCGGGATCGTGAAGGTCATCGCGTCGATCCTGACGGTGGGCGCGGGCGGGTCGGCGGGTACGGAAGGCCCGATCGTGCAGATCGGGGCGACGATCGGCTCGGTGGTGGGGCGACGGCTCAAAATCGATACGGAGAAGATGCGCACGCTCGTGGGGT
>JAUIFD010000199.1 GCA_030429485.1 Phycisphaerae bacterium | reverse complement strand
CCCTCCAAACACACCGCCACACGGACCGCCGCGAGCGCTTCCCGCTCGCGGCGGCCTGCTTGCGCGCGCGAGTGCCCAAACTCCGTCGCCGCTTCTTCGAGCGTTCGCGGTGCCTGCCCACCCAACCCATGCCGGCACGCCAACCACGCCCGATGTTCGTCCGCGAGCCGCAACATCACACCTTGCGCGCCCCCCGTGAGATCCAGGTCCGTCTGCCACGCGTCAAGCCCCGACGCCCAGTGCGCGATTGAGTGCCCCGGAAGCAGACGGGGAGAGGCCTGCCCACCCCGCGCCGCGGACGGAAGAGCCACCCGCGCCCACGCCGCGCAAGCACGCGACACCGCCAGCGTCACCGCGCCCGCGACGCGCCCACCACCCCACGCGTCGTACCGGTCGATCGCCGATGACGCCGCCGCAGTCGCCACCGCCAGCCCCTCCACCAGGAGCCCCGCCCGCAAGCTCTCCGGCTCCCGATCAACCGCCCCCGCGAACGACTGGATCACCACCGGCATCGTTCCCGCGAGCAAGACCGCCTTCAGGCGCGAACTCCACCGGAGATCCGTCTCCGCACGGTCGATCCAACGCAGCGCCGGCGAATGCACCGGGAGCTCGAGAATCGTCCGCCGCGCCCGCTCACGCGCCGCCACCAGCGCCCTCCCGCGAGCGCGCTCGATCTGCTCGTCAGGCGCCTCTCGCACCCGCGCGCGATGCAAGAACGCCAGCAGGTCCGTCTCGGTCCACACCAACAGCCCGCCCTGCGCCTCAGGAGTCGCAAGGTGCGCATCGAGGGACCCAGGATCGGCGTGACGAGGCAGAGCAGGGATCTCGAACCCCCGCAGGGCGCGCGCACGCTCCTCCGCGATCACGCGATGTACCGACGCCACCGAGCGCCCGGTCGCCTCGCCCACCCGCGATGCCGCGACGCCCCAACGAGCCGCACGCGCGATCATCCGCCTGCGGCTCGTGCTCAGCGGCGCCGTCCCCGCAAACTCCACGAGCCCATCCCCCGCGGCCCGGCGGAGAAACTGGCGGACCCCCTCGTGAGAACGACCGGTCCGCGCCGCGGCGCGCCGGGCGGCGCGGTTGAGCGTCACGCCACGTTCCGCGTCACCGCGCGCGAGTTCGAGGATCTCCTGCTCATCCGCCGCATCAAGACGCGTGAACGACCTCGCCCGCGCGATCCGCTCGCCCTCGCGCGCCTCGAACGCCCGGACTGCCTCGGGCATGAACACCAACACCGCCCGCGCGCGCGATTCGCCCGCGACCCGACGCCCCACAAGCCCGAGCCGCCGCCACCGCTCGAGCGTGCGGCGCGTCACGTTCCATTGCGAGGCGAGCGCCTCGGCGCTGACCGCCTCCGGCGCATCGCTCGGGGTCAGGCGAGCCGCCTCGCATAGATGCTCAACGAACGCCGGCAGGTCCGCCCGCAGCGCCTCGCCCACCAGGAGCGCCGGCTCATCCATCGACGGGCGGTACCCCGTCACCTGGTGCACCACCCAGTCCTCCGGGTAGATCTCGTCGGGATCAATTCGGCCCGCGAGCCACTCGGCACGCTCGATGTGCCGACGAAGCGTCGCCCCCGGCGCATACCGAAGCTGCTTGACGAGATCGTCGAGCGCGCTCGCCCGGATGCGCGGGAGCGGCGGCATCCACTACGCGGGCGCGGGCGTCGTATCCGCCCAAGCCAGCGTCCCCCCACACAGCCCGTGCTCGTGCGCACGAGCAATAAATAACTCCGCCCCCTCGCGTTCGCGCTCGCTCACCGTGAAGTGCAGCGTGCGCGTGAGGTAATCCTCCGCCACACGCACACTCCACCCATGCTCGGGCGCGCGCCGGGCGGCGATGTCTCGCAAACGCGTCAGGTTGTGGCGCAGCTGACGATCGAGGAGCGCCACCGCCGTCACGATCGGCGTCTCCGACATGCGATACGCCGGACACATCCACGCCCCGTACACCATCGGGAGCCCGGTCCACTCGCGCCACGCCTGCCCAAGGTCCACGACGTGCGGATACTCCCCCGACGGCGGCGGCGAGAGCACGACCTTGTCACCGATCATCAGGATCGCCTGCTCCGCCTCGCTCGCTTGGCGCTCCGCGAGCGACACCACACGCGGATCGACACCGAACCGCTCACGCAGGATCAGCTGCGCCAGCGCGACCGACGTGTGGCTTTCCTCATCGGCGTAGAGCACGCCGATCTCCGAGGGCGGCACGCTCGAGAACAACCGCACGGTGTGCGTGGGGCCGTCGGAGGCGATCACGCCCACGGGCAAAAGCGTCATGGGCGTCGCGCTCCGTGCCGCATCGATGACCGACGCAAGCCCGATATCCACCTCGCCCCGTTCGAGCAGCCCGACGATGCCCGCCGGCGCATCGGTGACGAGACGCAAGCCCTCGAGCCTGTCCACCCCCTCGATCAGCGGGCGAGTGTTGAGGTACCGAACGGCGCCGACGCGTACCGGATCCATGGGGCATCGTAGATGCAAAGACACCGGCGACGCGTTTCAGGTAACTTGCCAGGCCTCTTCAGGAGCGAACCATGCCCAAACGCAAGCTCGCCCTCCACTGGCGCATCCTCATCGGACTCGCCCTCGGCGTCGTGGTCGGGGTCGCCATCAACATGCTCTGGACCGACGCCGTCTGGGCAAAGCTCGGCGTCGTCGATTCGGGCGCGTTCCTCGCCACCGGTCCGCACACCGACGCCCAACTGAACCCCGACGCCAACCTCATCGCCGATACCGCCCGCTTCCTCCGACGCGCCAACGCCTTCGTGGGCGATCTCTTCCTCCGGGGGCTCAAGTTCATCGCGGTCCCCATCGTCCTCTTCAGCCTCATGACGGGTGTCGCCTCACTCAACGACACCGCCAAGCTCGGACGCATCGGCGGCAAGACCATCGCCATCTACCTCGTCACCACGGCGCTCGCCATCACCATCGGACTCACCATCGCCAACCTGGTCGGGCCGGGGCGAGGATTCCCGGAGGAGCTCCGCGAACAACTCGCCTCAGCAGAGGCCGCGAGCGCCGAAGCCAAAATCGGGGCAGCCAAGACCCAGCAGGGGCGCTCCACCTGGGACATCGTGCTCGACATCATGCCGACGAATCCGTTCGGCGCGATGGCGGCGGGCAACACGCTGCAGGTCGTCGTCGCGGCCCTGCTCGCCGGCGTCGCACTCACCCTCATCCCCAAGAAGAAGGCCGAGCCGGTCATCGCGGTGTGCGACGGCATGACCGACGTCGTCATCAAGATCGTCGAGATGATCCTCATCATCGCGCCGTACGCGGTCTTCGCCCTCATCGCCGGCGTCATCGCCGATCTCGGCGTCGCGGTCCTGCTCCAACTCGTCAAATACTCGCTCACCGTCGTCGCCGGGCTCGCGATCGTCGTCTTCGGCGTGTACCCGCTCATCCTCCGTGTATCCACGCCCGTGCGGTACAAGCGCTTCTTCGCGGCGATCTCGCCCGCGCAGCTCCTCGCGTTCTCATCTTCTTCCTCCGGCGCCACCCTCCCGGTCACGATGGACTGCTGCGAAAAGCGCCTAGGCGTCAAGGAAGACGTCGCCTCGTTCGTCCTGCCCATCGGCGCAACCATCAACATGGACGGCACGGCCCTCTACCAAGGCGTCGCCGCGGTCTTCATCGCGCAGCTCTACGGGCTCGACCTCTCGATCGGACAACAGCTCACCATCGTGCTCACCGCAACTCTCGCCTCCATCGGCACCGCCGCCGTGCCCGGCGTCGGGATCGTCATGCTCGTGATCGTGCTGGAAGCGGCGAACATCCCGCTTGAAGGCATCGCGGTGATCCTCGGCGTCGATCGCATCCTCGACATGTGCCGCACCACCTGCAACGTCACCGGCGACTGCATGGTCGTGAGCATCGTCGCCCACACCGAGGGCGAGCTCGAAACCGAAGATCAGGTCCGAGCCCGTCTCGCGTTGGACGACGAGGTCGGTTTCGATGAGCATCCAAGAAACGAGTGAAGGACCGACCGAATCGATGCGCGTGCGCACCATCGATCCAGCCGACTTCAACGAATGGCGCCGCATGCGCACGGCGCTCTGGCCCGATCAGACCGAGCACGACATGGCCCGTTGGCGATCAAGGAGCGACGCCACCACGCTCGTCGCGGACCGAGCCGGCCACGGGCTTTGCGGGTTCATCGAAATCGGGGAACGCGCCTTCGCCGACGGGTGCGAGACCTCACCCGTCGCGTACGTCGAAGGATGGTGGGTTGACGAGGACTGCCGCCGTGGCGGCATCGGCGCCGCACTGGTCCGGGCGGGCGAGCGGTGGGCCCGCGGCCGTGGACTCGAGGAGATCGCCTCGGACGTCGAACTCGAGAACGAGACCTCGCTCCTCGCTCACGAACACCTGGGCTTCGTCGAGGTCAGCCGGGCGGCGCTCTTGCGAAAGCGGCTCTGAGGGCCGATTCGTCAGCAAGCCGCAACCCCCGCGCCACGGCCTCGATAGAGTGCATCGCCCGCACCCGTATGAGCCGAAGGTCTGAACGTGCCCCCCACCGAGATGACCGAGAGTGTCCACCTCGGGTTTGCCCACGCGATGCCGCTCTGGGGATGGGCGCTGGTGATCGCGGGAGCCATCGTGGCTGGCTGGTGGTCCTACCGCCGCATCGATGCCGCGCCCGCGGCACGCGTCGCGCTCGCGGCATTGCGTGCGGCGCTGCTCATCCTGCTCGTGGTGCTCCTCGCCGGCCCCGAGCGCGTGCGCGAACGCCGGCGCGTGGAGCGAGACTGGATCGTGGTCCTCGCCGATCGCTCGGCGTCGATGCAGGTCGCCGACGCCAGCCCAGTGAGTGAGCGCACGCGCGACGAGCAGCTGCGCGCCGCGATTAGCGATTCATGGGAGGCCTGGGCGCACGCGGCGCACGAGCGGCGCGTGCTCTGGCTCGGGTTCGGAGGAGACGCGTTCGAACTTGAGACCTCGGGCACCAGCGAAGAGCCGACGGGCGTGACGCTGACCGAGGCCGACCGCCCACGCACCGATCTCGCCCGCGCGCTCGAGCTCGCGATGCGCCGCATCGCCGGACGACCCGTCGCCGGCATCGTCGTGCTCTCGGACGGGCGCAACGCGCGCCCCATCGGCGAGGCCCTCACGCGCTCGCTCACAAGTTCCGGAGCCGGCGTCTACCCCGTTCCACTCGGCGGCGCACGCCCCACCGTGGACGTCGCACTCGTGCATACAGAAGCCCCCGCCGGCGCGTTCGTCGACGACCTTGTGCGCGTCAACGCGACGCTCGAACGCCGCGGCGCTGAAGGCGACGCTCCCACAGCCGCCACGGTGCAGCTCATCGACGCGGGCACCGGCCTCGTGCTCGACACGCGCGAAGTCGAGCTTACCGACGAGGACGCGGAGGTCTCGCTCTCCGCGATCGCCGATCTTCCCGGCGAGCGCGAGTGGCGCGTCGAGGTCTCGACCACCGCGCCCGACCCCGCGCCAACAAACAACACCTCGTCCGTGCGCATCGACATGATCGATCGACCGATCCGTGTCGCCTACTTCGACGGCGCCCCGCGGTGGGAACAGCGGTTCGTCAAAGAGCACCTCCGCCGCGAGGCGAAGATCGAACTCGCTGCACTCCTGCTCGCGACAAACCGGCGCTACACGCAGGATGGCGACATCGCGCTCGCCGCCCTTCCACGCTCGCCCGAAGAGTGGGCCAACTTCGACGTCATCATCATCGGCGACCTGCGATCGGGGCTCTTCAGCCCGGAGCAACTCGACCAGCTTCGCCAGCACGTCGCCGAGCGCGGCGCAGGGTTGCTCTGGATGGGAGGGCCGGGCGCGACACCGACCTCATACCACGGCACGCCCCTGGCCGACCTGCTCCCGTTCAGGCAAGAAACCGCTGACACCATCGCGGTCTGGGACGTGCCCATCACCATGCAGCGCGCTCCCGCAGCGGACGCCCTGGGCGTGCTCGCCCTCGGGGATCGCGAATCCGACCCATGGCCCGGCGCAGTCGCCGACCCCGCAGCAGGGTGGAGCCAGCTGCGCTGGGCCCAGCGCATCGATCCCGACTCACTCAAGCCCACCGCACAAACTCTCGCCACCGCGCAGCCCACCGATGGCGACGAGCCCTCCCCGATCGTCATCACCATGCGCTACGGCGCCGGGCGCGTCGCGTACATCGGCACCGACGAGACGTGGCGATGGCGGTACGGCCGCGGCGAAGCGCTCCCGGAGCGCCGGCCACTTGCCCTTGGCCTCCTGCACCCGGTTCTCGCCG
>JAUIFD010000198.1 GCA_030429485.1 Phycisphaerae bacterium | reverse complement strand
TCGTCAGAAGCCCCGCGACGACAAGCCCGCCCGGCCAACCGGCGTGCAGGATGTTGAGCCACTTGGTCTTCTGACGGTGGAATACGGTCGCGATGACGGGGTTGATGTACGCCTCGACCGTGCCGTTGGAGAGCCCGAGGATCAGGCTTCCCCAATAGAGCAGTTGGTAGGCGAGGCCCGGGTTGCCCTCGCCGCCATCGGAGATGAAGTAGGCGCTCACGCCCATGACCGACCAGATCGCGTACCCGACGAACGAGAAGATCATCGCGACGCGGTACCCGATGCGATCGATGAACAGGCTGAAGAGGATGATCGAGACGGCGAACGGCCAGATGCCGATGCCCGCGAGGCGCCCGACCTCGGCGTCGTCGAGGCCGAACTCCGCGCCCCACGTCCCCAACAGGAACAGGCGGGAGATGAACCCGAAGGCGGTGGTAATGAGGGCGATGAAGCACCCCCAGAAGAGGCGTTGGTCGTGCGACTCGAGCTTGTGATCCATGGACGAACCCCGAAGTGAGCGAGTTGGAAGGCCGCCCCGGCGGACCGTGGCGGAGAGGTTACACGGGCGGGGGTGTCTTGTGCGAATCGAGTCCCGATCGGTGACCCGGTGACCCCGGCCGGGCGTCCCCGTTTGGGGATCGCGGGGCGCTGCCGGGTATGCTCCGAGGTGGTCCCTCGATGATCGCGATGAGCCGGGAGTTTCCGATATGCAGCAGGTCTCGCGCCGCGCGGGGTGGTGGTCCCCTCTCCTTCTCGCGATCGTCCTTGTCGCCTTGGCGCCTCGCAGCGCCGGGCAGTCTGCGACCGCGCCCCAAAGGGAGGCGAGCCCGCGGATCGTGAACGTCATCAACTTCATCCGGGGCGTCGAGCCACGGGGACCGGTGGACCTGGTCGAGCCGGTCCGCGAGCAGATCCGACTCGCCCACGACCACGGCCTGTCGACGACGTTTCTGATCCAGTACGACGCGCTGGTGCGCCCGGAGTTTGTGGAACTGCTCAAAGCTGAACTCGGGCCCGACGACGAAGTCGGCGCGTGGCTTGAGGTCGTTCAGCCGCAGGTGGAGGCCGCCGGTCTCGAATGGCGCGGGCGATTCCCGTGGGATTGGCACACCGACGTGGGCTTCACCGTGGGGTACACGCCTGACGAGCGTCGAAGGCTGATGGACGTCTACATGGAGCGGTTTCGCGAGGTCTTTGGCCGTCTGCCGAAATCGGTCGGGTGCTGGGTGATCGACGCACCGACGCTCAACTACCTCGCTGATGAGTACGACATCGTCGCTGCGTGCATCTGTAAAGACCAGATGGGCACCGACGGGTACAACCTCTGGGGCGGGTACTGGAACCAGGCGTACTACCCGAGCCGCGACAACGCGTTCATGCCTGCACAGACCGATGACGCGCAGCTCAACGTGCCGGTCTTCCGCATGCTCGGGAGCGACCCGATCTACCAGTACGACACCGGGCTCGGTCAGGCGCGCCAGGGCGTGATCTCGCTCGAACCCGTGTACCGGCATGCGGGCGGTGACCCGGATTGGGTGCGGTGGTTCTTCGATGTCAACGTCGACGAGCCGTGCCTCGCGTTCGCGTACGCGCAGGCGGGGCAGGAGAACTCGTTCGGTTGGCCCGCGATGTCGGACGGTCTCAAGGACCAGTACGCGCTGCTGGAGAGTCTGGCGCGCGATGGGCGCGTGCGCGTCGAGACGCTGGAGGCATCCGGTCGCTGGTTCGTCGACACGTTCGATCGCACGCCCGCCACGGCCGTCGTTGCGCTCGAGGACTGGCGCGGGGAAGCGCGGCGGAGTGTGTGGTACGAGAGCGCACGCTACCGCGTGAACCTGCTCTGGGAGGGCTCAGTGTGGCGCATCCGCGACGTGCACCTCTTTGACGAGCGCTACGCCGAGCGCTACCTCGACGATCGCGTCACAACGCATCACTGCACCTACGACACGCTCCCGGTGGTCGATGGGTTCAACTGGAGCAGGGCCGGCGGGGCGATCGCCGGCATGCGCCTCGTGCCGACCGGCGCGGCGCAGGCGTTCACGTTCGGCGAGGCGAGGGTGACCGAGCTGGGCGAGGACGCGCTCCTCGTCACGATGCCGATTGGCTCGCGCGGCGAGGTCGAGATCAGCCTCCATGCTGACACGATGCGGATCGAGGTCGCGGGCTCGGACGAAGGCTGGGCACTGGAGCTGTCGTGGGATGCTGAGCGACCTACGTCGATCGTTGGCGTGGACACGCACGCCATCCGATATCGGCACCAGGGCTTCGAGTACGTCGCCCGGTTCGACGACGCGACGGTGCGGATGGAATCGGGCGCGCACCGCGTGTTGATTCAGCCGACAAACGGCGCCGTCTCCATGACGTTCTAGGGCTGGCGTTCCGGGCGCGGGGCGTCGTCGAGGAAGGTGCCGGTTGCCTGCCAGAGCGATTCGAGGCGGTCGATGCGGTCGCGCGCGGAATCGCCCAACTCGCGGACGACTTCGGCGACGATCAACTCGGCCGCCGCGACCGCGGGGACCGAGCTGTCGAAGGGCCCCACCGCCGGCACTCTGAGCTCGCACCAGTGCGGCGTGAGGGCGGCGAGCGGCGAGAGCGGGCCGTCGGTGATCGCGACGATGCTGACGCCAAGCTCCGCGAGCGTGCGCGCCGCCGTGACGGCGTATCGGCGGTATCGGGCGAAGTCGAAGACGACGGCGGCGTCGCGCTCGGTCGCGCCGCTCAGGTCGCGCCCGACAGAATGCTCGAGCACGACGTGGACGTCGGAACGCACCATGGAGAGCCCGCTCTGGAGCACGTGCGCGCCGGCGAGGGAAGTCTCGCCGGAGAGAATCCAGACGCGCGCCGCGCTGACGAGCGGTGCCGCGAGGGTGGCGAGGCGTTCGCGGTCGAGCGCGTCGAACGCGTGGCGGATCGCGCCTTCGAGAGCAAGGCGGACCGAGTCGCGCCCGTCGCCCGGGTGGCGGATGCGCTCGCTCGGGCTCGAGAGCTGACGGGAGACGCCGTCGCGGACCCAGGCCTGGAGATCGGTGTACCCCTCGAACCCGAGCTTGGTGGCGAAGCGGACGATGGACGGGCGACTGGTGGAAACCCTGGTCGCAAGGTCCGATACGGTCCCGAAGGCGAGCAATGTGGGGTCCGCGAGGACGACTTCGGCGATCCGGCGCTCGGTCGGCGTGAGTCGCTCGCTCGCTGAGGCGATCAGGTCCTTGATGGCCACGGCTTGGGCACCTCGCGGTCGGTTCGGGAATGGTCAGTTTGTTGCATGCCGGCCCGTTGAGTGTACACTTGGTTACAGACTTGTACCAGGCTCGGCTGTCTCTTTGGGAGCACCTCGATGATCCAGAAGCAACCGGAGTACGCGCCCACCGAGCGCGAGCAGGCATTCCTCGCCGGCGTTGAGGACTCGCGCTACGAGCGCCAGATCATCAACGGTCTCGCGCCGTTCTTCAGCGAGAAGGCGCCCGAGGACATGCTGGGCTTCTACTCGCCCGACGAGGTCGTTCAGCTGCGCGTGCTCAAGGGGACGGAGCGCGACGTCGAGCAGCGGATGCCGGTGAAGATCACGCGCCACTACTACGAACTCGCCAAGACAAGCCCCTCGATCCAGCGGCTCGTCAAAGCGAGCCCGGACGAGACGCTGGACCTCGCCGGCTCGGAAGACCCCGGAAATCAGATGGACTACTCGCCCGTCGAGGGCCTGCTCCACAAGTACGAGATGGGGCTCATGTACGTCGTCTCGACGTGCTCGGCCCACTGCCGGTTCTGCTACCGCGAGGAGTTGATCGCCCGCAAGGAGATCGCACGCCAGGACGGCACCGTCGCAAAGAAGGGGCTCGCGAAGATCCCCGAGATCATCCCCTACATCAAGCAGCACAACGCCGAGGTCGCGGCCAACGGCGGACGCCACCCGGAGAGCGGGCGCGAGAAGCTCCGCGAGATCCTGCTCTCGGGTGGTGATCCGATGGTGCTCAACAACTCCAAGATCGCGGCGTGGCTCGGCGCGCTCGCGGAGGCGGGCGTTGAGTCGATCCGCATCGGCACCAAGGAGATGGCGTTTTACCCGCAGCGGTTTGACGACGCGTTCCTCGGCATGCTTGATCGGTTTCACGAGACCTACCCGCAGGTCGGGCTGCACATGATGCTGCACTTCGAGCACCCCGACGAGATCCTCGCGAAGGACGAAGGGGGCAACTACATCGAGGATGCACGGGGGTTCAAGCAGTGGGTGCCGGCGACCGGTGAGGCGATGCGGGGGCTCGCGTCGCGCGGGTGGCTCACGGTCGAGAACCAGTCGCCCATCATCCGCGGCATCAACGACGATCCGGACGCGCTGCGCATCCTGCAGCGTGAGTTCAAGCGCGCGGGCGGCGAGAATCACTACTTCTTCTGCGGGCGCGACATCGTTGCCTACCGCGCGTTCAACGTGCCGATCGAGCGGGCGTGGCAGATCCTCAATGAGTCGCAGAAGGGGCTTTCGGGCGTCGAGGCGCACGCGCGGCTCTCGATCACGCACTACAAGGGCAAGACGGAGGTCAACGCCGTCACCAACGAGCCGATCCCCGGGCTCGCGGGCTCGGAGAACGGCGTGGTGATCTTCAAGATTCTCCGCAACGCCGGCAGCGCGCCCGATCGCGGCAAGGTCTGCATCGTCGGGCGCAACCCGGACGCGGTGTGGTTTGACGGGTACAACGACCGCGTGCTCTTCGATGAAGCCGGGCTCTACGACTACGCCCGCGTGACCAAACCCGGCCAAGCGCCCGCGAGCGCGGCGCGCATCGGCGGGTGCTGTCGATGATCGACAAGCGGGTCGCGGGCCCCGCGGAGGCGGTGGCGGACATCCACGACGGCGCGACGGTGATGATCGGCGGGTTTGGCGAGGCGGGAAGCCCCATCGAACTCATCCACGCGCTCATCGATCAGGGCGCGAGCGACCTCACGGTCGTGAGCAACAACACGGGCAGCGGCGAGGTCGGGCTCGCGGCGCTGCTCAAGGCGGGGCGCGTCTCGAAGGTGATCTGCTCGTTCCCGCGTACAGCGAACTCGACGGTGTTTCCGGAGCTTTACCGGAGCGGGCGCACGAAGCTGGAACTCGTGCCGCAAGGCACGCTCGCGGAGCGCATCCGCGCGGGTGGCGCGGGCATCCCGGCCTTCTACACGCCGACGGGCGTGGGCACGCCGCTCGCGGAGGGCAAGGAGACGCGCGAGTTTGACGGGCAGGAGTATCTGCTCGAGCGCGGGCTGCGTGCGGACTTCGCGCTCATCAAGGGGCGCCTCGCCGATACGCACGGCAACGTGATCTACAACAAGACCGCACGCAACTTCGCGCCGCCGATGGCGATGGCGGCCGCGGTCACGATCGTGCAGGTGGGCGAGGTCGTGGACCCCGGTGGGCTTGATCCGGAGGCGATTATCACGCCGGGCATCTTTGTCGAACGCGTGGTCGAGGTCGCAACGCCGGCGCACGAATCCGAGCTTGTCGCCGCGGGGTCGACCTACCCATGAGCCAGACGCAGATCAACGGGCGCACGCGTGAGGAGATGGCGCAGCGACTTGCGCAGGACATCGCCGACGGGTCGTACGTTAATCTTGGCATCGGTATCCCGGAACTGATCGCGAAGTTCGTGCCCGAGGGGCGCGAGGTGATCTACCACACCGAGAACGGGCTGCTCGGCATGGGGCCGTCACCGATCAAGGGCGAGGGCGATCCTGAGCTGATCAACGCGGGCAAGCGCCAGGTGACGGCGCTGCCCGGAGCGGCGTTCTTTCACCACGCGGATAGCTTCGCGATGATTCGGGGCGGGCACCTGGACTTGAGCGTGCTCGGCGCGCTCCAGGTGTCGGCGGAGGGGGATCTCGCGAACTGGTCGACCGGCGAGCCCGACGCGATCCCCGCGGTCGGCGGGGCGATGGACCTCGTCGCGGGGGTGAAGAAGGTGTACGTCATCACGCAGCACTGCACGAAAGAAGGCGAACCGAAGCTCGTGGAGCGGTGCACCTATCCGCTCACGGGGCGGCGCGTGGTGGACCGCGTGTACACAGACCTCGCGGTGATCGACATCACGCCGGACGGGTTTCGCCTGGTCGAGCTGAGCCCGGGCGTGGACTTCGAGACGGTTCAGGAGCGCACGGGCGCCACGCTGCTGCCCGCGGATGGAGCGACGAGATGAGCACGCAGACTGAGGTGTCCCGTAGCGCCGCGCTCTATGAGCGAGCCCTCCGCGTACTCCCCGGCGGGGTGAGTCGGAACGCGGTGCTGCGCGATCCG
>JAUIFD010000197.1 GCA_030429485.1 Phycisphaerae bacterium | reverse complement strand
CACTCGGGCAACACCGTGCTCTCGGTGATGTTCCAGCGCGTGCCGGGGTGCTACGCCCAGATCGACGAGAACTCGACGATTGAGCACCTCTCCTCGCTCGACGCGATGACGGGCGAGCAGCGCGTTCGCGAACTGCACAAGCTGCTCAAGATCGAGGCGGAGGGCCTGGACGCGCCAACGCTTGAGCACCTGCTCGCGTATTCGCGTGAGCACCCCGACGCTGGCGCCCTCGGGCTCTACACCGAGGGCATGCGGTTTATCTGCGAGCGCCTGGGCGACTCGTTCTTTGTGCAGAAGGCGACGAGCTACGTCTTCTACGGCGAGACGATCCTCACGCGCATCCCCGGCTCCAAGCTCATCTACATGGCGCGCAATCCCTACGACATCACCGCGTCGAAGAAGCGCCGCAAGCCACGCCTCGACCTCGTGTGGAACACGATGGTGAGTTGGAACAAAGGCGCCCGTCTCGCGCATGACCTCATCGAGCGTTTCCCCGACCGCGTGATGATCGTGCGCTACGAGGATTTGGTGACCGAGCCCGAGCGCACGGTGCGCGACGTCTGTGCGTTCGTCGGCGTTGACTTCCAGGAGTCCTTCCTCGACGTGCCGCACGTGAACCGTTCCGAAACCGGATACTCCCTCACCGGCGACGGGCGCGGGCTCAACCGCTCACGCGTGTTCTACTACGCGGACAACCTCACGCCGACGGAGATCCGCGCGCTGGACATGCTCGCGGACCGTCCGATCGTTGAGCGGCTTTACCCCGACCTCCCGCACTGGCAGCGCGGCGAACGCGGGCGCACCGGCAACCCCGTCGCGGCGGCCTGGCTGCGCATGAAGGGGCCGCCCGCGTACCTCGTCGAAAGCCTCACCTCGCGCCCGACGAACCTCCGCCACGCAATCTCACGGATTCTGCTGCGGGTGAAGGCGTAGCTTCAGCCTGGGGCGGCGATTTCAAGTCGCCGCGATCTCGCGCCGAATCGTCACACGCACCCATCCCTCGCTCGGCGTCTCGACCTGCGCGACGTTCCGCGTACCGCCCGCGTCGCGCACCGCCTCCCCGAGATCGATCCGTTCGTGCGCGTTCCACAGCATGACACGCTCGGGCGCCTCCGCGGGCTCGGCCTCCAGATTCCACTGATGAAGCCCGGCGTACCCCTGCGTCTGAGCCTCATTGCGCGCGTGCTCGAGCCGCACCACGCCGCCGACCTGCGTCACCTCGACCATCGCCCGCAACGCCGCGACGGGGTCGGCGGTGTGATCGAGCGCGTTCTTGCAGTGCACGAGGTGGAACGCCCCGAGCCCGAACACTGCGGGCAGGTCTTCCGCCCGCGCGTTCCGCGTGCGCACGGGCGGCGCGAGCCCCGCGCTGTCGAGCAACGCGTTGTACGCATCTGCGAGCGGATCGACCGCGGCGAGTTCGAACGCGCGACCGGGCCACACGCACCCGAGCGTCGTCGCCGGCCCGGCGCCGACATCCAGCACGCGCGCCGTCTCGCCCTCGCCCAGGATCGGCTCGATCAGCCGGCGCAGCCACGTCGGAAACTCACGCTCGCGATCGAGACGGTTCTTGAAGTCATGCGGCCAGTCGAGCCCGCCGCCCTCGACCCACGCGCGCCAGAACGCAAGCTCGTCTCCGAGCCCGGTGCGCCACTGTGTGTCGGGCGGTGCGTCGTCCATCGCGGGAGCGTACGCCCGACATCCGGTAGCCTGCACCGATGCCCAATCGATGGCCGTTTCTCTATGAACGCAACGACGCCATGCTCTCGCTCCGGCGCGTCTTCCAGGAGGGCGCCCCCATCCGCCTGGTGGTGCACGGCGCCGACGGCGGGTACCAGTTCCTCGACGGTGAGGATTGCACCGACGACGACGCGTGTGTCGTCGAACTCGAGGAGGTGCTCAAACTCGACCCGACCATCGCGGAGGTCGCGTGCCTGCTCCCGGGGTTCAGCGCGTACCGCGAGAGCCCAGACGACGCGTGGCGCGTGTTCGAGAACGACGAGGATGATGAAGAAGGCGAAGAGAACGACGCGGGGTGACGTTGGCGATCAGATCGGCATCGGGCTCGGCAACGCGCCGGGCGGGGCGTCGGGCTCGGTGTCGTCGGCGTTGCCCTTGCCGGGCTTCTTGCGACGCTCGGCGGCGAGCAGGTCCGAGGTCGTCGCCCGCTGGAGCGTCTCGCCGCGCATGATCCGGTGCACCTCGTCGGCGCTGAGCGTCTCGTACTTCAGCAGCGCCTCCGCGACCGCCTCCACGCGATCCCACCGCTCGTCGAGGCGGCGCTCCGCTTCCGCGTAGGCCTCGTCCACGAGGCGCCGGATCTCCTCGTCGATCAGGCGAGCGGTCTCTTCTGAGTAAGGCTTGTCGGCGAAGTACCGGTCGTCGTTCGGGCCATCGGCGTACCGGATGAACCCGAGCTTCTCGCTCATGCCCCACTCGGCGATCATCATGCGCGCATACCGCGTGACCTGCGCGATATCCATGGAGGCGCCCGACGAGATGTCGCCGATCGCTCTCGCCTCGGCGATGCGCCCGCCGCACACCACCCGCATCGTCGCGCGCAGCCAGCGCAGCCCGAGACCCATCCGGTCCTTCTCCGGCATCGAAAACGTCGCCCCTCCCGCCTCGCCACGCGGGATGATCGTCACCTTGTGGAGCGGGTCGCCGTCCTTCTCGAGTGCCTGGAGCACCGCGTGGCCCGCTTCGTGATACGCCGCGATCCGGTTGTCCTCCGCGGCTCGCACGCGCGACTTGTTGGCCCGCCCGAAGCGCACCTTGTCGCGCGCCTCTTCCATGTCTTCCTGCTCGATGAAGTCCTTGTTCTGCATCGTCGCAGAGATCGCCGCCTCGTTGATGATCGCGGCGAGGTCCGCGCCCGAGAACATCGGCGTGAGCTTCGCCATCCGCTCCAGGTCGATGTCCGGCCCGAGCTTCACCTTCTTCGCGTGCACCTTCAGGATCTCGAGGCGACCCTTGATGTCCGGGAGCGGCACGGAGATCTGGCGGTCGAAACGCCCGGGACGAATCAGCGCCGGATCGAGCACGTCGGCCCGGTTGGTCGCGGCGATCACGATCACGCCATCCGCGGGCGTAAACCCGTCCATCTCGACGAGGATCGCGTTGAGCGTCTGCTCCCGCTCGTCGTGCCCGCCCGAGCTGAAACCCGACCCGCGCTTGCGTCCCACAGCGTCGATCTCGTCAAGGAAGATGATGCAGGGCGAGCTCTCCTTTGCGCTCTTGAAGAGGTCGCGCACGCGCGACGCGCCGACGCCCACAAACATCTCCACGAAGTCCGAACCCGAGATCGAGAAGAAGGGCACGTCGGCCTCGCCCGCGATCGCCTTGGCGAGCAGCGTCTTGCCGCACCCGGGCTGTCCGATGAGGAGCACGCCGCGCGGGATACGCCCACCGAGTCGGGTGAACCGCTTCGGGTTTTTCAGAAACTCGATGATCTCCTCGACTTCTTCCTTCGCTTCCTCGATGCCGGCGACGTCGGAGAATGTGATCCCGGTCATCTCCTTGTGGAGCATCCGGTGGCGCGACTTCCCAAAGTTGCCGAGCATGCCGCCCGGACCGGCTCCGGCGTTGCGTAGCCCGCGCGCGATGAAGAACCAGATCAGCGCGATCAGGAGGATGAACGGGCCGAAGGTCAGAATGAACGGCATCAAAGGCGAGGGCTGACGGATCTGCGCGCGATCGCCGGTGAGCTCCATGATCTGGCCCGAGACGATCTCGGCCGTGCCTTGGTCAAACTCCACGATCACTGTCGTCGGTGTCTTGGAGTCGGGCCCTGCCTCACGGTGCGCGATCGCGCGGTGGTCTCGGATGACCACCGTGTCTTCCTCGATCTGTCCACTGGCCCAGAGCGATTTGAACTCGGCGAGCGTGATGCGCTCGCCGGCGGTGTTCGCGTTGATGAAGAGCACGGCGAGCAGCGCGAGGATGAGCAACGCCGCCAAGCCGAAGAGCCCGCGCGGGGGCGGGTTGGCGCCGGCCTTGGCTTTGTCGCCCCCGTCGCCCTTCTCGGGGCGCGCGTTGGCACGTTCGGGGTCCGAAGCGAATCGGCGTCGGATCGCCTGCGGGAGTCGTTCACGCATCGTGCAAAGGGTAGGCGGGGGACCCGCGCCGACCGTCGCCGCCCGGTCCAGTCCAATTCGGGGGTTCGTTACCAGGCGGACCGCATCGTGCTCACGATCTCGGTCGCCAACTCGCGGATCGCCCGTTCGCGTCCGACCGCGATCTGCTCCCCGACCCCCGTCGCTGGCACAAAGCTCGAGGTCGCGCGGAGCCCCTGGCGAGAGGCCAGCAGGTCGCCCGACCGGTTGTCAGTCCATCGGTAGTCGATCGTCAGGAAGTAGGCCTGTTCCTGCACCAGACCGCCCTGGCGGCGGATCGAGAGCGCTCCGAGGTCCGACTCCCGGATCGAGCCCGTGAGCGTCGTGTCGGCGCGGGAAGGCTGCCCGATGCGCCACGGGGTGCGGAGCAGGATCTCATCGACGATCGCCCGGGTGAGGTCGGCCTCGATATCGGTGTCGTAGGTCGTGTTCTCGAAGACCGGCACCGCGACCGTGCGCACCTGCGTGTCGAATGTCGGCGAGAAGGAGTACCCCTCGCGCGGATCGGCGGCACACCGCGGGAGTGCCGCGAGGGCGACACAGCCCCACGCCACGAGACACGCGCGCGCGCGGAGATGGCTCATCCGCCACTCCCTGTGATCGGGGTCATCTCTTGCATCGGCTGGGGCGCGGGCTCGGCGGCCGTGGGGGCCGCGGGGGGCGGCGCGGATGGCGTGGCTGTTGGAGCCTGCGGCTCCTCGACCGGCGGCGTGACGAATGGCGGCGCGGGCTCGGACGACCATCCGCGCTCTTCCATGATCTTCTGGGCCTGCGTCGCGGCGACCGTGCCGCGGTGATCGTCGATGAGGCGTTCGAGCGTGATGCGCGTGGCCACGAAGTCGCCCCGCTTCATGTACCACTGGGCCGAGGCAAGGCGCTGCGCCGCAGCCGACTCGTCGATCCGGGCCTCCAGCGCGCCGGTGATCCCGATCCGCTCCGCTTCCAGCGGGTACTCCGCCTGGTAATCGTCGATGAGCGCGGACGCCTCGACCAGCCCGCTCGCGTCGTACCGCGGGCCCTTGAACTTCGCGATATTCGCGAAAATCCGACGTTCCATCGCGTGCTCGCGGTGGGCGCTGTTCGGGAAGTTCCGCAGGAAGATGTCGTACATGTCCACCGCCAGGTCGAGGCGGCGCTCACGGTAGTAGTAGTCGGCCAGCTCGATCGCCGCTCGCTCGGCCTGCTCGCTCCCGGGAAGCCGCTCCTGCGCGCGGATCAGAAGCTCCTCGCCCAGGCGGTCGGCGTCCTCCACGCGAAGCCCGAGGAACTTCCGCTTGAGCCCGTACAAGTACCGCAGCCCGATCTCGATCTCGCGCTCCACCGAGTCCACGAACGACTGCGACGCCGGATAGTCGCGGATGACCTGCTCGTAGTCGTAGAGCGCCTTGTACTCGTTGCCGTCCGCTGTCCGGGCGTCGCCGCGGAGCACCAGTGCCTCCGCGAGATAGGGGTTGTCGGTGCGCTCGTTGACGTCGACCCAGTCGTCGATCAGTTGGTACGCCCGCCCGGGGCGGTTGTCGGCCAGCAGCGCCCGGGTCTGGGCGATGATCTGCCGGGCCTCCGCTTCCGCGGGGCTCTCGTCGGCGGGTGGTGGCGTCTCGACGGGCCTCCACTGACCGGAGTCGTCGAGGCGCATCTCCTGTTGACCCAGGGCGAGCGACGCCGAACCGCTCAGGATCAGCATGACGACGAGTGCTCTCTGCATGCCCGCAGCGTACCGCCCTCGGCTGGCCCTGGGCGGGCCAGGCGCTCACAGGTGTGCGGAGCACCGCGATAGAGTGGCGTGGTGACGAGCCTCCACGCCAGGCATGCGGTAGTGACCGGGATGGGGGCGGTCTCGCCGCTCGGCGTAGGTGTCGCGGAGTTTCGACGCGGGCTCCGCGAGGGGCGATCAGGCGTCGGTCTGCTCGACTTCATCGAGCCCAGGATGGTGTCGAGCGTGGCGGCCCGGTGCGGGTCGTTCGATCCTCGCTCGGTCGTCGATTCGGCGGACCAGGCGCGATTGCCGCGCCTCGTGCCGATGGCGCTCGCGGCGGCACGCGAGGCGATGACGCAGGCGGCGCTCGATCCTGAATCCTCGCTCTCGCTCTCCCGCTCCGTCGGCGTGATCCTCGGCACGGGTGCGGGCGGGATCGACTTCACGCTCGATCAGGCCCACACCGCCTACGCGACCGACAAACGGACGAGCCTCTGGACGATCACCAACGCGACCCACGGCAACCTGGCT
>JAUIFD010000196.1 GCA_030429485.1 Phycisphaerae bacterium | reverse complement strand
TTATGGAATGAGCACTACAGCTGCACAGCACTACGAGAACTGGCCGTCGGTCATGGGATCGATGAAGGACGCAGCCCCCGACATCGTGCGCGGGTTTGGCGCGATGTACCAGAAGCTGATGGGCGAGGGCGCCCTGACACTCCGCGAGAAGGAGCTGATCGCGATCGCGATCGGCATGGCGGTGCGCTGCCATCCCTGCATCTTCGCCCACGTCGAGAAGGCGGTGAAGGCGGGCGCGACGCGTGAGCAACTCCTCGAAATGGCGGGCGTTGTAGTGATGATGCAGGGGGGGCCAGGATACGTGCACGTGCCCGAGCTGCTCGACGCCATGGAAGTGCTCGGCGTGTGACCTCGTCGGTTGTCGGGGGGTATCAGTCTGCCCGCCCGCGCGGCGGCAAAGGAGCGGAGCAATGCGAAACGAGAGTGGCGTGGATCGAGTCGTTCGCGTGGTGCTGGGTGTCGCGCTCTTGGTTGCGGCGTGGCTCGCCCTCGGCGTCCTGTCCGGGTCGATCGGCGGCATCGTCGCGGCCATCGCGGGCCTGGTGCTTGTCGTGACCGGGCTCGTGGGGTTCTGCCCGGCGTATCGCGTTGCCGGGCTGAGCACGTGCGGGGTTGAATCGGATAGCAGCGGGCGAGCCTGATGCCTGCGCATGGGCCAGGGGATTACCCCGACCTTGGTTGAGAAGGTTGGTGGTTTCGGCTGTACGAGGCGATCCGGCCTATAGATGGTTGGCCGGGCCGCGCCTCGTATTGAGATTCGATCTCAATGACCCTATGGTGATGCCGAGACCTGGATTTCCCAAGGAGTGTCCATGCGCGATCAGCCCGGTGTTCTCGAGGAGAGTCCACCCAAGCGGGAGGTCCGCTTGACCCAGTTGGCCCGCGGCGCCAGGGGCCGGGTCTCGGGCGCGGACCTGGACGGGGATGACGCCGCCCTGCTTCGGGCGATGGGTCTCAAGCCCAACGCGGAGTTCGAGGTGTGTCGCCTTGGGCGGACCTGCATCATCGCGCTGTCGAGCGCCTGCGGCGGGGGCTGCCGGCTTGGTCTGACACGCGAGCTTGCCGAAGCGGTGCGCGTGCGCGCCTGAGGTTGAGCGTGCGCACGCAGTCGCCACCCCGGACCGACCCCGACGCTCCACCCGCGGAGCGCCGCGTGGTGCTCCTGGGTAACCCCAATGTCGGCAAGACGTCGCTCGTGAACCGCCTGTGCGGTTCGCGCCATCGGGTATCAAACTTCCCGGGGACGACGCAGGAGGCTTCGCTTGGGCGTGCGCGGATCGGTGACGGCGAGGCATTGGTGCTCGACCTGCCTGGGGTATACGCGCTCGATCTGAATGTGAGCGAGTCGAGCGTGTGCCGGGCGGTGCTCGCCGGACACCTCGCGCCGGAGGGGATCGCGCCGCGGACGCCGGACGTCGTGATGGTCGTGCTCGATGCGACGAACATGCTGCGCAACCTCGCGCTGCTCGGCGAGGTGTCGCGGCTTGCCGTCCCAACGGTGGTGGTGGTCAATCAGCTCGATGAAGCGAGACGGCGCGGTATCCACATCGATACGGAACGCCTGGGCGATGCGGTGGGGTGTCCGGTCGCGGGGGTCTCTGCGAAGACCGGCGAGGGGCTCGGCGAGCTTGCTTCGCTCGCGGCGCGGGCGTGCACGCCGAACGTAGCGGCGCCCGAGGGGCGTGATGCGGTCGAGGCGTGGGCGGAGGAGGTGTACGCGGTGATCGCGGCGCCGCGGAGCACGCCCTTGCGCGATCGCGTGACTGATCGGCTCGACCAGGCGTTCAACCACCCGGTGCTCGGGGTGATCGCGTTTGTCGCGGTGATGACCGGGCTGTTCTGGGTGGTCTTCGGGCTCGCGGCGTATCCGATGGAGTGGATCGACCTGCTCTTCGCGTGGCTTGGCGGCGCGGTGGAGGCGATCGTGCCCGAGGGGGCGGTGCGGGACCTCTTGAGCGAGGGCGTGGTCGCGGGGATCGGGGGGACGGTAATCTTCCTGCCGCAAATTGCGCTGCTGTTCTTGCTCATCGCGCTGCTGGAGAGCACGGGGTATCTGGCGCGAGCGGCGTTCGTGGTGGATCGTCTGATGCGCCCGTTCGGGTTGAGCGGGCACGCGTTCGTGCCGCTGTTGAGCGCGCATGCGTGTGCACTCCCGGGGATCATGGCGTGCCGGGCGATCCCTGATCGGCGCGATCGTCTCGCGACGATCCTGGTCGCACCGTTCATGAGCTGCACAGCTCGGATCCCGGTGTATGTGCTGCTGACGGTGATCCTGTTTCCGGAGTCGCCGGCGCTGCAGGCGGTGGGGTTTACGGGGTGCTACGTGGTGGGGGCGCTGGCGGGGCTTGTCAGCGCGATCGTGGCGCGTCGGACACTTTTGCGGGGGCGGTCGCGCCCGATGGCGTTGGAGTTTCCGCCGTATCGCGTGCCGGATGTCGGGCATGCGCTGCGTGTGACCCTTGATCGATCGATGGTGTTCCTGCGCAAGGCGGGGACGGTGATCCTGGGGATCTCGATCGTGCTGTGGTGGCTCGGGAGCTATCCGCACGCGGGCCCATCGCCGGAGGGCGATGCGTTGCGCGCGCAGGCGGTGGAGGTCGCGCCGGAGCGGGCGGAGACGTTGCGTATCGAAGCAGAGACGCTCGATGCGCGGTATGCGGCACGGCGGAGCTTCCTCGGACAGATCGGCGAGACGATTCAGCCGGTGTTCGAGCCCCTCGGGTATGACCGCCAGCTCACCATCGGCGTGCTCGCGAGCTTTGCGGCACGCGAGGTCTTCGTCACGACGATGGCGGTGCAGGTGGCGGGCAGCGAGGACGTCGAAGACGAGGGCGTGATGCGCGCGATGGCGACCGCGACGCGCGACGACGGGCGGTTTGTCTTCACTCGTGCGGCGAGTTGGAGCCTGCTCGTGTACTACATCCTCGCGATGCAGTGTCTGCCGACGCTCGTCGTGACGGCGCGCGAGGCGGGCGGATGGAAGTGGGCCGGGCTGCAGCTCGCGTGGATGTCGGGGTTGGCGTACCTGAGCGCGATGGCGGTGTATCGCGTCGCGATCCTGATGGGGGCGGGTTGAGTGCCGTGGGGGGACTGGCAGTTTTGGCTCGTGACCGGAGCGGCGGGGTTCGGCGCGGTGGTGCTGGTGCGTTCGTTCATTCCACGACGGAAACGTCGGGGGACCGTGCTGACGATCTCGGCCTCGGGGGCGCGCCGTGATCGCTGATTGGCGCGGCGTTCCGGGATCCGGATTCGTGCCAAGATTGGACAGTGTCCAGAATGCGGCCTAGGGTCGCATGATGCCGACCGACGACCTTGCTGAGGTACTTCGAGCCGCGGGGCTCCAAGTCACGGCGCAGCGCGTGGCGGTGATGCGGGCGGTGGGGACGCGCCCGCACAGCACCGCGGCGGATGTGGTCGAACAGGTGCGGGGCGAGATCAGTGCGATCTCGCGCCAAGCGGTGTACGACGCTCTTGGCACGCTCGCGGACAAGGGCATCATCCGTCGGATTCAGCCGGCGGGGTCGCCCGCGCGGTACGAGGATCGCGTCGGCGACAACCACCATCATCTGATCTGCCGCGTATGCGGCAAGACACTGGACGTGGGCTGCGCGACGGGCGAGGCGCCTTGCCTCGGTGTCGACCATGCGCACGGGTTCGAGATCGATGAAGCGGAAGTGATCTACTGGGGTACATGTCCGGCGTGCATTGCGGCACGCTGAACGGTCCCGATGCAGCGCAAGAGTCGAGGGCTGCACAAGCCAGAGCAGCAGGGAGAACGGTGATGACGACAGCTTCCAAGTGTCCCTTTCACAATGCGGCGGGCGGCGGCACGACCAACCACGATTGGTGGCCGAATCGTCTGAAGCTCGAGCTGTTGAGCCAGCACTCGGCAAAGTCGAACCCGATGGGCGAGGGCTTTGACTATGCGGCAGCCTTCAAGAGCCTGGACTTCACGGGGCTGAAGAAGGACCTCGCGGCGCTGATGACCGACTCACAGGAGTGGTGGCCCGCGGACTTTGGGCACTACGGTCCGCTCTTCATCCGCATGGCGTGGCACAGCGCGGGCACGTACCGCACCGGTGACGGACGCGGCGGTGGGGGGCGTGGGCAGCAGCGGTTTGCGCCGCTCAACAGCTGGCCCGACAACGTGAGTCTTGACAAGGCGCGGCGCCTGCTTTGGCCTGTCAAGCAGAAGTACGGTCAGAAGATCTCGTGGGCGGACTTGATGATCCTGGCCGGCAACGTGGCGCTCGAGACCATGGGCTTTGAGACCTTCGGCTTTGGCGGCGGACGTGCGGATGTGTGGGAGCCCGATCAGGACGTGTACTGGGGCGCGGAGAAGACGTGGCTCGGTGGCGACGTGCGGTATGCGCACGGATCAGAGGGCGTGGGCAAGGCTCACTCGACGCTGGTGTCCGACGACGATGCGGATGGGGACACGCATAGTCGCGTGCTGGAGAATCCGCTCGCGGCGGTGCAGATGGGGTTGATCTATGTGAACCCGGAGGGGCCGGATGGCAATCCCGATCCGCTCGCTGCGGCGCATGACATCCGCGAGACCTTCGCCCGGATGGCGATGAACGACGAAGAGACAGTGGCGTTGATCGCGGGCGGTCACTCGTTCGGCAAGACGCACGGCGCCGGGCCGACGGAGCATGTCGGCGCCGATCCGGAGGCCGCGGGTCTCGAGGAGATGGGCTTTGGTTGGCGGAGCACCTACGGCTCGGGCAAGGGGGCGGACACCATCACGAGTGGGCTCGAAGTGACGTGGACGACGACACCGACGAAGTGGGGGAACAGCTTCTTCGAGTTGCTGTTCGGATACGAGTGGGAGCTCTCGAAGAGCCCGGCGGGCGCGCACCAATGGGTGGCGAAGGACTGCGAGGCGATCATCCCGGATGCGCATGACCCATCGAAGAAGCGCGTGCCGACGATGTTGACGACGGATTTGTCGCTTCGCTTCGACCCTGTGTATGGGCCGATCTCGCGCCGTTTCATGGAGCATCCGGAGGAGTTTGCGGACGCGTTCGCGCGGGCGTGGTTCAAGCTGACGCACCGTGATATGGGCCCGCGGTCGCGCTACCTGGGGCCGGAAGTGCCAGCTGAGGAGTTGATCTGGCAGGACCCGATCCCGGCGCTGGATCACGAGTTGATCGATGAGAATGACATCGCGTCACTCAAGGGGCAAGTCTTGGCGTCGGGGCTTTCCGTGTCGGAGCTTGTGCGCGCGGCGTGGGCTTCGGCTTCGACGTTCCGCGGGTCGGATAAGCGTGGGGGGGCGAATGGCGCGAGGATTCGACTCGAACCGCAGAAGGACTGGGAGGTCAATCAGCCGGCGGAGCTGACGAAGGTGCTGAAGACCTTGGAATCGATTCAGCGTGCGTTCAATGGTGCGCAGTCTGGCGGCAAGAAGGTCTCGCTTGCGGATCTGATCGTGCTGGGTGGGTGCGCAGCGGTTGAGCAGGCGGCGCGAAGCGCGGGTGTGGAGGTGCGGGCGCCGTTCACGCCCGGGCGGATGGACGCTTCGGCTGAGCAGACGGACGTCGAGTCGTTTGAGGCGCTTGAGCCAGTCGCGGACGGGTTCCGCAACTACCTCGGTGGGCGGTTCTCGGTGCCGGCTGAGGAATTGCTGCTGGATAAGGCGCAGTTGCTCACGCTCACGGCGCCGGAGATGACGGTGCTCTTGGGCGGGATGCGTACGCTCGGTGCGAACTACGACGGCTCGGCGACCGGCGTGCTCACCGATCGCGTCGGCACGCTCAGCAACGACTACTTCGTGAACCTGCTCGACATGGGCACGGAGTGGAAGCCGACATCCAGTGATGCGCAGGCGTTCGAGGGGCGCGACCGGGCGACCGGAGAGCTCAAGTGGGCCGCGACGCGGGTGGACCTGGTGTTCGGGTCCAACTCGCAGCTCCGGGCGCTCGCCGAGGTGTATGGCAGCTCCGATGCGCAGGAGAAGTTCGTCCACGACTTCGTCGCGGCGTGGGACAAGGTGATGAACCTCGACCGGTTTGATATCGCGACGCGCTAGGGAGCGGTGTCGTTCGTGGTTGCTATGCGCGCGTCGTGCAGTCGGCGGTGATCGGCGACGCAAGAATGTGCGCCTCGATGGCACGCCCTACGTCCGAGGTCGAGGCGGCGCCTCCGAGATCGGGGGTGGTGACGCCTTCGGCGAGTGTGGCGTCGATGGCGTGGTCGAGGGCGTCGGCTTCGGCGCGCAGGTTGAGGCTCATGCGCAGGAGCATCGAGGCTGCGGCGATGGCGCCGATGGGGTTCGCGGTGGCGCGTCCCGCGATGTCGGGGGCCGAGCCGTGGATGGGTTCGTAGAGCCCCGGGCCGCCATCGCCGAGCGATG
>JAUIFD010000195.1 GCA_030429485.1 Phycisphaerae bacterium | reverse complement strand
TCCCGTACTCGGTCGTCTGCGCAAAGTAGATGCCGTTGTCATCCCAGAGAATCCGGGTCGCGTTGTGATACGCGTCCATCGCGCTCTGCGGATCGCGGAGCACGCCGTAGTCCCCCGCCGCGCTCGCCGCATCCCACTCACCCGGGCTCAGCACGCCGTCGATCAAGGGCGGCGCCTCCGCGCGCTGCGCGTCGTACGTCGGCTGAGCGATACCCAGCGAAGCACAGCACACCAACGCCACGAGACCACCGGCCTCCACCACACACTCTGATATTCGAACTCGCATGATCACACCTCCTCGCATAACCCCGCCGGGGCGCGACGGAGCGCAGCTCGATCGGCGAGCCTATCCGATCCACCGCGCATCGCAAACCCACCGCCCTCCGGGGGTCGGACAACCACCTGCCCCAAAAAAAGGAACCGGTCCGGCCGAGACGCACGTCCTCGACCGGACCGGGGAGTCTGCCACTTCAGAAACAAGGCGTCATGCCTCGTCCCCTTTGTCATGCAGAGTGTGCCCCACGCGCATAGCGCGTAGATGATCTTCACCTGAATCCGCTTTCATATCGGGGTCCATGCACCACACCCCGGGCAGTTACTATTCCCGGTGCCACCCCGCCGCCTCCACGACCGGTACTTCAAGCAGGCCAAGCGTGACGGCTACCTCGCCCGCTCCGCCTACAAACTCATCGAGATCGACCAGCGACACAAGATCCTCCGCCCGGGATTGCGCGTGCTCGACCTCGGCTGTTCCCCGGGGTCCTGGCTGCAGGTCGCCGCCGACGCCGTCACCGAGCGCGGCATGGTCGTCGGCATCGATCTCAAACCCGTCCGCGCGCCCATGCCCTCGCACGTGCGCACGATCGAAGCCGACGCCTACAAGATCGACCCCGCCGAACTGATCGCCCTGGCGACTCCGCCCAACGCATCACCAACCGCACGCCCCCGCGCGTTCGACGTGCTCCTCTCCGACATGGCGCCCGACACCTCCGGGCACGACGACGACCTCCGCTCCGCACACCTCTGCCGACAGATCCTCGCGCTCGCCCCCGCGCTCCTCCGCCATGGCGGCTCGCTCGCGATGAAGATCTTCGAAGGCGCCGAGTACGCCCCCGTGCTCGCCGAAACGCGCGCCGTCTTCGACAACGTCAAAGGGCTCAAGCCCGACGCCACGCGCTCGGTCTCGCGCGAGATGTACATCGTCGCCAAGGGCTTCCGCGCCGCAGCGCCCGAGCAGACCCAATCCCAAGAGGAACGCGCCCCATGACGTTCCTCGCCCCATGGCAGGCGATCACCGCCGCCGCGATCGCGCTGCCCATCCTCGCGATCCTCTACATGCTCAAGCTCCGCCGACGCCCCGTCGTCGTCAGCACCACCGCCTTCTGGGAGCAGGCGATCCGCGACCTCGAAGTCAACGTCCCGCTCCGGTGGATTCGCCCATCCTGGCTGCTCTTGCTCCAGGCGCTCGCCCTCGCGCTGCTCGTGCTCGCGCTGGGTCGCCCGGCGGTCGGCACCCCACTCGGCTCGGGCGATCAGCTCATCATCCTCCTCGACCGCTCCGCCTCCATGCGCGCGCACGACGCCGACGGCGCCACCCGCTTCGAAACCGCCAAAGCCAACCTCGACGACCGCCTCGCGCGCCTCGCACGCTCCGGCTTTGCTGGCGACGTGACCATCATCGCATTCGCCTCCAGCGCCTCCCGCGTCGTCGGCCCGACCTCCGACCTCCGCCTCGCGCGCGACACCCTCGCACGCCTCGAACCCACCGACGAGACCGGCGCGCCCGACGCCGCCTTCGCACTCGCCCGCGCCCTCCTCGCCGAGCAACCCGAAGACGCCGCGCCCACAGCCCGCGTCATCTTCGCCTCCGACCACTATCCCCGCGCCGCCCTCGCCTCACCCGCGCCGCTGACGTTCGAACGCGTCGGCCCACGCCTCCCCGACGACGCCACCGCCCCCGAGCTCGACAACGTCGGCATCGTCACACTCACCGCACGCCGCACCTTCGACGATCCGGGCGTCGTGCGTCTCTTCGCGCGCCTCGTCAGCGCGGGCGACCGCCAGCGCACGGTCCCCCTCATCCTCCGCGCCGATGGCGTCGAGATCGAACGCCGCGCCGTCGCCGTACCGCCCACAACGCCCGACTCCCCCGGCGGAGCCGCGATCAACTTCGAACTCACGCGCACCGAGCCGGGCGTCCTCACCCTCGAGATCGACCGCGCCGACGCCCTCGACGCCGACAACCGTGCCGCCGTCGTCGTCCGCGGCGCATCCCGCCCCGCGCTCGTGCTCGTCCAACCCACCGACGACACGCCCGCGAGCGAGGGTGGGTGGATCCTCGTCGAGGTGCTGCGCGAACTCCACCCGCGCGCCCTCGTCTCCATGAGCCTCGACCGCTTCAACACCCTCGGCTCCCAGGCGTGGACCGAAGCCGACGCCGTCGTCTTTCTCAGCTGCGCGCCGAGCGCCCTTCCCGCACGCCCCACGCTCACCTTCGGGAGCTTGCCCCCGGCGCCCGGGCTCACCGCACGCGCACGCCCCGACGAACTCGCCGGCTTCGTCCGCTGGTCGCGCGAACACCCCCTGCTCCGCGGCGTCTCGCTCGATGCCGTCCGCTTCCGAGGCGGGTCCGTCTTCGAACTCGCCAGCGCGCCCGCCTGGACATCCCTCGCCGACGCCCCGCGCGGCCCCATGCTCATCGCCGGCGAAGCCGGCGCACACCGCCACATCGCCATCGGCTTCGACCTCGCCGACACCAACTGGCCCGTCCACGTCTCCTTCCCACTCTTCATCGCCAACGCGATCGACTGGCTCACCCTCTCCGGCGACGCCGCCGCGGGCGGGAGCTTCCGCGCCGGCGAACCCGTCGAACTCGACGCCCCTGGGATCGCTCCCACCGACCAACCCCTGCGCATCACACGCCTCGACGACGGCGCCACCACCGACGCCCGAGCCACGCGCATCGGCGCGCGCATCGCCCTCGGCACGTTCCCAAGCGCCGGCGTCTACGAGTTCGCCAACACACGCGTGCGCTTCGCCATCAACGTCGCAAGCGAGCCCGAGACCCTCATCTCCACATCCCCCGCCCCCGCCGACTCGCCGGGCAGCCCCACGAGCGAGCGCACCTCAGCGACCGACGAGCCGCGCGAAGTCTGGCACTGGTTCGTCCTCGCCGCGACCATCCTCGCGAGCGCCGAGTGGCTGCTCTACGCGTGGCGCATGCGGGTCTGAGGCAACTCAGCAACGTTGCAGAGGCGCAGAGCAAGACCGCCCGCGGGCGTCGCCGCCCGTGCAGCCGCCGCTAGCAGCCGATCCGACGTCGACGCTGGGCGACGAGCCCCAACAGCGCAAGCGAACTCGGCCCGGGAACCCTTGACCCGATCTTCGACAAGACGGGGAAAGCCACTGGTCGCTTCACGTGCCGGACGGCGGACACGCCCAAAGCACATCGCGGCCTCCACATGGACCTAACCCCGCGCCGGCTCCTCCTGCTCCACCACCCACGTCATCTCCTCGCCCGTGCAGTCGATATGCACCGCGAAGAAACCCGGTAGTGCTCCACTCCCACCAGCCCCCGCCTTCGTCGGCTCACCACGCTTCACCAGCGGCCAGATCACGCGCCGATCGCTCTCCGGAAGCGCGAGCGATTCCAACTCCTCCGGACGGTGCCACACCAACTCGCCCTCGTCCATCGGCCCCGCCTGCACCTCCACCGCACCAAGCACGCGGTAGTAGAACAAGAGCCAATGCCCTGTCCCCTCAAACCCTGCCTCCGAGATCAGCCCCCCCAGGTGCAGGCGCTCGATCGGCACCGCGATCCCCGCCTCCTCCCTGATCTCCCGCTGCGCACACTGGGCTGGCGATTCGCCCGTCGTCATGTCGAGCTTGCCCCCGATCGGCGAGACGAGCCCCTTGTTGGGCGCCCGCAGGCGGTGGAGCAACAGCATCCGCCCCTCCGCGTCACGCAGGTCACAGAGGCACGCGAGCTTGTACGGCAGGGCTGGGGAGGGCATCCAGGAGGATAGCGTCCGCCAACTTATTCCCGACTTTGCGGGACGCGGATCGGACCGTCCGATACTCTCCGCCGTGATGGCGAGAGAACACTCAAGGACGAGTGCCCCAGACCTGGAACCGGCTTTCGACGAGGCTGCGTTCCCAACCCCCCATGACCTCATCTACATGATCGGCATCGGCGGGTGCGGCATGTCCGGGCTCGCACGCCTCCTGCGCGCGCGCGGCGCCCGCGTCTGCGGGTCCGACACCACCCCCTCGCCCTTCACGAAGGCCCTCGCCGCCGACGGGTTCGAAGTCTCGCACGATCAATCCGGCGCGTTGCCCGACGCCTGCGACCTCGTCGTCGCGTCCGCGGCGATCCGACCCGAGCATCCAGAGGTGCTCGAAGCACATCGGCGCGGCATCGAGGTGCTCACGTACGCCGAAGCCCTCGGGCGAGCCATGGGCGCACACACCGGTGTCGCCATCGCCGGCACGCACGGCAAGAGCACCACCGCCGCGATGCTCGGGTGCGCCCTCGCCGATGCACGCCTCTCGCCATCGGTCATCGTCGGCGCGACCTGCCCCCAACTCGCGCCCAACGGCGCAACGGGGAGCGGCTTCCGGCTCGGCTCGGCGCGCATCCCCGCCGGCGAGTTTGCGGATCGTCCGGGCCTCCTCATCGCCGAGGCGTGCGAGTTCAACCGCTCATTCCACAACCTCCGCCCCACCATCGCGAGCATCGCGAGCGTCGAAGCCGACCACCTCGATATCTACGGCTCGCTCGATGCGGTGGTCGAAGCGTTCGCGGAGTTCGCGCGGTTGGTCCCGCCCGCGAGCGAGGGCGGGTATCTGCTCATTGGCGAGTCGGGCGCACACCGACGCGAGATCACCGCCGGGCTCGCCTGCGAGGTCGAGACGATCGGCTACTCCCCGGCGTCGGACTGGATCGTGCGCACGTTTGACCCCATGGGTGCCGGTGGAAACCCCGCCAACCATCGCGGGCTTCGCGTGGAACTCGTCCGCGAGGGCAAGGTGCGCTGCTCGTGGGAGATGCGTCTGCCGGGCGCACACAACGCGTTCAACGCCGCTGTCGCCGCCGTCCTGGCGCTGCGCATCGGCGCCGACGCCGAAGCGGTCGGTCAGTCGCTCACCGCGTTCCGCGGCATCGATCGTCGCACGCAGTATCTGGGCGACCGCCCCGCGCCCAGCGCCAACGGGATCGGCGGCGTGGTGCGCGTGTGGGATGACTACGGGCATCATCCGACCGAGTGCGCCGCCACGCTCCGCGCGCTGCGCGATTTCGACCGCCCGCAGGACCGCGGCGGGCGCGTGGTCGTGGTCTTCCAGCCGCACCAGCACTCGCGCACGCGATTCCTGCTCGACGAGTTCGCCTCGGCCTTCGCCGATGCCGACGTCGTGATCGTGCCGCACATCTACTTCGTACGAGACTCCCAAGCCGAGAAGCACAAGGTCAGCGCCGCGGACCTTGTGGATCGCTTGCGGGACCGGGGCGTGCGCGCGATGCACCTCTACCCGTTCGAAGCGATCGTCGAGCAGCTCGAAAACGTCTGCCGCGCCGGCGACACGCTCGTCGTGATGGGCGCGGGCCCCGTCGGGCGGGTCGCACACGACTTTGTCCGCTCGGGAGCGCAGCCGCGGATCATCACCCGCGAGACCGCGGTCCCCATGCCGACGCCCAGCCCATGACCCGCGTGCTCGACCAGATCGACATCGAGCGCGACGCACCGCTCCCCACGTGGTTCCACGTCGGGGGCGGGGCCGATCGCCTGGCGCACCCCCGCACGAGTGACGATCTCCTCGCGTGTCTCGAGCTCGATCGCGATCTCGTCGTGCTCGGCGACGGCGCGAACCTGCTCGTGGACGACGACGGCACCGACCGCCTCGTTGTGACGCTCGATCGCGGCTCGTTCGCGCACATCGAGGGCATCGAGCAGGACGGCGACGAGGTCGTCATCCGCGCCGGGGCGGGGGCGAACCTGCCCAAAGCGATCGTCCAATCGGTGCGCTACGGGCTCGAAGGGATCGAGGGGCTCGGCGGGATACCCGCGACGATCGGTGGAGCGGTGCGCATGAACGCGGGCGGTGCGTTTGGACAAATCGCCGACGTGGTGCGCTCGGTGGAGGTCATCTCCCGCGATGGCGAGGTGCGCACGCTCCCCCGCGATGCGATCGACTTTGGATACCGCCGGTCCGGGCTCGAAGATTGCCTCATCACCAGCGTGGAGCTCTCGCTCCGTCGCGCGGAGAGCCAGACACGCCTGCGCGCCCAGCAGCTTGCGGTGATGGCCTACAAGAAGCGCACCCAGCCGATGGCGGAGAAATCGGCCGGGTGTTGCTTCAAGAACCCGACACTGGCGTGCGACGTCGAGGCACTCGGCGAGGCTGGCGATCGCGTGTCCGCGGGGTTTGCGATCGATCGCGCGGGGGGCAAGGGCGCACGCGTCGGCGGCGCCATCGTGAGCGAACGCCACGCCAACTTCA
>JAUIFD010000008.1 GCA_030429485.1 Phycisphaerae bacterium | reverse complement strand
GAGGTTGATCCCGTCCCACGGCGTGAGGTAGGCCGTCAGGCCGCCGACGAACGGGTCGGCCCCAGTGATGGCGGAGAGGTTGTCGGCGCGCCAGTTGTCGAGCCCAGGCGCCCACCAGATCGCCTGGATCGCGCCCTCGGCGTCGAGCCCGGCGATATTCAGCCCGTTCCAACTCGTGCCGTAGCCGATGATGCGGCCGACGAACTCAGGGGTCGGGGTGTCGGAGATCACGAGGTCGGTCTGAGAGAGGTTGCGGACCGCCCAGATCCAACCGAGCTGGAATGCGCCACCGGTCTGCTCAAAGAGGTAGACGTCGCCACCCTGCGTCAGGGCCGCGATGCGGACGAGCTTGTCAGCGCCGACGATCGGCACGACCTGCGTGAACGTCTCGGAGATGCCCGCCTCGGCGGCGAGATCGCGCGCATCGATTGACCCGTCGTCGCGGAAGAGGAGGACCCCGGTGGTGGAGGCCGCCGTCGCGTATCCGTAGCCGTCCTTGGGATCAACGAACGACGCGGGGTCGGTCGCGACCGTGCCCGACGCGGACTCGTTGCTCGCGTTGGCGACCGAGAAGCCCGAGCGGACCGAACCGTAGAACACCAGCGGGTCACCGTCGGTGTTACGGGCTGAGGCCTGGGCGGTGTTTCCCGGACGAAGCGCCGAACTGACACCCGAGCCCGGCGTGACGCCGCGAATGATGTCGTTCTCATCGATCTTGACCGTGATGAGCGTGAGCGAGTCGTCGGCGTCGGAAATGCCGGCGACGTCGAGCGAGCCGTCGAAGTCGAGATCGACCGCTGCGATGCGATCAATCGGGTGTTCGAGTTCGAGTTCATCGGGGGGACCGAAGACGCCGCCGCCGAAGTTGGTGTACACGAGCAGGGCGTCGTCGGTGGCGACGACGATGTCGGAGTCGCCGTCGTTGTCGAAGTCGACCATCTTGATGTCGTTGCCGCCGGTGCGGTCGCCGAGGGTGACGTACTGCACGTCGAAGAGCCCGGCGCCGTTGTCCACGACGACCGCGATGGCGTCCTCGGTCTCGGAGACGATGGCGAAGTCGTAGAACCCGTCGCGGTTGACGTCGCCAAAGTCAACTGCCTGGGGTGACCAGGGCAGATCGACAAACGCGCCGACCTCGTACTCGCGATAGAACTCGCTGCCGGCGTCCGGATCGACTTCGCCGGGCTGGATCACGATCGGGAACGGGCGCAGCAGGAGGAACACGCCGCGATCGCGGTCGGTGGCCTGCTCGCCCACGATCACGATCTGCGTCTCATCAAAGCGCGTCTGGAAGAACGCGAGCACGTCACGCCCTTCGACGTTGATCCCCAGCGTGGGGTCGGCGGTGGGGTCGAAGTCGTAGACGACGTCGCCTTCGGTCGGCTGAGGGAGCACCGGCTCGGTGTCGTCGTCGTCGTCCTCTTCCTGGAGGAAGCCACCCTCGCCGTCGTTGACCTGGATGCCGAGCGCGTCGTTGTAGAGGGTGACGATGTCGTAGTCGCCATCGGGTCCCAAGTCGTCGGACGCCATGCCGAAGAAGGTGGTGGAGGCGCCACCGAGCGGAAGCTCGACGGGGATGAACGACCGGGTGAACCGGCCGGTCCGCTCGAGAGACTCGAAGACCTCGAGGCGGAAGTCCGTGGCGTCGGCGGCCCCGAGCGACACCACCGCGAGGTCGACGAAACCATCACCCGTGTAGTCGCGAGCGGTGATGTCGAGCGGCAAGCCGTAGGTGAGGATCGAGGTCCGCCGCTGGTACCGAGCGGCGGAATCTCCGAAGAGCACGGTGACCGCGCTGCGGTCGGAGTGGGCCATCGCGATGTCGGCATACCCGTCGCGATCGAAGTCTGACACGACGATCGCTTGGGCGCGATCAACGGTGGTGACTTCCCTCGGCGTGCCGAAGCTCACGGAGAGCAGCTGACGGGGTTCAAACGTCTCGAACTCGGGACGTCGGTTGGCACAACGGGTCTGGCTGCGGGAACGGGTGCCCATCGGATCGCCTCCGTGAGGTGGTGCTTCGGGGTGGGAGCATCGCCCCCGGCTCCGGGGCGGGCTCACCCAGGGGGTAGGTGGCTCCGCCGCGTGCGGTCAGCCGTGCCGACCGCGCCCCATCAGTCTACGCAATCTCGGCCGGTTGTGTTGCTCCATCCTTGATTCGTACCCCGGTGGGCGGCTCACCGAGCAACGCCTGCCGATAGAGGGACTCGGCCTCCCGGACATGGTCCGGGTACGAGACCAAGGGCGAGACGGCGTGGACTTCCGCGGCAGAGGGGAGGACCACCTCGCCGCAGGCGATTCGTCGGATGGCCTCGGCGAGGGCTTCCGGATCGCCGCCGGCAACATTGAGCCCGTTGCCGAGCTCAAACTCGGGGTTTTCCTGGGGTTCGGTGATCCACTCGGGTGGCCCACCCAGGCGGGACGAGATTACGAACTTGCCGGCGTGCAGGTGCTCGAGGAGCACGAGCGGAGAGTTCTCAAACCAGACGTGCGACAGGATGCCCACGTCATAGTCCCCGCCCGCGGCAACCAGCATGGTCTGGTCGTACCACCCGGTGTAGCTCACCTCGGGGTACCGGCTCAGACGCTTCCGGAAGGGCCAGTCGTGTCCGCCCGCCCGGATGACGAACTGGCACCGCTGGCGGGTGTCACGATCGAGGAGCTCGATCGCGTCGGCCAGGACCGGCAGCCCCTTGTTGTTGCGCGTCGTGCCGAAGAACCCGAAGCGGAGCGGCCGCGACGCACCATCGGGGGACCAAGGGCGCCGTGTGTAATAAGGCGATCGCCTCGCCCGTCGGTGGATCTGGTCGAAGTGGGGCAGTCCCAGGCGGAGGTGATGCCCAAGCTCGGTGTTGAGCCCCATCTTCTCATGGACCTGGAGCATGAACCGGCTCGGCGGCGTGACGAGGGTTGCGCGGTTCAGTGCCGCGATGCCCGCAAGACGCCGCCGTCCGTAGACCGAGCCTGGCGCATCGTTGTTGAGCACGCGCAGGTGGTGGTCCGCAGCGAGGAACCGCTCGTTGGCGTCGTACGGCGCCGTGCCCAGCTCCGGCGCGCGTTCTTTCGGGCGCAGCGAGAGGCCGTAGTCGATCTCGCCGGTGTCGGTGTCGCGAGTCTCAAAGCCGCGCCACGCCTGCGGGTCGGGCTTGATCGCGTCGGGCGACTCGGAGGTGTCGTCAAACTGCTCCGCTTCCTTCGGTGAGAGCTTCTCTTTGAGCGCCTTCGCCGCGACATACGCGCCCTTGAGCGAGTGGGCCGTCGCGTGTCCAAGCACGCGGTGGGCGGTCTGCTCGGCGCGGCGCTTCTCGGTCGCGACGCGTGGCGAGGGCGCATCCAGGCACCCCGGGCACTTGGCGCCGCCTTCGTAGTCGAAGCACACGCGTCGTTCTTCGTGCAGCAAGTCAACCTGCGGGCAGACGAACCAGTAGTTGTGCGGCGTGACAAACACCGGTCGTCCACTCGCGCGGATCGCGCCGATCAGATCGAGTCCGTACCCCTCGAGCGAGTGGATGTGCACGACCTCCGCCTGCATCCTGTCGAGCCACTCGACGACCGCGACGCTCGTGCGCCGGTCGGCGAGCTCGCGCTCCATGTTGTTGAAGTTGGTCGACGCGGGCGAGAGATTGCCCGAGTTGTAGAGGCGGTAGCACTCGATCCCACGCCAGCGCTCCACGCGCTCGGCCCACGGGCGACGGCGTTGGTCGTAGTCCATGCCGGCGCGGAGATACGAGACGCGATGTCCGGACATCGCAAGTCCGGCAGCGAGTTCGGAGGCCGCGAGGTTGTATCCGGAGCCCTCTCGCGCCTGCAGCGCAAGCCACGCCCACCCGAGAAACGCGATCGACATCGGCCGATCGGTCTTCAGCCACGCGCCGCCGCCGTGGTCAGAAGGGCTCGGCTTGGGCTCGATGAGCGTCATCCGTACCGGTCCGCGGGCTTGTAGGGCTTGACGCGGGCGGCGTAGAGGACACACCGCACGCCCGTGATGAACCACCTCGCCATGAACGCGGCGCGAGCGCGCAGGCCGCCCCATTCGAACTGGGCCTTCGCGGGGTCCCTGGTGTCGATGTGGACATTCCACGCTCGGCCGAGCATCGGGAAATCGGCGACCTGATCGAAGATCACGAGCGCGTCGGCGTTGAGCCCAAACTGGCGGCGGAGCTTGGAGCGACGCCGGTGCGAATACACGACGCGCTCGGGCTCGCCCGGCACAGGTCGATCCGCGTCGGGCATGTCGTTTCGCACGATCTCAACCCAACGCGGCATGCCCGCGCCGGCAGGCAGCGAACTGCGCAGCGTGTCTTGCAGCCCTCGGCTCCACGCGAACGCCTCCGGGCGGTTGATGAGCACGGCAACCGTCTTGTCTTTCGCGACCAAGCCGCGATCGCCGAACGCCTCGCCCACTGGTTCTTGAGCGGGGGAGGCGTAGTCGAGTTTGCCCGTGCCTTGTGTGCATACGTCGTCCGCGGTGCGACGCATAATCTCGGCGTGGAACAAGCGCCGGTTGGACATGGCGCGCAGGCTGTCGCGCATGAGCGACGCAAGACGCCGGAAGGTGACGCGATTGAGCTCGCGACCCGTGAGCACTTTCTGCATCATCCAGATCGCGTTGCGTTGGGCGTAGTAGAGACGGGCGGGGGTGAGCTTGTGATGCCAAGGGGTGTGGTAGACGACCGCGTCGAGGTTGAGCACGACGCGGTACCCCTCGCGCGCGAATCGCAGGCACCAGTCGGCGTCGTCGCAATAGATGAAATAGCGCCAATCCCAGAAGCCGACCTTCTCCACCGCGGACCAGCGAGCAAGCAGCGAGCACGCGGAGACCACATCGACCTCGCGCAGTCCGGCGTAACCCTCCCCGCCCTTCGGGCCGCCGACCTCCTTCGCCCACTGCTCGTGTGCGGCGCGGAGCGGATGGCCCTGCGCTGGTTCGTCGCCCATCATGCCGGTCTCGCGATCGACATACACCGTTGTTTCGATTGTCCGCGTTCGGTCGTTGATGTCGCATGTGCGCGAGCCGACGAGCCCGATGGCGTCGTCCGCTTCCGCGGCCTCGACGAGGCGGCGCGCCGCGTCGGAGGGCAGATCGATGTCGTCGTCGACGAGCCATACATACTCTGGTCGGTCATCCTCGGGCGCCTTGCGGAGCACCTGATCGACAAACGCGAACCCGGTGTTAAAGCCGCCGCACCCGCCGTGGTTGTGCGCATTGCGGACGATGTTGAGCGAGCGGACGCCGATCGCGTTCGTTGCATCGCGATCGTGAACGCTGAACCCCGGCCGATGCGCCTGATCGGTCGGGTTGTCAACGACGCGTTCGGGGCGCCAGCGCTCGATGAGCAGGTCGGCGGTGCCATCGGTCGAGTGGTTATCAACGACGGTGACATCGATCTGCTCGAGCGGATACCGCTGCTTCGAGAGCGCGTCGAGCACCGCCGAGACCATCTCTTTGCGGTTCCAGGTCACGATGATGATGGCCACGTTGGCGAGGCGCGATGGCACATCCACCGCGACCGGTTCACGGTGCGCCGACGCCGGACCTGGCTCAACTGGGGCAGCGGGTGGGGCGGGCTTCATCGGGCGGTGATCGCCTCCTCGAGAGAGGGCGACGATAGCACACGGGCGTAGAGATCGCCCATTTCGCGGGCGTGCTCGCCCATGGACTTCGGCGGCCGGACACCCGCGCGGAGGCGCGGCGCGAGATCATGCTCATCGAGGAGACGCGCGAGCACGCGCGCGAGGTCGCCCCGGTCATTCCCCCTAAAGAGCAGCCCGTTCACGCCGTCCTGCACCATGTCCGCGATGCCGCCGAGGCGTGAGCCCACCACCGGCACGCCGCACGCGAACGCTTCGAGCACGGTCTGCGGCGCGTTGTCAAACCAGATGCTCGGCACGATCGCCGCGTCGGCGCCGCCCATGATCCAAGGCACGTCGTGCGGGAGGTACGCGTGCCCGTACCGCAGTGAAGCGAGGCGAGGCTCAAGTCGCCGGAAGCGCCATTCTGTCCGGTGACCGGCGTGGGCGAACACACCGAGGGCGATCCGACGGAGTTGTTCGGGCGACATGAGCTCCAGCGCGTCGGCGAGCACGTGGAGCCCCTTGTAGGGGTGGTCAAAGCCCGTGTAGACGAGCCGCAGCGGACGCGGTTGCACGGGGTCGATCGGCGGCGGGGCAAACACGAGTTCGCGGTGTGTCGCGGCGAGTTCGACCGTCGCCGTGCCGATCGGCATCGTGAGGAGTCGATGCTCGTCGACGCCCTCCGCAGCGTACTTCTCGCGCACAAACTCGGAGACCGCGAGCACGGTGTCACACGCGTTGAGCGCATCGACCATCGCAAGCCGCCGAGTAGCATCCGAATCGGCCGGTATCTGTTCCGCGGTCTGATCGATCGGCTGCCACGTCGGATGCTCCGGCGTCGGTCTGAACGCGATGGCGTGCTCGCGACCAATCCACGCGGTCTGCCCGCGCGAGTCGGGTCCGTCGGGAGACAGAGGCTCGTTGCAGCGGGCGAGCGGGTCCTCGGGAGCCGCGGGCTCGGATGGCGCGGGCGGAGGGGGAGGCTCGATGCTCTCCGTGCGGAGCCAGGAGAGCAACGAGGATCGCTTGGCGGGGGTGTGAGGCATCTGCGTTGCATCAGGTATCGCGGATAGCTCGGCAGGCGGACGCTCCGCGATGTCCGCCCGCCGACGCTTCTCCGCTTCGGCGGCAGGTAGGTTTGGCGGCGCGAGTTCTTCGGCGATTTCCACGGCTCGCTTCGGCAGGTAGCCCTGCGGGGTGAGCGTGTGGTAGTTGTGCAGGCTGTAGAGAATCTTCGGCCGGGGGTTGAGGCGGCTCGCGGCGAGCAGGCAGCCGGCCGTCAGGCCCTCGATGTTGTGAAGGTGCAGGACGTCCGGACCGATCGCGCCGAGCACGCGCACGAACTCGACTTCGAGGTCCGTGTTGGCGATCTCCTCTTCCGCCCGGTCGGCTTGGAGGGCCGCGGGCGCGATGATCGGCGAGTTGACGATCTCGAACGCCCGGATCCCGAGCCAGTCTGGGTGGCGGATCGTCCGGATGGGGCCGATCTTGCCCTCTGGCCCGCCCGGGGCGTAGGCGGAACCGCTGGAGAGCCAAAAGACCTCGTGATCCAGGTCACGAAGGGCCAGAGCGAGGCGCTGGGCATAGCCATTGACCCCGCCGCCTCGGCTTGCGCCGTCCCAGATCGCGCCCCAGTTGACCATCAGTACTCGCACGCAGTCAGGTTAGCTGCCACCCCTCGCGGCGGTGATCTGTCGGTCCTGGTCCGCCCGCCGGCGGCCGATGACCCATGGGATCGCCCGGCCGCCCGGCGGACGAGCTAGACTCCCGCCCTCAGCCGTTGGATCACGTTCGGAGAGGTGGCCGAGCGGTTGAAGGCACACGATTGGAACTCGTGTAGAGGGGCAACTCTCTCGGGGGTTCGAATCCCCCCCTCTCCGCTTCCCGCAAGGGACGCCCCTCACACGCCGTGAGGGGCATTTTTGCATGTTGACGGCGGGGTGTTCCACGTGCCCGTGCAGGCCTCAGGTCCAATCCGTCGCGCTGTCCCGTGAGCATCGTGCCGGCGAGTTAGGGTCGAGAACGAAGCTAATGAAGTGCAGCAGCGGCGATGTCATAGGTCGCCAGCGCAAACTCGCGCCGCCGTCAAGGCCGGAGTGTGTGGCGAGGCGCCACGCACTCGGGCGAACGGCGATGCGCCGCCAGCGGCCGCCTCCTTCGCGTCCGGGGTCGGCCGACGCAGCCCCTCGATAATCTGCACCGCATTGAGTGCCGCCCCCTTGCGGAGTTGATCGCAGCACGCCCAGAGCGCAAACCGCGTCCCGCCGCTGCCGGGGTCTTCGCGCACGCGCGCGAGATGCACCAAGTCGCCGCCCTCGACGCGCCGCGGGTGCAACACCTCACCTTCCTGCGCGAGCGCGATCCCAGCCCCACCCTCCAGGGCCGCGATCAGGCCCGCGACGCTCGTCGCCTCGTTCGTCGTAACGACGATCGCCTGCGCATGCACGCGCCGCACCGGCACCCGCACGCACGTCGGGAGCACGCCGAGCGCGGGGTCGTCCCAGATCCGTCGCGACTCGGTGATCATCTTGACCTCCTCGCCGCAGAAGCCTGACTCCGGATCGAGCGCCGACTCGTGCGGAAACACGTTGAACCCGCACGTCACGGGGAACGTCCGCGGCTCGGGCGCCTCGTCACGCAGGGCGCGTTCGCTCTCGCGTCGGAGCTCGTCGAGCGCCGCGAGCCCCGCGCCCGAGACCGCCTGATACGTCGAGACGATGATCGATCGCACGCCAAACGTGCGCCGGATCGGCTCGAGCGCCAGCAGCAGCATCGTCGTCGAGCAGTTGGGGCTCGCGATCAGGCGCGCCCGCCCCGGCTCGTGCAGCAGGCGCCCGTTGATCTCCGGAATCACGAGCGGCACCGCCGGATCCTGGCGAAACTCCGACGAGCAATCGACCACCGTCGCTCCCGCCGTCACCAGTTGAGGCCCGAGCCGCCCCGACACCTGCGCGTCGGTGCACAGGATCACAAAGGCCGACTCGGCGATCACCTCCACCGCTGACTCGCGCACGACCCACGCGTGCCCGTCGATCGCGAGCGAGGCGCCCGCGCTGCGCGCGCCAAACAGGCGAATCCGATCCGGCGCATACCCGCGCTCCAGCAGGATGCGAATCGCCTCCTGCCCGACCGCGCCCGATGCCCCGACGATCGCGATGGATGGAGTGTCAGACATGGGCGAGCGCCCCCGAACGCGTGCGCGCAAGCGAGAGCAAGTCCGCAACCACCGATTCCGCGGTCGGCCAGCGCCCCGCGCCGAGTCCGCGCAGCGTCTCAACGCTCCCGTCGTCCCGCTCGATCACCACCGCGTTGGTCGCGCCGGGAAGGTCGAACAGCGGATCGCCGGGCTCGACGCGCTCGACCGATGCGCGCGCACCAGCGGAATCAAGCGTGCCGACGTAGCGGTACCGAAACGCCGCCGCGTTCTCAAGCCCGTCCTCGGGGATCGGCGTGCGCTCCACGCCTTGCCCTGCGCCAAGCCCGGTCCGCTGCGCAAGCACGCGCAGCTTGTCGATCACGTCGCGCCCGTCCAGGTCCCGCGAGGGGTCAGCCTCCGCGAGCCCGAGCTCCTGCGCGCGCCGCACCGCGTCCTGCTGCGAGGCTCCGAGTCGGACCTCCTCGAGCACGAAGTTGCCCGTGCCGTTGAGCACGCCGCGGATGCGGCGCACCGGTGCCGCCGTCGCGCGCTCGACCACCGCCACCCCGCCTCCGACGCTCGCCGCATCGAGGATGTCGCACCCCCGTTCGTCCGCCAACTTCCGTAACGCCGCGCCGTGCTCCGCGAGCAGCGCCTTGTTTGCGGTCACGACATCCCGCCCCGCCCCGAGCGCCGAGCGAGCAAGCTCGAGCGCCGTCTCCGTGCCCCCGATCACCTCGACGACCACATCCGCGCCATCGACGAGCGACATCGCGTCTTGCACCACCGGCACGCCCAACTCGCCCAGTTCGGGGTGCTTGCCCGGATCGCGGCACGCAACGCCCTTCACCTCGAACAGCTCCGGGAGTTCGCGGATCAGCGAGAGCACCCCCCCGCCGACCGTGCCCGCCCCGGCGACCGCGACCCCAAGCGGTGGGGCGGGATGCGCGCGCACGTCCACGTGCGACGGCTCGCCCACGGTCGTCGGATGCACGCCGTTGAATCCGCCGAGCTCGAACGTGAGCCCTACGCGCTGCGCGAAGCGCACCGACTTGTGCTGCACGATCGAACCGTCCGTCGCGAGCGCGTCGTCGTACGAGCATGTCGTGAACCGCGCGGGCGCGTTCGTTCGATCGTTGGGGTCGGCGGTGTAGAGCCCGTCCACGTCCTTCACAAGTCGGCACTTCTCCGCCCCGAGCGCGTGCGCCAGGAAGAGCGCCGTCAGGTCCGACCCGCCGCGCCCGAGCGTCACGTGCCGCCCCTCGCGATCGATCGCGACGAACCCGGGAAACACCACGACGCCATCACGATCAAGCCGCGCGCGCAGCTCCGTATCTCCGAGCGAGACCGGGGTCGCGTCGAGCGGGTCGCCCTCCGCCACCAGCCCGACTTCCTCCGGCGTCGCGCAGCACGCGGGGAGCCCGATCCGTTCGAGTTGCGTGAGCAGGAGTGCGCTCGCGTCGCGCTCGCCCTGCCCCAGAGCGAACGCCAGATCGTGCGCCGAGCCCGCGTCACCGCGCGCCTGCCCCAGCAGGGCGTCGGTCCGCCCCGCGAGCGCGGAGACCACCGCCACGACCTTCCATCCCTCGCGACGCCACCGGTAGATCTCGTGCCCGACCTTGCGCACGCTCGTCGCGTCGCGCAGCACCGAGCCTCCAAACTTCAGCACGATCACGCGCTCGCTGCACATCGCGCCGCTCCTTCCTCCGACGTGCGGCGCTGGCTCGCCGCGAACCCTGCCGCGAGGTCGCGGATGATGTCCTCCGCCGGCTCGAGCCCGACCGAGAGCCGGAGCAGCCCGGGCGTGATGCCCACCACCGCGCGGGCATCGGCGGGCACGTCCGCGTGCGTCATCGACGCCGGGTGTGTGATCAGCGTCTCGACCGACCCCACGTGCTCCGCGAGCGTGCAGAGAGTCAACGCGCTGACGAACCGGTCCGCCGCCTCATACCCGCCGCGGATGTCAAACGACACCACCGCGCCGCCCACACCCGACTGCTGCTCTTCGAGCAGCGCCACCGAGCGCTCGTCGCCGACGCCCGGATAGTGCAGCGCACACACCTCGTCACGCCCAGAGAGCCACTCCGCGATCTGGCGAGCCGTCTCCGACTGATGACGCAGGCGCACAGGAAGCGTCTTGACCCCCTGGATCGTCAGCCACGCGTTGAACGGCGTCTGGATCGCGCCCGTGCACTTGCGCACAAACCGGAATCTGTCGAGCAGCGTCGCGTCCCGCGTCACGAGCGCCCCGCCCAACGCCACCGAGTGACCGTCGATGAACTTCGTCGTCGAATACACGGAGACGTCCGCCCCGTGATCCAGCGGGCGCTGGAGGGCGCCGGTCAGAAACGTGTTGTCCACCGCCAGGATCGCGTTGGAGCCGCGGATCGCCTCCCGGCACGCGCGGATGTCCGTGATCTCCAGCGTCGGGTTTGCGGGCGTTTCGACAAACACCAGCTTCGTGTGCTCGTTGATCGCCGCGGCGATCTGCTCCGGTCGCGTCGCGTCAACGAACGAACACCGCACGCCGAGCGGCTGAAGGATGTCGCGGAGCAGCCGCGTCGTCCCGCCGTAGACCGATCGTCCGCAGATGACGTGATCGCCCGAGCGGAGCAGGGCGAGGAAGAGCGCTGTCTCCGCGGCGAGCCCGGTGGTGAAGCAGGCAGCGGGCAGGGTGCCTTCGAGCGAGCCGAGCGCCTCTTCGAGTGCGCTCACCGTGGGATTGGAGACGCGTGAGTACTGGTGCGTCGCCTTCGATTCAATCCCTCGGCGGACGAACGTGGTCGTTTGCACGAGCGGCGGAACAAGGGCGTGCCCGTCATCAGGCCCGCGACCGACGCCGGGGCAGAGCAGGTCCGCGGAAGGCCAACCGTCCGATGTGTGCAGCGTGACTCCCATTGCTGTGAGCTCCTCACAGCATCGAGAGCATCCAGTGCTGGCGTGGTCGGGCTCCACGGCCCTGTTTTGACGAGTCCTGCGAGGCAGCCTCGTCCGCATCGTTCCCCACGCCGGGGCTGGTCTCGGCACCGTGGCAGGCCTAATCCTGCTCGGTTGCCGCCCGGGACCTTGAGACATCCCGGGACTCTTGATGCAGTGCGGGGAGCATAGCACCGCCCGCCACACCGTCAACCACCTCCGCGCACGCGAATTCCAGCCCTGGTCGGCGCAAAGCAAAGGCCCGGGCGCAACGCCCGGGCCCGCATGCTGTTACACAGAAGCGACCAGCGACTCGCCTAGTTCTTCTCTTCCTTCGGCGGCATGTACTTGCCCTTGGCCTGCCACGCCTTGTCGATCGTCGCGAGGTACTTCGTCGGGTTCTCCTTCACCTTCGCCTCGCACTTCTCACAGCACAGGCGCACGAGCCGACCCGCGATCACCGTCTCCACCGGCTCATCAACGGACGCCAGCTTCTCGCCACCCACGACGCACGTCTCGACCGGGTAGTCCGCGCGCTGCGCCTCGATCGTGAGCTTGTTCAGTTCCGCCACAATCTCCTCGGGGCTCTTCGCGACCTTTGCGGCGCACCGGTCGCAGCACACGCGCACCAGGCGGTTGCCGACGACCACGGTCTTCGCCTGGTCCTTCTCGCCCTCGAAGAGCGACTCACCCGAGAGCACGCACGTCTTCACCGGGTAAAACCGCATCTGGTCTTTGGCGATCGCCTTGTCCACCTTCGCCCACGATGCATCGAGGTCCTTCTCGAAGCTCCCCGGGCATCCGCCGCAGCAGAAGCGCACCTCGCGCCCGTCGTACTTCTTCACCACCGCGTCGCCCATCGAGCCGAGCTTCTTGCCGGAGATCGGGCAGGTCGTCAGGGCGTAGGGCTCGGTCCACACGTCGTCGCCGGTGTGTGTCGCACCGTGCGCGCCCAGCGCGACAGCAGCAGCAGCCAGAGCCCCCACGCAACACGCGATTCTCGTCATGATCCTCATCGATGCACCTCCTTCGGTCCCCAATCCTACCACCACCGCGGGCTACCCCTCGAGCGGGACCCCCGCCTTGCGGAGCGCTTGGGCCAGCGGGTCCAGATTCGCCCCGTAGTGCCGCCACCGAGCGAGACTTGTGCGGTACACGGGCTCTCGCACCTGCGCGCTCGACGCCGTCGTCACGGGGGCCGCGGTCTCGTGGTGGCGCAGGCATGCCGGATCGAATCCGACGCCGACGAACCCGAGCATCGCACGCACCACCCGTTCCGGATCTTCCACCAACTCGGCGTACCGGACCTCCATGAGCGCCACGTCCGGCAGCACCGCGCGCCAGTGCTCCATGATCCGCGTGTGCTCCGCGTACTGGAGCGCGCACTGCGTCAGGTCGCGTGAGTACGGGTGCGCGTCCGCCGTGAAGTCCTGCTGGAAGCAGGACAGACATACGTCGCGCGGATCGCGCACGCAGTAGATCACGCGCAGTCCCGGCACAACCCGCGACGCAAGCCCGAGCATGGCGTAGTTCATCGTCATTTTGTCGACCACGCGGGCCTCGCCGCCGCGCGCGCCCGGCGCGAGCGCCTCCAGATACTGCCGCTGCATCTGATCGATCGCGCGCTGGTCGAGCCGCGCCGGATCGCACCGCAGCTCCATCGCCGGCAGGGCTGCGCATTCGCCCACGGTCCCGATCTCCGGATGGGCCGCGAGCATCTGCTCGACAAGCGTCGTCCCCGTCCGCGGCATCCCGCACACAAGCACCGGGAGTTCCGTGCGCTCACTCGCCACCGGCACGTCAGCGAGGCGTTCGGCGCTCCACCGCTCGCGCACGTACGCCGCGGGCATCACGCGGATCGGCGTCGTGTACATCGCGTTCCCGCGAGAAAACGCCTCGAACGCCTCGTCGTATCGCCCCGCGCCATCGAGCAGGCGTCCGAGCAGGAAGGTCGCCCGCCGGCGAACCTCGACGCGCACCGCATCCCCCCGCGCCACCACAGCCTCCGCCGAAGCCATCCCCGCTTCGGTGTCCTTCGCGGCGAGGCAGACCTCCGCGTGCGCCGCGAGCAGCGTCGGATCAACGTGCCCCGCGTCGGTCGCGCCCATCGCCTCCTCGATCACCCGTCGCGCGTCGTCGAGCATCCCCCGCTCGCGGTACGACTGCGCGTGCAGGTACACCGCGTCGGCGAGCCCCGGCGCGATCTCCAGCACGCGCCCGAGCGTCGCGTCAAACTCCTCAAACCGCTGGAGAGCCCGGTACGTCTGCGCGAGCGAGATCAGGAGTTGCGGGTCCCGCCGCTCGACGCGGCACGCCGCGAGCAGCTTCTCCAGCGCCGCCTCCGGATCGCCCATCTTCATCAGGCACGCCGCCTGCAGATGCAGCAGGTTGTGATCCCGCTTCCGATCCTTGAGCGCCCGCTCCGCGAGCGAGACCGCCCGCGCAAAGTCGCCCGCGTTATACGCCTGCATCGCACGAGCACCGGGAGAGTCTGACGCCATCGACACAGGCTAGTCACATGCCGCCGGGTACCCCGCCCCTCCGGGGCGGAACCGCTCTGCGGGCTCGCATCCACTCGGGGGGCGGGCACTGGCGATTGGAAGTTCGCAAACAGGCGTACAGGTAGGCTCATCGGGCCGTCAGAGTTCACCGGAGAGCGATGATCCGCTGCCGTATGCGGGGTCTTCCGTCACCGCGATATCAGCCCAAGTCTCTGGTTCGAACTCCATTTCTCTGCCCAGCTGCGCGATTGCCCGCATCTGTGCGGGCAACACGCTCACACGCTGCTCTTGGAGGGCCTCGCACAGAAACTCGAAGCACAGTCCATACTCGCGGTGTTCGATGAAGTGCCTGATCATCGGCTCCGCGGAGAGCAAAGGCTCGAGTTCGTCGACGAGGCGCGCCAAATGAGCCTCGAGATCCTCCATGGATAGTCCATCGGAAACCAGGATCAGATCCCTGAAGCCGGCGGTGTCGATCTGCCGCCCCGGAGGGGCGGGGTACCCGCCCCTACCCGCCCACCTTCTCATAACTCAACACCCCACCCGCCGCATCCACGCGCACCGTGTCCCCAGGGCCGAAGTCGCCCGCGAGGATGCGTGTCGCGAGGGGGTTCTCCAGCCGCTGCTGGATCGCTCGCTTGAGCGGGCGAGCCCCGTACGCCGGGTCCCACCCTTCGCTCGCGATCTTCTCGACCGCTGTCTCGGTGAGTTCGAGCGTGATCTCGCGCTCCGCGAGGCGCTGGCGCAGGCGTGCAAGCTGAATCTCGACGATGCTCGCGATCTGCTCCTTCTTGAGCTGATGGAAGACGACGACCTCGTCGATGCGGTTGAGCAGCTCCGGGCGGAAGAACGCCCCGCGCACGTCCACGTCCATCCGTGCGCGCACGCGCCCCGTCTCCGGATCGATGTTGGGCGAAGCGTCCATATCCGCGCCCGGCCCGCGCCGGATCAGATCGCGCACCTGCGCCTCGATCTCCCAATCCTCAGCCCCGCTCTCCGCCATCTCCTGGATCTTCTGCGAGCCCAGGTTCGACGTCATCACCACGATCGTGTTGCGGAAGTCGACCGTCCGCCCCTGCCCGTCGGTCAGGCGACCGTCGTCGAGCAACTGCAACAGCACGTTGAACACGTCCGGGTGCGCCTTCTCGACCTCATCGAGCAGCACCACCGCGTACGGCCGACGGCGCACCGCCTCCGTGAGCGCCCCGCCCTCTTCATACCCGACATACCCGGGAGGCGCGCCCACAAGCCGCGACACGGAGTGCTTCTCCATGAACTCCGACATGTCGATGCGCACCATCGCCTCTTCGGTGTCAAAGAGGAACCGCGCCAGCGCCTTGCACGTCTCCGTCTTGCCCACGCCGGTCGGCCCGAGGAACAGGAACGACCCGATCGGACGATCCGGATCGCCAAGCCCCGCACGCGAGCGGCGCACCGCGTCCGACACCGCACGCAGCGCCTCATCCTGCCCGACGACGCGCTCGCGCAGGTGATCTTCCATGCGCGCCAACTTGTCGCGCTCCGTCTCGACCAGACGCGACACGGGGATGCCCGTCCACCTCGCGACGATCTCCGCGATCTGCTCGGCGTCCACCTCTTCCTTCACCAGCGCATCGCCGCGCTCCTGGCGATCGTCGAGTTTGGCTTCTGCTGCCTTGAGCTCGCTCTCGAGCTCACGCATCTCGCCATATTGGATCCGCGCCGCGGTCTCCAGATCGCCGCGCCGCTGCGCCTGCTCAAGCTCCGTGCGCTTGTGATCGATCCGCTCCTTGAGTGACTGCACCGCATCGAGCTCGCCCTTCTCCGCCTCCCACACCGCCGTCAGCGACCGGTTCCGCTCCTGCAACTCCGCCAGCTCGCGCTCGATGCGATCGACCTCCTTCGTGCCTTCGTGCCTCTCTGCCTTCGTGCCTGCTTCGATCTTCAACGCCTCGCGCTCGATCTCGAGCTGCATGATCCGTCTGCGCACCTCGTCGAGCTCCGTTGGCATCGAGTCCGCCTCGATGCGCAGCCTGCTCGCCGCCTCGTCCACCAGGTCAATCGCCTTGTCCGGCAGGAACCGGTCTGCGATATACCTGTGCGAGAGCTGCGCCGCCGCGAGGAGCGCGCCATCCTGAATGCGCACGCCGTGGTGCGCCTCGTACCGGTCCTTCAGCCCGCGCAGGATCGCCACCGTCTCCTCAACGCTCGGCTGATCCACGTAGATCGGCTGGAACCGACGTTCAAACGCCGGGTCCTTCTCCACGTGCTTGCGATACTCGTCGAGCGTCGTTGCGCCGATGCACCGCAGCTCACCCCGCGCCAGTGCCGGCTTGAGCAAGTTGCCCGCTGATACCGCACCTTCCGCAGCCCCAGCGCCGATGATCGTGTGCAGCTCGTCGATGAACAGGATGATCTGCCCCTCGCTCGCCTGCACCTCGCGCAGCACGCCCTTGAGCCGCTCCTCAAACTCGCCGCGAAACTTCGACCCCGCGAGCAACGCGCCGACATCCAGCGCCATCACCCGCTTGTCGCGCATGCTCTCGGGGCAGTCGCCGTTGACGATCCGCAGCGCGAGCCCCTCCGCGATCGCCGTCTTGCCCACGCCCGGCTCACCGATGAGCACCGGGTTGTTCTTCGTGCGCCGGCTCAGCACCTGCATCGTGCGCCGGATTTCTTCATCCCGCCCGATCACCGGATCGAGCTTGCCCTGCTGCGCCTTCTCCGTCAGGTCGATCGCAAACTTCTTGAGCGCCTCAAAGCTCGACTCCGCCGACTGATCCTGGATGGATTCTACCCCGGAGCGTTCACGGATGGCCTTGATCGCCTTGAGCGCATCGGCCTTGCGCACGCCGTTGACCTGCAACAGCTCGCGAGCCGCCCCCGGCGCCTCGCACAACCCGAGAATCAGATGCTCCGTGGAGACGTACGCGTCCTTGAGGTCTCGGGCCTCCTTGTCCGCCTTCGCGAGGATCTCCATGATCTCGCGCCCCGTCGAACCCGCGTTCGAGCTCACCGTCGGCAGGCGCTTGATCTCGCTCTCCGCAAGCTCCGCGATGCGCGCAGGGTCAGCGCCGATCTGTGTCAGCACCGCGTGCGCTGTCCCGCCGCGCTCCTCGAGCAGCGACGCGAGCAGGTGCACGCCCGTCACCTCGGCGTGCGAATCACCCATCGCCCGAGTCTGGGCGGAGGCGATGGCTTGTTGGGCAGCGTTCGTAAGTCGATCGGGTCTCATGCCCAATCAAATGCAAGCCGCGCGCCGCCTTATTCGGCCGCGATTTCGGCTCCAGTCCATCAGAAACGGTGCTTGTGGGCGTCGTGATGGCACGGCCCTGCCGCTCTGGCAGTTGCAAACGCGGCGGACACGTGGCACACTCTGGGTTGGGGAAGGGTCGCGGAGTGTCGCCGACCCACGCCGACTGCCGACGCCCCGCTTCGTCGGCCACCAAGTCGGACACGACCGGACGTGCGTAACAGGCAATCGTCTACTCACGCTCGGCGTGTTGCCGCACCGCACCGCGGTCACGCCGCCGCGCGCACCCGCCCGTGTTCCGCGTGCTCCAAGATCGCTCGCGCACGTTCGACATAGCTGAATCGTCGCGTCCAGGCCCGCGCCTCCCGCACCCGTTCGCGCTCGCCATCAGCGACGCGTGCATCCAGCGTCCGCCGCACAGCCTCCGCGAGGCTCCGTGCGTCGTCGGGCTCAAACCAGCGCACGATCGGCTCGCCCACCCAAGCCCGCAGCGCCGGAATCCGTGACGCCACGATCGGCGTCTCGCTGGCGACATACTCGCCGAGCTTGACCGGGCTTGTCCAGGCTGCCGAGGGGTGCGTCGCGCTCGGCGGGAGTACGAGGACGTCCGCGTACCAAAGCCAATACGGCACTTCGGCGTGCGCCACGCGCCCATGCACGCGCACGTTCGGGAGCTTGCGCGCTCGCTCCCGGACGCACGCCACATCCTGGTCCGTACCGCCAAGCAGGTGCACGTCCACTTCGGGCATCAGGGCCGCTGCCTCGAGCAACGTGGGCACGCCCTTGTAATCGTAAAGGTGCCCCGCATAGAGCACGCGCGGCTTCCGTCCTTCCCCATAGGGAGGCTGCGGGAGCTCCCTCGGCCTACCAAACAACTCGGCGTCGACCGCATCCGGTACGATCCGGACGCGCTCGGTCGCCGCACCGAGGCTCACGTATCGATCACGGAGCGGAGCGCCGATCGTCACAACACCCAGCAGCGGCCCCGTCGCCGACGCGGCGCGGAGGCACGTGTGTCCCCCCGCCCAATCGTCCTCGATCGCCATGTGCGTCTCGAGGATCGTCGGCAGACCGCGCTCGAGGCACGCAAGCGCCCCCCGAGTGTGCCGGGCAAAGACAAGCCCGGCGCCGCGCCGTGCGATGGTCTCGCTCGCCCACAACGCAAACGCTCGCAGATAACGCTCGCTTGTGAGTTGCTCGTCTGCCTGGTCCGGCGACGGATAGGTCTCAAACCGCACCTCGGGTTCGGCGTACGCCTGCCTCGCGAGATCGATCGTCCATTCTGGCTCGGGCTTGCGGCAGTACACCGTCACCTCGTGGCCGAGGCGCGCCATCCCGCCCGCGGTCTTCACCACGTTGATCGCGTAGGCCTTGTGGCTTCCGGGCGCAAGGTCAGAGACCACCGCGATCCGCATCGCTACGCCGCCTTGGCGGCCGCGTGCGCCGGCGCAGCCTCCGCCCAGTATTCACCCCAACGCGATTCGATCGACACCGCGACCAGGCCCGCCTCCGCAAGCTCGCGCTCAAGAGCCTCCCGCGTGTATTCCACCTCGTGCGTCTCATCGAGGCGAGAATCCACGCCGAGTTGGTCCTTCCACGGCACGCGCCACTCACGATCCCACGCCGGCACGCGAATCAAGACCCGTGCGGGTTGATACCACTCCAGCCACTTGGCGAGCAGCGCCGGACGCTCCTTCAGATGCTCAAGGACATTCGACAGGATGATGGTGTCGAACCGGCCGCCAGCTCGCACAGTCGTGATGTCACCCGCAGCGAGCGTCACACGCTCCGACACCTTCGCCTTCGCCGCATGCACCCGCGCGGCCTCCAGCGACGAAGCCGACGCGTCCATTCCCACGACCTCGGCGCCGGCGAGCGCCAGGTCGGTGAGCAACTCGCCCTTCCCGCACCCGAGATCGAGCACCCGCTGCCCCTCCGCGACGCGGGCCGCGAAGAACTGGTGATATCCCATGAGCCTGTGTTTCGGGTGTACGCCGCCGCACGCCTCGACCGCCGCCTCCCCTTGCATCGAGTACACCCACGTATCGAGGCTCGCGAGAAAGCACGCCCGGTCGCGGGCGGGCAGGCGCTTCGCGAACCCGTGCAGCGAGTTGCGCCACGCTTCGACAGCGCTCGAAACCGCGCCACGCAGTAGCGCGGGCTGCCATCGCACCGGTGGCGAGCGCTCGCCAGCGTGCTCGCCCGCACGCTCCATCGCGGCGCCGTAGACGTCAAGCTCAAGTCGCACGATCTCGTCGAGCGAGAAGCGCCGGGCCCAGTCCGCCGCCGCACGGCCGATCATCTGCCGCCAGTCTTCATCCGCCCGAAGTCCGGCGATGGTCTGCGCGAGCTCGCGTGCATCGGGCGAGACGCACATCCCCGTCACGCCGTGCGAGACGATCTCCGCGAGCCCCGGCGCATCGGCCACGACTACCGCGGCACCCAGCGCCATCGCTTCGATCACCGTCTTCGGGTGTCCCTCAAGCGATGACATCTGCACGTAGAGGCCGCACCGGGACAGGCGAGCCCGAACGTCGCGATGCGCGAGCCGTCCCTCAAAGACCGCGTCGACTCCGAGTTCGTTCGCTCGTTGCTCCAGGGCCTCGCGTTCCTCGCCGTCGCCGACGACGCGCATGCGCACGTGCTCGCCCCAGTCCGACGCAAGCAACGCCACCGCTTCGAGCACGAGGCCCAACCGCTTGCGCGGGGTCAACTGGCCGACGTAAAGGATCTCGTCCGGATCGCGCGCGATCGTCTCATCAGTGTCGTCAGCGGGCGTCACATAGTTGGGGACGACGCGGCAATGCTCGCGAGCAATCCCGTGACGCCACGCGAGGTCCTGCACCATCCGGTCGGTGGTGCCGACCACAACCGATGCCCGACGGCAGAGATCGCCCTCGCGCACCCCGGCCTCCGCCGCTTCCCGCGAGCCCGGGCCGCGAAGCTCCGCTTCGAACCGCGACCATGGATACCCGCCCCGCGCGACCAGCCCCACGCGCGTCCCGCCCGCAGAGAGTGCGTCGGTTACCACCAGAGCCGCGTCGCCCGCGGTGTGCTGGTTGGTCTTGACGACCGCCGTCGCTGCGCCGCTCAGCCTGCGTGCCGCCGCGGGTCCGAGCCAAGCGAGCCACGCCGTCCGCTCGGCGTCGTCGTGGTTGTCGATGATCTCCACGAGCGAGCCGGTCCGCATCGTGAGCGACTGCTCGATCTTCTCGCGCTTCGGGACCGGACGATCCGTGACCACCACCATCCGCTCAAACGCGCCGCCGAGCCGCGAGTAGATCGCCCACTCGCGGTCCAGCACACCCTGCACGCCCCAGTCCGCCGGCGACACGCCGGGCGAGCTTACGAGCACGAGCGCGTCGGCCACCCGCCCCATGCAAGGTCCCGGCGGCGCGGTTGTCTCGGGTGGGTTGGTCATGGTCCGGCGGCAGGTATCGACGAGTCGCCGACGCGCCCGCAGCATTTCACCCGTATCGCGGCGCAACTTGCCGATTCGCCCGCGATGCCCGAGCCGCGCGTGTCCGTCGTCATCCCCGCCCACAACGCCGAGGCGACGATCGAACGCACCGTGCGCTCCGCGCTCGCGCAAGAGCTGCGCGATATCGAGGTGGTTGTCGCCGAAGACGCCTCCACCGACGCGACACCGCGCATCCTCGCCGACCTGTCGCGCGAGGACCCACGCGTGCGCGTGGTCCAGAGCCAATCGCGCTCCGCCGGAGGGGCGCGAAATGCAGCGCTCGCGGTCACCCGCGCCGCCTGGATCCAGTTCCTCGACGCCGATGATCGCCTGATGCCCGGAGCGAGCCGCGCGCTGCTCACCGCAGCCCAGGAGACCGGCGCCGCCGCCGGCGGGTGGACCCTCGATGGCCCGTCGGGAGACGACCTCGACCTGGTGATGACGCCGCCAGCCGACTCGGTCGCCCTCGCCCGCCTCATCGATGACAACCCCATCGCGATGTCCGCGACGCTCGTCGCCCGCCGTTGGCTCGACCGCGAGCGATTCGATCCCGCCGCTCCGGCCGCCGCCGACTATGACCTCTGGCTCCGCCTGTGCGCCCACGGCATGGTGTTCCGAACGACCCCGGATCTTGTCGCGGGCTACCGACTCGCGCCCGGCACCAACTCCAAGCGGCACGCGGAAGCGCTCGCGTTCATCCGCGAGATCATCCTGCGCGCGAGCGCCGACCCTGCTCAAACCGCGCGAGCGGTTGAATCGCAGACGCTCCGCTTCGCAACCGCCGCCGCACTCACGGGCGATGACACGGGTGCCGCGTGCGATCGTGCGATCTTCCTGCTCGACGAGCACGCGCCCGGTTTGCGCGCCGCCCCCGCGCGCCTCGCCTCGCGCACGTTCGAGGCCACCCTGCACGCCATCTGCGCGCGCCCAACCGCTGACAACATCTCGCGCTGGCGCGCACGCGTCGCCGCCTGGTGGGATGTGCTCGAGGAGCGCGGCACGCTCGCACCCGAGTCGCGCGCGCAAGCAGCGCAGCACCTCGCGTGCCAATGCGTAGCACCCGGCGCCATTGTCGAACATCTGCTCCGAGACGCTCAGGGCTGCACGGTGGTCATCATCGGTCATGGGCGCAACGGACGTCGCCTCGAACACGAGGCGCGCGCACGCAACCTCCCGGTCCAGATCCGAGACGACCGCTACGACCAGTGCGGGGTCGAAGTATCCGGAGGTGCGCCCATGTCTGCGCGCCTTCCCGATGATGGTCTCCCGATCATCACGCCGGCACGCGATGGGTCACTCGTCGCCCGCTTCCAAGGCGCGCGCCGCTGGTCTGCCGCACAGTTCGATCTCGCGGCGGAGGTGCAGCGGTTCTTGACTCCGGCGGTCGTCGGGTCGTCCATCCGCGCCGCCTAGGCTCAACACCTGTGCAATCCGCCCGCGGATGGTGCGTTGTGCGTCTCGATCGGGCGGCGATGGGGTCGCTCGCCAAGGGGCTACTGATGAAGCGTTCCCTCGTCATGGTTGCTGTATGTGGGGCTCTGTTCGGGATGAACTCGGCCGGATTCGCCCAGGCTGAGCGCGGTGGTTCCTCCGACCGTCCAGAGCGGATTCGAGACGGTCGGCCCGATCGGGGTCCGAGGGACGGCGCTGATCGCGGCCCGCGTGATGGGTTCGGGCCGCGGGATGCCCGGGGTGCGCGGGGCGGTTCGGACAGGGGCCCCGGTGACGCCTTCGGTGGGCGAGGTGAGTTTGGACCGCGCGACGGGCGCCGGCACGGCCCCGACAGAGCGCAGCTCATCGAGCGATTCGACGTTGACGGCGATGGCGAACTCTCCGAAGCGGAGCGAGCCGCGGCGCACGACGCGTTCAAGGCGCACGCGGACGCGATTCGTGATCGCATCCACGAGGCGATGCTCGAGCGATTCGATGCCGACGGCGACGGTCAGCTCACCGATGAGGAGCGTGCCGAGGCTCGCGGCGTCATGGAGCGCATCCGCGGGCGTTTCGATCAGCGTCGCGGTGACCGCGGGCCGGGCTTTGGTGGCCCCGGCTTCGACCGCGGGCATGACCGCCTCCCGCCGGAGGCTATCGAGCGATTCGATGCCGACGGCGATGGCCAGCTCTCGCAGGACGAACGCGCCGCGCTCCGCGATCACATGAAGACAGAGATGGAGGCACGACGCGCCGAGTTCACTGCGAAGTGGGATGCCGACGGTGATGGCGAGCTTTCGCAGGACGAGCGCAAGGCGGCCCATGAGCAGATGCGCGCCCAGGCCGAGAAGCTCCGCGCGGAACTGGTCGAGCGGTTTGACGCCGACGGCGACGGCCGACTGACCGGCGAAGAGCGCCGGGCTGCGGGCGATGCGATGCGCGACCGTATGGCGGGCGAGCACCTCGTCCGTCGCCTCGACACGGACCGCGACGGTTCGCTCGATGCCGCCGAGATCGCCGCGGCAACGCAGCTCGTGGCGGACGGCGATCGCTCGGCCGACTTCAACCGCGATGGCACGGTCGATCAGGCGGACATCATCTTCCTGCTCGAACGCGTCAGCCGCTAAGCGGCGACAACCAAGCTCCATTGCCGCGACGCCCCGGGATCAGCTGACCCGGGGCGTTGCGCGCGCCGGCCGCGAATGATCCGCCATGGACGTACTCACGGCACACGCCCGCACCTGGATCGAGGCCTCCGCGTCCGCGCCCACCGTGCGCGCCCTCGACGCGATCTACGCACAGCTTGCCGAAGAGGTCTCTCGCCGAGGCCCCGCATGCTGGGCGTCGGGGCGATGCTGCAACTTCGCCAAGACCGGGCACCGTCTCTACTGCACCGGGCTCGAGGCGGCGTATACGGTCGTTCGTCTCGAGCGGCCGCCGAGCGAAGGTGATCTGCGGAGCGCGCGTGAGCGCGGTGGGTGTCCGCTCCAGGTCCGCAACCTCTGCGGCGCGCACTCGATCCGCCCGATGGGCTGTCGCGTGTATTTCTGCGACAAGTCCGCGACGGAGTGGCAGCGTGACCTGAGCGAGCGCACGCTCGGCGCCATCCGCGACCTGCACGACGCGCACGCGATCCCCTACGTCTACGCCGAGTGGGGTCAGCTGCTCGAAGCGCTGTCACCTTTGGTGCGCGCGGAGAGTTGAAGTCGGAGCAGACCCGCGAACGCGCGCCCGTCCGGCACGATCCATTCCGGTTGCCGGGCGGGCGGCGTGCAGAGACCCTCGGTCACGCCTCGGAGGATCGCGACGTGCGCGCTCGGATGCAGGCCCGCGGTCTTGTGCGCCCACGCCCAACCCATGATCACGCCCCCGATCTTCGAGAGTCCTCGCCCGTGCCGGCGCGCGAGCCACACCCAGTTGCGCGTCGCGAGGCGGAACCACCGATTGCTCTTGCGTGCCGCAGCGGGTGAGTCGTGCTCGCACGTCCACTTGGGGTCAAACGCGACGCCAACGCCGGCGGCCGCAAGACGCATCGCGAGGTCGACGTCGTTGCGGTAGAGGAACATCCGCTCGTCGTACCCACCGAGCGTGAGCCACACCTCGCGGCGCACCAGATTGCAGCAGCCCATGACGGGAAACGAGGTCGTCGCCTCGCGCATGCCCGCGACGAACGGCCACTCGGGCGCGCCGGTGCGCGGGTGGATCGGCATGAACGTCGCCGCCCCGCACTCCGGGCGTTCGCGGAGCACCTCGATCGCCTCGGCGAGATCGCGATGGTCCGGGCGCGCGTCGTCGTCGAGGATGAGCACAAACTCGCCGCTCGCCGACTCGACGCCGCGGTTGAACCCGGCGATCGCGACATTGTCGTCGAGCGCGATCGTGCGTGCGCGAGGGAACATCTGTTGCACAGCGTTGACTGATCCGTCGCTCGACGCGTTGTCGACGACGATGACCTCCGCGTTCCGGGTCGCCTCCCCTTGGGCGAGCTGCCACAGCGTTTCGAGCAGCGCCTCGCGCCGGTTGTAGGAGAGGACGACGATGGAGAGTTGACGACTTGGTGAGGTGGCGACTCGGCGATCGGAGGTTGGCGAGGATGCGCCGCCGCTGTTGGTGATCGACTCGATCGGCGCGATCCGGAGTGTCGCGTCGATGGGCGGGAGCCCGACGCGGGGCGGGGCGATCAGCGCGATGCGTGCGGCGTGGAGGGAGCCGCGCAGGGTGGTCAGCGCCGCTCGGGCGGCATGCATGGGCAGGGGTGGCGTGCGATCGGGTGCGTGCGAGGGGGGCGGTTCACCCGGGCCGGTTACACGCCCGTCCGCCGCGTCGCGCACGCCGGCGAGGTGCATGCGTGCGAGGTGCGGCGTGCCCCGGAGGTCTTGCTTGGCGGCACGGGCGACTTCGTAGAACGCGCGGGCGGCCCGTGGGACGATGCCGCCCCCAGCCGCACGCACCACGCCGAAGGCATTGCGTGCGCCGTAGTAGCGTGCGCGCGCCGACGCGACGCCGAAGGAGGGGTGCTGCGCGCGCGCCTTGGGCACGGCGAGTACTTTGGTGCGAGTCTGGCGAGCGATCGCCATACACCACACGGAGTCGTCGCCGTTGAGGAAGATGGGGGGGAACGCGCCGGTCTGGCGTGCTGCGTCGGTGCGCACGAGGGCGCAGCATGCGGCAACGTAATCGCATTCGAACGCCTCGCCGGTGGGGTCGAGGCGCGCGGGGTGCATGCGCCCGCTCCGGCCTGAGACGCGCCCGCCGACCTCATGAACCTCGCCGGTCTCGGGGTCCGCGATCGCGGGCCCGGCGATCGATGCGTCCGGGCGCGCGTCGAGGGCTTCGAGGAGCAGGCGGAGCGTCTCCGGTTCGACCCGGGCGTCGGAATCGACGAGCCAGAGGAAGTGCGGCGCGGGCTCGGCGCTGGCGGCGACCGCGATGCCGGTGCTGAACCCGCCCGAGCCACCGGTGTTGACCGCGAGGCGCACGAGCGTGACCGGCAGGTCGCCGGTGCCCTCGCACGTCACAGGCGGGACCGAGGCGTTGTCAACGACGACAGCGTCGAGATCGATGCCGGGCAGGCTTGCGCACGCAGCGAGGTCGCGCAGGGCGAGCGCGAGATCACCCGGGCGGTTGAAGACCGGGACGATCGCGGTCACACGTCGGGCGTCGTCGCCTGGGGCGCTCACGCGGGCGGGCTTTCGTCGGCGTGCATGACCTTGCGCGCGGCGTCGCGCGGGAGGCGGAGCATGGCCCTTATCGGCGCGGGCAGCCGCCGGGCGATCGCGTAGAGCTTGTGGTGCAGGCGCACCGCGATCATGCGCTCGTAAGCGGCGTGCTCGGCCTGGGCTTGGGCGCGCGCTTGGGCGGCTTGTGCGCTCGCGGCGGCGAGCGAGGCTTCGGCTTGCTCGGCGCGGGCGAGCAGCGCCTGTGCGCCCTGGGCCGCCTGGGCGAGGTGGGCTTCGAGCTCGGCGGCGCGGGCCTGGGCGGGCCCGAGGGCGGCGTGGGCCTCGCGCAGGTAGCGCAGCGGGATGGGCTCGCCCGATTCGTCGATCCAGTTGCAGTCAAACTCGCGGAGCATCCGGTTCGCGCGCACATAAAGCGCCTCAAACCGCGGCTCGTACGTCGCGCGGTTGCGCTCGATGATGTGGCGCACGAGGTCGGCGTGGCGCGCGACCGCGTCGTGGATCATCGTCGCGTGCGAGTGCCGCCGCCAGATGAACAGGGGCTCGGGCACGCGCACGCCCCGCCACCCGCGCCCGACCGCCCGCACCCACAGCTCCCAGTCCTCGTAGCCGAGGGTCATGCTCTCGTCGTACCCGCCGAGCTCGTCGAAGCGGTCGCGCCGGATCAGGGCGGTCACCGGGTGCAGGTTGGTGATGAGCATCAGCTCGGCGTCCCACTCCGGCACGCGCCAGAAGCCCTGCCCGAGCTCGACGAGCTTCTCCTGGCAATAGGCGTGGAAGACGTCGTCGGTGGGGCCCTCGCGCCGGGCGTGGTCGATCGCGGCGGCGAGCTTGGAGACGAAGGTCGGCTCGATCCAGTCGTCGGCGTCGAGGAAGGCGAGGTACTCGGTGCGCCATTCGCCCTCGGCTTCGGCGACGCCCCGGTTGCGGGCGGCGGGCAGGCCCCGGTTGGGCTGATGGACGACGCGGACGCGCTCTGAGGCGACGGCGTCGCACGCGGCGGGGGTCGTGCCGTCGTCGGACCCGTCGTCTACGACGATGACGCGCACGTCGGCGTCTTCCTGCGCGAGGCACGAGGCGACGGCCTCGGCGACGAACTTTCCGTGGTTGAAGCACGGGATCACGATGGTGGCGTTGGGGCGGGGCGAAGGCTGCGCGTCGGCGGCGGGGTTGGCGTCGGGGGCGGCCACGCAGGGAGTATCGCACCCCGGGCCGGCCCCTGCCGGGCTCTACACTCGCGGCGTGAGCGATTGGGTACAGAATCTAGGCGGTCGGTTCATTGTCTTCGATGGAGCCGATGGGTGCGGCAAGAGCACGCAGCTCGAGCGTCTGGTGGAGCTTGCATCGGGTTCGGGGGTCGGGGTCTGCCGTGTGCGCGAGCCGGGGGGGACGAAAGTCGGCGAGGCGATCCGGCAGGTGCTGCTCGACCGCGAGCAGGACGACATGACGGTGCGCGCGGAGATGCTGCTGTATATGGCGAGCCGGGCGCAGCTGTGCGAGCGGGTAATCGGGCCGGCGCTTGCGCGCGGCGAGCTGGTGCTGGCGGATCGGTTCCTGAGCTCGACGCTGGCGTACCAGGGCGCGGGCGGTGGGCTCGCGGATGCGGACATCATGGCGGTGGGGCGGATCGCAACGGGCGGGATCGAGCCGGACCTGACGGTGATTCTGGATATCGATGACAAGACGGCAGCCAAGCGCCTGGGCGGCGGCGGCAAGCAGGCAGCGGTGGGCGCGGGCTCGCTCTTTGCCGACCGCATGGAGACCAAGGGCGACGCGTACCGCGAGCGCGTGCGCGTGGGGTACCGCAAGCAGGTGGATGGCGCGCGGTGCGTGCTGGTGAGCGCGGCGGGCGAACCCGAGGCGGTCTTTGAGCGGGTGGTGGAGGCGATCCAGGCGCGTGCGGTGGCGTGGACGGCGGCGCCCGACGGTTCGTGACGCTGTCTCATCCGCTCCGCTCGAGCCACACGCGCTCTTCGATGCCGCAGGCGTCGCAGTGGCGGAAGAACTCGGGGCCGCGTTTGTGGATGCGGACTGTCTTCTCCCGGCGACCTTCGGCGCCGCAGGCTGTGCAGATCGTTGGCATACGGGTGTTCTCTTTGCAGTTGGCGCAGTTCCAGTAGGCTCCGCGGTCCGCGATGCCGACGTGGGCGACCAGGCTCGTGCTTCCGCAGTGACGGCACGCAGGCGGCGCGGGCGTCGGCGCGAGAGGCTCGGGATCTGGCGCGGGCTCGGGGTGCGCCTCCGCATGGAGCGGTTTGTGCCGCTCTGCAAGAAACTCGGCGACCGCCGCTGTTTGCTCCTTCGTCAGGTGCAAGAGCCCATAGTCCGGCTCCGGCGCCAAGAGCCGTGACCCGGCGTGATGTCGCTTGAGTTCGGCCCGAACGCGGTCGGCAACCAAATCGGCCTTGCATACGGCGGTGCGGAAGGGCGAGTTGGGTTCGGTCCAACCATTGATTCGTTCGATGATGCCATTGTTCGAGATGGCCACCACGATCTGGATAGGAAAGCAGCGGAATCCGAGTATGTTCCCGGAGAGCATTCTTGTGACCGTCCGCAGATCGCGTTTGCGGTGGCCGAGCAACTCCTTCCTGTGCCGTTCGAGCAACGCGCGCATCAATGCGCCCTGGCGGCGGGCTTGTTGGATCGGCGAGGCGAACCCCTTCTCGCGGCCGTTATAAGTGCGGGTCCACTCGTCGCCGCCCGCGCCGTCGTCGCGGACCTTCACGCGCTCCGAGATCGACTTGCTCTCGATGATGAACATCCCGAAGCGGTGCACGAGCAGGTGATCGATTTGGCAGACGCCGGGCGCGCCGGTGTGCTCGGGCTGCTCCGGGTCTTCCAGGCGCAGGCCGTTGAGCACGTACACGTCGGGGCTGGTCGCGAAGGCGCGATGCAGGTAGTGCGACATCCGATGTTCAGCGTCGTTCCCGGCTCGCTGGCGTTTGTCCGAGGTTGGCGGCGGCGCGATGTAAGGTAACGCAATCACGCTGACGATATTAGTGGATGCCGCGCATCCCGGGGGTGGGCTTGGCGGGTCTTAGTCCACGCGGGCGAGGGCGCGCACCCGTTCGACCGTGCGGGGTCCGATGCCGCTCACGCGTTCGAGGTCTTCGATCGAGGCGAACGGGCCGTGGGCTTCGCGGTCGTGGATGATGCGGTCGGCGAGCGTGGGCCCGATGCCGGGGAGCATGTCGAGCTCGGCGCGCGTCGCGGCGTTGAGGTTGATGCGCCCTTCGTCGATGCCGGCGATGCTGGGCGCGAGCGATGCAGCCGACGCGCTCCCGGAGAGGCGCGGCTCGCCGGAGTGAGACGCCGGACCGAGCGCGTTGGACGCTGGACTCAACTGGGTTGGAGCGATGGTCGCCGCGTGCGGCGCGGGCAGGCGAGTCAAGCCAGACCACACGCCCAGCCCGATCGACGCCATCCCCAGCACACCCGCGGCGAACCACTTCGCCGGGCCTCGGGTCCAGTCGTCGAGCGTGGGTTGGGTGTCGCGCCCCGGCACGGAGCGAGTCTACTCGGCGGGCAGCAGATCGCCCGCTTCGCGGATGGTCGTGCGCAGACGGGTCAACGCCTCGAACGAGGGCTTGGCCTTGCCGTCGCGAGCGAGCAGCCCGAGCGAAGGGGCCGACGACCCAGGCGGGGCGTCCAAGAGGTCGGCCCAGCAGAGGCTCTGCACGTAGGGCTTCGAGGCGGCGATCGCACAGACCTGCTCAAGCCAGGCCGCCTGTGTCGCGGGCGACCACTCGCCTCGCCACCTGCCGGCGCGGGGCGCGCCGGGCGGCGGGGGGGCGCTCGGCGCGCCGACGACAGAGAGCGCGAGGGGCTTCTCGAGTTCGGCGCACCGGTCGAGCATGCCGGAGATCGACATGAGGTCGCGAGCCACGGTGCCCGGGCCGGGTGAGCCGCAGATGAGGCGCACGGCGAGCCCGTCGACGTGCACGCCGGCGTCGGAGACGGCCTGCGCGTAGGCGAGGGCGGGGAGCGAGTAGCGGTTGTCGGCGTAGTGCTCGCCCCATGGCTGATCGAGCCCGAGGAAGACCTTGGACCCCGGGTGCAGGCGGCGCACGAGCAGCACACAAAGGCGCGTCAGGTCGAGCAGTTGGTCGTACGAGAGCGTGAAGTTGGTGTTGACGTGCAGTCCGCTCGCGATCGTCCAGCGCGTGACCGTGCGCCGGTAGCGGGTCACGATCGAGCGCACGTGCTCGTGCACCACCTCGCGCAGCTCCTCGTAGTCGTTTTCCCAGATGTAGAGATACTCGGGCAGGCACTCGGGGGAGAAATCGACCACCGGGCCCGCGTGCACCGGGAGCTTCGCGGTGCGCACCGCCCACTCGATCCAGCGATCGGTCGGGCCGAACTCATACTGGCTTTCCTGCGGCTCCATCTCGTTCCACCGCATGGGGAGCGAGATGAAGTCGCACGATTTCTGGACAGCCTGCTGGAGCGGTTCGGCGAACACGCGGGGTGTGACGCGCGCGCCCAAGAGCGGACGACCCGACACCACGACACCGACCGCATTCTGCACGATGACCGCTGCGCCGCCCGGGGGGGGCTCGCCGTGAGCGTGGGCGTACTGCTCGCTCGCTTCCTCGTACATCGCGCCGGAGAGTCGGCGCGGCGCGTCACGCCGAACCTGCTCGAGGGCGAGTCGCTCGCCAGCCTCGACGATCATGCCGACGGCCGTGCGCGCCATTGCGTCGGACTCCGCGCTCACGCCCGCGTGGGGGTCATCGGCGGAGGGTTCGGAGACGCCGCCCGCGCCGACCAGTGCGTGGCTGAAGAGTTCCCGGCCTTCCGCGAACATCTTCATCGCGGGGTTGTCCTGGGGTAGGTCGAAGAGCGCCCAGTCTTCGAGACGGTTGAGCACCCGCATGACCTGCCGGCGGGCGATCTCGAGCCAGAGCAGATACGGGCGTTCTCGGGGTGGGAGCAGGCACGTTTGGAGCTGGATCTCCCGCTCCGCGCCGTCAGGCCCAACGACGGAAAGGAGTAGGGAAAGCCCCGCTGCGCCATCGAGGCGGGGGACACAGGTGACCACGCCGCCCCCGGCGGTGATCTCCGATTGCATGGGGACCTCGCCCGGGCCGAACATGTAGGCCCCTGCCACGTCGAGGCTTGGGTCGGGGGCGCCTTCCTGGCTAAACGCGACAAACCGCAGCATGGAGCGCGCAGACCTCCGCGTGATGCCCGGCCACCCGCGCCGGGGACCGCTCGACTGTACCGGACGTGGGCCCTCGGGGGGAGCCGAGTCGGTCGGTCCGACGCGACGCGGCGAGCCGGCGATGGTACGGTCTGGGCGTGGGCGACGCAGCATCACCCGGGTCGTTGGGTTCCGAAGCCTCGCTTTTCGCGAGCCGACTCCATTTGGAGGGACGGCGCGAGGGCAAGGTCCGCGATGTGTACGTGCTCCCGAGCGCTGGTGGCCCGCCGGCGCTGGCGATCGTCGCGTCGGATCGTCTATCCGCATTCGACGTCGTGATGCCCACGCCGATCCCGGGCAAGGGGCGGATGCTCACGGCGATCGCCGCGTTCTGGCTCCGGTTGCTGGAGTCGCGTGGGATCGTGCGCACGCATCTGATCAGCACCGACGCGGACGATCTGCCCGAGTCCGCGTTCGGGGGAGGTGCGACGCCGCGCGAGCAGATCGCGGGGAGGCTCACGATCGGGCGCGCGTGCGAGGTGATCCCGGTCGAGTGTGTCGTGCGGGGGTATCTCGAAGGGTCGGGATGGCGTGACTATCAGTCGAGCGGGCGCGTGTGCGGCGTGCCGCTCCCGACCGGACTCCGCCAGTGCGACCGCTTGCCCGAGCCGATCTTCACGCCTGCGACGAAGGCTGAGCAGGGTGCGCACGACGAGAACATCTCGTTCGATCGCGCAGCCGCGGCGGTCGGGGGCGAGCTCATGGAACGGTTGCGCGCGGCCTCCCTCGCGATCTACGGGTTTGCTGCGGAGTATGCGCTCGAGCGCGGGCTGATCCTCGCGGACACGAAGTTCGAGTTTGGCTTCCCGCTCGGTGCGGACGGGCGGCGCGAGGCGGGGGCCGAGCCGATCTTGATCGACGAGGCGCTCACGCCGGATTCGTCACGCTTCTGGAGTGCGGCGGAGTATGAGCCCGGGCACGCGCAGGCGAGCTTCGACAAGCAGTTCGTGCGTGAGTATCTGGAGACGCTCGTGGACCGCGGCGATTGGAACAAGACCGCGCCCGGGCCCGAGCTCCCCGATGCGGTGGTCGAGGGCACCATGGCGCGCTATCGCGAAGCGGCGGATCGGCTGACGCGGTAGCAGGAGCCTCGCTTACCCGCCCTGACCAGAGAACTTCTCGCCCATCCGCTGGAGGTCGGCGGCATCGACGCGTCCGTCGTAGGTGACGTCGGCGCGCAGGCTTCCCTCCCGGTACCAATCCAGGTAGGTCGCCATTTCGCCCGCGTCGACGTGCCCGCTGCCGTCGAGGTCGTAGCTGTGGAGGAACAAGCGCTGGTCGCGCTCCTGGAGCAGGCTGCCGATGCGGTCTTCCCATTCATCGAAGCTCAGGCGATGGTCGCCGTCCAAGTCGCTCTGGGCGACCGAGTTGTCGAACTGCGCCTTGAGTCGGCGTGCGGTGAACTCGGAGGTCCACTCCTGCATCTGCTCTTGATACTCCGCGATCGCGTCCTGTTGTGCACTGATCTCCTCTTCGGACATCGCGCCGTCGCCATCGGCGTCGAATGTGCCCCAGTCAGGCGATACCGGCATCTGATCCATGATCTCCTGCATGTCGGGCTGGGGGAGATTGTCGAGGCGCATCGCTTCGAGGAGGTCCTGGCTCGCGAACTGTGAGACCATGGCGTCGCGCTGCGCTTCGATGCTGCGCACCCCTTCTTCGCCGATCTGCTCGACGAGCGCCGCGCGCTGGGTGGCGAGTTCCTCGTCGCTCAGGTCGGGGTTTCCGAAGAGCGCGTCCGCGTTTTCGCCAAGCGGGCCGGCCATCAGTTCCCTGGCGCGTTCGAGGGCTGCCTTCTCGCCCAAGACGCGTTCGTCCGGCGTCACGACGCCGTCGTTGTCGGTGTCCCACGCTTCGATCCTCGCCCGCTCGATGGCCCCCGCGAGCGCGCCGTCGGCCATCGTCGAGGCGATGACCGACATCTCCTCGGGGGAGACCTCGCCGTCGCCGTCGGTGTCGAGGCGGTCTTTGAGGTAGGGGTGGTTGGTCGGGTCGAACAGGCTCGCGATGTCCTCGTCCATGAAACGTTGCACTTCTTCTTCGGTCACCTGCCCGTCGCCGTCGGCATCGATCGAGCGGACCATCTCGATCTCGATCTGCGAGGCGTTCATGATCCACTCGGCCGAGCGTTTCTCGCCGTCGAGGATGACATCCATGAGGGCGAGAATCTGCGCTTCCATCTCGTTGTAGGGCCGGTCAGGATCGCGGTTGGCCGCGACCCAGGCCCGGGCTTCGGCCAGGCGCTCTTCGTCCGAGCGAGCGGTGACCGGCTCGGCGTGGAGCAACTCGCGGCGAAGCTCGGCGAGGATCTTCTCGTCCGGCGTCTGTGGTGAGGCGGCGTTGGTGTCGTGCAGGCCGTCGGAGTGGGCGGAGTCACCCGAGTTGGCGGTTCCCCCCTGGGCGTCGTCGGCGTGTTCGCCATCTCCTGACCCGCTCCGGGAGATGTACCACGCCGCCCCGGCGACGACGACCAACGCACCAGCACCCAACGCCAACGCCGCTCCCCGCATCTCGCGTTCCTTCTCCGGCGATTCCCCCCGCCGGTCGTGAGGTTCTGATAGCGCCACGCAGAACGCGCGGTCGACTCTGTGTTTATTCGTGAATGAGCGGCCCGGTTTCGGGCTCGCGGGATATTCCCGCCCGGGCGCCTACTCCGGGGATGCGTCGCTCGTGAGCGCCTTCCGCACCTCCTGCATGAGGCGCTCGATCTGGAAGGGCTTGAAGAGCACACACTGGAGCCCCTCCTGGCTCGCGCGGACGATCGAGTGGTGCGGGTCGTACCCGAACCCGGTCATGAGGATGACCGGCACCTCAGGGAGCGTCACGCGCGCGACGCGGAAGACCTCGTACCCGTTGCGGTCGGGCATCATGATGTCGGAGATCACGAGGTCGTAGGAGGGGCCGTCGTCCGAGCAGCGGTTGAGCGACTCGATCGCCTCGCTACCGCACGAGCAGACGGTGACGGTTGCGCCGCGGTTGGCGAGCACGTCGCGGATGATGCGCCGCACCTTGGGGGCGTCGTCGGCGATGAGGATCCGCTTGCCGACGAGCGCCGGATCGACCGTGCGCTCCGCGAGGGCACGATCGACGCCGAGCAGCGTCTGTGGGCCGGTCGCGACGTTGCGCAGCCTGTCGCGGATGTCCTCGACGTCCTTCTTGATGCGGGCGATGTGCTGCCCGGTCGCCGGGTCGTCGGTGCCGAAGCCAGAGAGCCACTCGGCTTCGGAGACGATGTCCTCCAGGCACTCTCGCAACTCGCCCTCCACACGCCCGGACACGCTCTGATTGACCTGCGATCGCTCGACCACGAGCAGGTCGAGCGTGTGCAGCGCGATCGCGATGTACCGGGCGAAGATCTCGGCGAACTGGCGGTCGCTCTCGGTGAAGGCCGCCGGGCGGATGCTCTCGACGTTCATCACACCGATGACTGCGTCGTGCAGGCGGAGCGGCACGCTCAGGGAAGACTGGGCGCCGGACAGTCCGGGGAGGAATCGTTCGTCCTCGTCGGCGTCGGAGCACAGGTAGCTCTGCCCCGTCGCGGCGACCCAGCCGCTGATTCCGTTGCCATCCTCCTCGGCGAAGAGGTCGAGGTCCATCGCCTCGGGCGGCATCCCCGCCATGATCACGGGTTCGAGCTTGCCGGACTGGCGGTCGAGTAGGCGGACGATGAAGTGGTCGAAGTGGAGTAGGTCGTGCGTGAAATGCACGATCCGCTCTTGGAGCAGTTCGAGGCGCTCTGCTGCGTTTCGCGTGCGGACCGCGTCGGCCTCGAGCCCGACGAGGGCGGCGCCGGCGCGATCGATCGCGCTCATTTTGCGCTCGACCAGCACACGCTTGGTGACGTTTCGGACGGTGACCGCCAGGCTTTCGGGCGGGGTCGCGCGGTCGGCGGGGGCGACATAGACCTCGAAGAACGACGAGCCGCCACCCTGCTCGATGTCGAACCGGCACTGGGCCCGGGCGCCGGGCTTCGGCGGGTTGGCGACGAAGAACGCGGCGCCCTCGGCGGTGACTTCTCGGACCTTGGCCAGGACTTCAGGCTCTAGGGTCCGGAACCGTTCATTCTGCCAGGTCGGATTACCGGAGGCATCGGCGAGGCACACCGCCTCCCCGATCGCGTCCAGCAGCGCGGTCGCCGGCGCGAGTTCGCCGCTCGCGGTGAGCACCAGGTCGGCCTGGTCAGGGGTGTCCACCAGTTCGAACGCTGCGGCGAGCGCATCGCCCGCCTGTGCGGGAAGCCTGTCCAGTCCGCCTTGAACCAGGAGCCTGGGGCGATCCGATGCCATACCGCTCCGACACGTCCGAGGTTGTCGCAGTGTAGACGACACGTCCGCTCCCACTGACGCCCCCTGGGGAACACCCTTCGGCCCACCCATACGGATAGGCTCGGCGAAACGATGCTCGCGCTCCGAGGAATCTTCAAACGTTTTGGCCGAGTTCGTGCGCTCCGGGGCGTGGATTTGTCCATTGACCGGGGTGAGGTGGTCGGGCTTCTCGGGCCGAATGGGGCCGGGAAGTCCACATCGATCCGCATACTGACCGGCTTCATGCCTCCGGATCGCGGGGAAATCGTGATCGACGGGATCGACGCGCTGCGCGACGCCAGATCCGCTCGGACTCGACTCGGGTACCTACCCGAGTCGGCGCCTTTCTACCCGGAAATGTCGGTTCGTGGGTACCTGCATTATCGGGGAAGGCTCCACGCGATGGACCGGCGCGAGCGGAAGGCTGGGATCGAGCGGGTGCTCGATCGCTGCCGGTTGACGGATGTCGGGCGTCGGCGCATCGGACAACTCAGCAAGGGGTATCGCAGGCGCGTCGGGATCGCGGCGGCCTTGCTGCACGACCCCCCGATCCTCGTGCTCGACGAACCGACCGACGGGCTCGACCCGGGGCAGGTGCAGCAGACGCGCTCGCTCGTGCGCGAGTTGGGAGCCGACCGGACCATGCTGGTCTCGAGCCACATCCTGCCGGAGGTCGAGCAGATGTGTACGCGGGTCGCGGTGCTCGCCGGGGGGCGGCTTGCCGCCGACGGCACGCCCGAGGCCTTGATCCGTGCGCACGGCGGCCTTCCCGCGTACGCCGCCGAGGCGAAGGTCGAAGCCGATGAACTCCGCCGGCGTCTCTCGGGCGTGGTGGGCGTCGAACGCGTCGAGGTTGAGCAAGCCATGGATGGGTGGGCGAGAGCCCATGTCGTCACCAAGCGCGACGCGCCCGACCGGCGCGAGGCGATCGGGGCAGCCCTCGCGGGGCTCAGCGTCCGGGAGCTCCGCGCGAAGCACGCGACGCTCGAAACGGTGTTTCTGAACCTCGTCGAGCGCGAGCAGGAGGGCGAGGCTTGAGCGGCACCCTCGCCATCGCGCGTCGTGAGTTTGCGTCGATGTTCCGCCTGCCGGTGGGGTGGGTGGTGATCGCGCTGTTCGCCTTCCTCGGCTCGGCGGTGTTTGTCCTGACGACCTTCCACGCGGGCACGATGGCGAGCATGCGTGCGTTTTTCGACGTGGCGGAGTGGCTGCTGCTTCCCGTGGTGCCGGCGGTCTCGATGCGGCTCATGGCGGAGGAGACACGGACGGGCTCGATCGAGCCGCTCGCGACGGCCCCGGTGTCGGACGCCGCGATCGTGGTGGGCAAGTACCTCGGTGGGGCGCTGTTCTTCGTCTGCCTGTTGCTGCCGACGCTCTCGTATGTGGGGGTGCTCTGGTGGGCGGGTGAGCCGAAGCCCGACGCCGGCCCGATCATCGCGGGGTATCTGAGCTTGGCGCTCCTGGGGCTCGTGTATCTCTCGGTGGGGCTCTTTGTCTCCTCGCTTACGAGCAATCAGACGCTCGCCTTCCTCGGCACGCTCTTCATCCTGATCTTGTGGCTCCTCGCCCCGCGTCTGCGGATCGGCGGCATGCCCGAGTGGGCGGCGCAAGGACTCGCCGCGATCACGATCTCGGGGCGGGCACGCGAGTTCGCCAAGGGCGCGGTCGAGACGGGCGACGTGATCGTGCTCCTCCTCTCCGCGGGCTGGTTTGTGGTGCTGGCGTACCTCGCGGTCGCGAGCCGGAGGTGGCGCTGATGGGCGCGTTTGGTCGGAGGCTTGGGAGCTTCGCCTTTGCGGTCGGGCTCGGGGTGACGACGCTCGCGCTCGCGGTGGGCATCGGCGCCGCGGCCGAGCGGTGGAGTTTCCGGATCGACCTGACGGCGGCGGGCGATCAGAAACTCAGCCCGCGCACGCGCCAGGTGCTCAGCGCCGCGCGCGAGCGGGGGACGTATCGGATCGCGGTCGCGGGGCCTTGGTCGGCGCTCGACAGTCGCTCGGCGCGCGAGCTGAACGACGTGCTCGACCTGTTCGAGGGCTCGGGGGTCGGCGTCTCTCGGATCGACCCCGAGACCGCGGAGGGGCGTGCCGCGTTTGACGAACTGCTGGGGCAACTCGCAGCAGCGGACGGACCGCGCGCGCGCGAGCAGCGCGACGCGGTCGAACGGGCACTCGTGGCGGGCGAACGAACGGAGCGGTACCTGCGAGAGGGGCTCGCACCGGCGTTCCGTCAGCTGGCGTCGATGGCGCCGCCCGAGAGCGCGGACACGTTCGGGCGCGGGGTGCGCGAGCAGGCGGCGATGGTCGAGACGGGCGCGCAGGCGCTTGCTGCGGCGCTCGCCCAGGCGAAGGCGCTGCTTGAGCAGGCGGATGCCGAGCTTCCGCTCCCGATCGCAGAGATCTCGGTGCCGCTCAGCGGGGCGCTCGCCGCCCGGGCGACCGAACTCGATGGGTTGGGCGTGCTTCTGACGCAGATCGCGGGCGCGGAAGATCAAGTGGGAGAGGCGGTCGCCCGCGCGGCCGAGCCGATCTCCGAAGCGGTCGCGACGCAGCGCGACCATCTCGCGATCGCGGCCGACGAGATCGCGCAGCTTCGTCCGACCGATGGCCAGCGCGCCGCGGCGTCGCTTCGCCAGAACTCGGGGGTGATCGCGATTGGGCCGGGCGGCGTGATCGCGACGCCGTTCGAGGCGTTGCTTCCGCAGTTCCTCGGCGCTGCGCGGGCGGACATGCGCCAGCTCGCGGAGGAGCGTCTCGCGACGCTGGTGACGGTGTTGGTCGATCCGCACCGCCCGATCGTGGTGTTTGTGCACGGCGAATCGCGGGTGTTCTTCGAGGAGGTGCCGCTGCTCGCCCGGGTGATGCGTCGCTTGAGTGAACTCGGCATCGAGTCGGTGGAGTGGGCCGCGGCGGTAGACCCGACGCGTCCGAGTCTGGTGGCGCTTGATCCGGAGGGCGTGCGCCCGGTGGTGTACGTCGCGCTCGCGCCTGATTCGTCATCGGGCGGGGCTGCGGGACAGAGCGGTGCGGAGCGCGCGGTGAAGTTCGGGCGCACGCTCGCGTCGCTCGCGGATTCGGGCGCGTCGATCCTCGTGTCGATGAACCCGTCGGTCTTGCCGGGCACGGGGTCGACCGACGACGCGGTCGCGTGGCTCGAGGCGTTCGGGCTCTCGCCGATGACCGGGTCTCCGCTTCTGACCTCGGCGGAGAGCGCCGCGGTGGGGCGGGTCGTGGCGTACGAGGCGTCGGTGTTGGCCGAGGACACCGATCACCCGTTGGGCGGGGCGCTCGCGGGCCTTCCGACACGGTTTCCATGGCCGATTGCGCTCCAAGCGAGCCACACGCCGCCCGCGGGCGTGCGCATCACGACGATCTTCGAACTCGAGAACGCGTGGGCGGAATCGGATTGGCTCGGCGTTTGGCAGACGCCCGGCCCGCAGCGGATGCGGCTCCCGAACCCGCCGAGCTTCGACGAGGGGCGCGATGAGCGAGCCGCGTCGTGGGTGATCGGCGCAGCGGTCGAGCGCAACATGCCGGGTGTCGGGCGGCCGCAGCGGTTGGTGGTGATGGGATCGAACGGGTGGTGGCTCGATTCCATCGTGTTCGCGGTCGGCGAGGTCGAGCAGCGGCCGGTTCGCCTGCATCCGGGCAACCTCGAGCTCCTCGAGTCGTCGGTGCTTTGGCTCGCGGGCAAGGACGACCAACTCACGCGCAGCACCGCGGCGCGGGCCCTCCCGCGGATGCGTCAGCTCGATGGTGAGCAGGAGCGAGCGGTGCGGTGGGCCCTGCTCGCGGGGCTTCCGGGCGGCGTGCTGGCTTTGGGCGTGCTGTGGCGGTTGATCGCCGGGTAGACGTCCTCGAGTTACGCGCGGGTCGCGCAGACGACGCGGGGTAGGCCCTCGAAGTCCTTGAGCACATGGACGCCGGTGAGGTGCGCATTGGTGCGCGCGATCTCGGCCGCCTGCTCCGCGTGGGAAGCGGCGGTCTCGATCAGGACGAGCCCGCCCGGGCGGACGCATTCGTGCGCGCGCTCGATCAGCGGGCGGATCATGTCGAGCCCGTCCGAGCCGGCGCGGAGGGCGAGCACGGGCTCGTGGTCTTTGACGTTGGGCGGCACAACGTCCCACTCCGCGTCGGAGATGTAGGGCGGGTTGGTGACGAGGTAGTCGAACGCGCCGTGCTCGGAGGCTGCCGCGAGGACAGGTTCGAGCAGATCGCCTTCGCCCAGCTCGATGCGTGGCGCGACGTTGTGGCGATCCGCGTTGGCCGCGGCGAGGGCGAGCGCGTCGGGCGAGATGTCGGTCGCGAGAATGGTCGCGTGCTCGAGTTGAATCGCGAGGGCGATCGCCATGCATCCGGAGCCTGTGCAGACGTCGGCGATGCGCAGGGGTGATGGCGGCGGGGGTGGCGCCGATGCTGTGGCGTCCGTGTCGGTCTGGTGCGGCGTGTCGGTGGGGGCGGTTCTGCGCGCGTGCTGAAGGACGTGCTCGACGATGGTCTCGGTGCTCGGGCGTGGGATGAGGGCGCGACGATCGACGTGAAAGGGCGAGCCAAAGAACCACGCCTCGCCGACGAGATATTGCACGGGTTCGTGCTTGAGCGCGCGGGCGGTGAGGTTGCGGAGCTTGCCGAGTTCATCCGGGCTCGCGGGGCGGTCGGTCTCCATGTAGAGACGCAGGCGCTCGCACTCCAGGACGTGCGCGATGAGCATCTCGGCGCACAGGCGGGGTGAATCGACACCCTTGTCCTTGAAGGCGCCGCTCATCCAGTCGAGCAGTCGGCGTGTGGTCCAGGCGGTCTGCTCGGCGGCGGGCATCCGCGAGTGTAGAAGGTGTCGCCGGCGCGGCGGGTCAGCAACCCGCCTGATACGCCGCCAGGAACGCGAAGAAGTCGTTGGTGTTGATGCCGCCACCCGGCGCGAAGTCGGCGCGTGGGCTCCCGTCCTGGTAGAGCTCAAGGAAGAGGAAGAAGTCGTTGGTGTTGAGGTTGCCTTCTCCGGTCAGGTCAGCGGCGCACGTCGGGGGGAGATGCGCGACCCACCCGTCGGTTAGGCCGTCCGGGCGCCGACCCGTACCGACGATCGTGCGCCCGTCGGCGGAGATGCCGTCGGCGGTGGACAGACGCCACCCGGCGGTGCTGACACCGAGGTCCTGAAGCACGTCCGCGACGCTTCGCATCCCGCCCGCTTCGGTCCAGATGAACGCCTCGAAGCCGACGCCGGACTCGCTGAACCCGACAACGACGCTTCCTTCGGCGTTCGTCGCCTTGGCGGAGGAGTAGAACGCACCCCCGAAGAGGTCGCCGAGTCCGTCCATACCTCCTGCCTCTGTCCACCGGAACGCCTCGGAGCCCTGCGTCGACTCGCCGTAGCCGACGATGACGCTTCCGTCGGCGCTGGTGGCGGTTGCGGTGCTGGAGAAGATGCCGCCGGCGAGGTCGCCGAGTCCTTCCATGCCTCCTGTCTCTGTCCATCGGAACGCCTCGATGCCGTCCGACGATTCGCTCACTCCGACGATGACGTCCGCGTTCGCGCTGACGGCGATGGCCTGGCTGTAGTCTTCGCCGCCGCGCAGGTCGCCGAGTCCTTGCATGCCGGTTCCGGGTGTCCACCGGAAGGCCTCTGCATTGAACGTAGGCGCGACGCAGGCGCCGACGACCGTGTTGCCGTCAGCGCTCACGCCGTACGCGAGCCCCTGGTTTGTGTTGCGCAGGAAGCCGAGCCCTTCCATGCCCCGGCTCGCGGTCCACCGGAACGGCTCGCTCCCGGCGGCTGACCAGCCTTTCCCAACAAGGACCGTTCCATCGGCGTTGATCCCGAGGCCCTCGCTCCAGAAGAGGCCTCCCGTGAGATCGCCGAGCCCTTGCGTGCCGGCGGGGTCTGTCCATCGGATTGCCTCGGTCTTTGAGAAGCCAATGAACGTGCCGACGACGGCCCCGCCGTCAGCGCTCACGCCTTCCACGATGGTGGTGTCGGGGCCGCCCAGCGCCCTGAAATCCTGGGCGGGGGCCGCCGTGGCGAGCAGGAGTGATGTAGTCGCGAGTGTGCGCGCGTGGAGCATCAGTGGTCTCCTTTCGCGGGGTCTCCTTGCTGACCGAACGCCACTTGGAGAATCCCATCGGCCATCGGCGAATGCCAAAGACCTTGGCGTGCTCGCTCCCGTGTCCGGGCCACCGAGGGGCCCGTTTGTGCTCTTGCTGGCATGCGGGCACACTGGGGCCATGCGCACGTTGCTCCCGCTCTGTCTGATCTGGGCCCTTTCCTGCACCGCAGCTGCTCAGGATCGGCCCAATGTCGTCCTCATCCTGATCGACGATCAGGGGTACGCCGACCTTGGGTGTTACGGGGCGCAGGGGTTTGAGACGCCCAACATCGATCGCCTCGCGGCTGAGGGCATGCGTTTCACGTCGTACTACGCGGCTCAGGGCGTGTGCAGCGCGTCGCGATCGGCGGTGATGACGGGGTGCTACCCGAATCGCGTCGGCGTGTTTGGCGCGTATGGGCCCGAGGCGAAGGAGGGGCTCGACCCATCGGAACAGACGCTCGCGGAGTTGCTGCAAGACGCCGGGTACGCGACGTACGCCGTCGGCAAGTGGCACCTCGGGCACAACGACCCCGCGATGCTGCCGACGGGGCAGGGCTTCGATCACTACTACGGCATCCCGTACTCGAACGACATGTGGCCCGTCGACTACGACGGCACGCCGCTGCCCGACACGCACTGGAAGAGCAAGCACCCGCCGCTGCCCGTGCTCTCGGATACAGAGGTGGATCACCGCATCAGCACGCTCGAGGGGCAGGGCGAGCTGGTGCGCGACTACACCGAGCACGCGATGGCGTTTCTGCGCGGGTGGGGCCAGGGCGATCGCGAGCGCCCGTTCTTTCTGTATTTCCCGCACTCACTCCCGCACGTGCCGCTCGGTGTGCAGGAGCACTTCGAGACTGACGCGACGACGCGCTACGCCGAGGTGATCGAGGAGATCGACGCGTACACCGGGAAGCTCATGGAGTTTCTGGGTGATCTCGGCGTCGCGGATAACACGCTCGTCGTCTACACGTCGGACAACGGCCCGTGGATGAACTACGGCGATCACGCCGGCTCGGCGCTCCCGCTGCGCGAGGGCAAGGGCACGAGTTGGGAGGGCGGCGTGCGCGTGCCGTGCATCGTGTGGTGGCCCGGGCACGTGCCCGCGGGGGAGGTGCGAGGCGGGATCGTGACGGCGATGGACCTCTTGCCGACGATCGCGGAGATCTGCGGCGCTTCGCTCTCGGTGCGGAAGATCGACGGGATGTCGGTCCGCACGTATTGGACGGGTGAGCGTGAGGATTCGCCGCGCGACGAGATGATCTTCTGGTACGGGCGCAGGCTCGAGGGCGTGCGTCGCGGCAAGTGGAAGCTGACCGTGCCGCATGAGTATCGGTCGTACGGGCGCGTGGAGCCTGGCATGGGCGGGTGGCCGGGCCCGTACGCGCGCGGGCGTGCGGCGTGGGAGCTCTACGACCTCGAAGCGGACGTCGAGGAGCGGAAGAACGTCGCCGACCTGCACCCTGACGTGGTCGAGGAACTGCGGGCGATGGCTGAGGATGCGCGCCAGCGCCTCGGCGATCACGACATGCGAGGCTCGGAGCAGCGCCCGACGGGCAAGGTG
>JAUIFD010000194.1 GCA_030429485.1 Phycisphaerae bacterium | reverse complement strand
CGTGCCCGTGTAGATAAAGCGGATCAGCTCGCGCACGACCTCCGCGCCCACATCACTAATGACCAGGCGACTCTCTTTGGCCTCCTTGAACGACGAGTCGATCATGGCGCGCAGCACCGGCGAGGCCGCCGCGAGAATCGCCCGGTGGCGACCGCGCGCACCAGCCGCCCGACCACCGGCGCCCGAGTCATCGCCTTGGACACCGCACGCTTGCCGCGTTCGCTCCTTGCCCACCACCAGACGCCGATGCACACCACCGCCAGAACGGAGAATGTGACGAGCCCGTGCTCGCGGAACGCGTCGCCCGCCGCGAGGATCGCCGCGGAAAGCGCGGGGATGTCGTCGAGGCGCTCGAACATCGGCTTGAACTTCGGGATGAAAACCGTGAACAGCACGACCAGGATCACCACGAAGATCGAGACGATCACGCCCGGGTACATCATGCTCCCGATGAGCTTCGAGCGGAGCTCGGCCTGGTTCGTCACGTAGGACCCGAGCCGCGCAAACGCATCCTCAAGGAAACCGCCTCGCTCGCCCGCACGCACCACCGCCACATGCGTGCGCTTAAAGACCCTTGGATGCGCAGCCATCGCGTCGGCGAGGTCTTCACCCTCCGACACCGCATCCGCCACAACACGGAACGTCTCGCCCACGCGCTTCGAGCTCTTCGTCTTCGAAAGGAGGCGAAGCGCGCGCAAGAGCGGCACGCCCGCGCGCAGCATGTCCGCGAGCTGCAGGTACGTCTCCGCGAGTCGGCGCGAACTCACCCCTTGGCCAAGCGAGAGCTTGAACCCTCCGTCTTTGGCCTCGCGCAGCGTGATCGGCGTCAGACGGCGAGACTCAAGCTCCGCAAGCACCGCGCTCTCCGTCGCGCCCGCGAGCACCCCCGCGACACGTTCGCCAGCCGTCGTCAACGCCTTGTACTCGAACGTCGGCATCCGTGCCGTTCTCCAGTTCAGCTGCCAGAACCGGTCCCAGAGCCCGATTCCGGCTCCGGCTCGGCGAGAAGCTCGTTGAGCTTCTCGAGCACCTTCGCGTCGTCCGGCTTTGTCCGCGGCTCGAATCGCGCCACGACCTCACCCTTCCGATTCACCAAGAACTTCGTGAAGTTCCACTTCGGCTCGCCGCCGAGAGGCTCGGGCAACGCCGCGAGCTGCTTGTACAGGGCGTGCGTGTCATCGCCCTTCACCGAGATCTTCGCGAAGACCGGGAACGTCACGTCGTAGGTGCCCGTGCAGAACGCCTTGATCTCCTCGTTCGTGCCCGGCTCCTGCCCGTTGAAGTTGTTCGCGGGAAAGGCGAGGATCTCGAAGCCCTTGTCCTTGTTCTCGCGGTACAGCGCCTCCAACTGCTCGTACTGCGGCGTGAGCCCGCACTTGCTCGCGACGTTCACCACGAGCAACACCTTGCCGCGGTACTTGTCGAGCTTGACCGGCTCCTCGTCGATCGAGTTCATCGTGTACTTCAGAATGTACGCCTCGCTCTCGGGACCGCCGGGTGCGACGGCACCGTGCGTCGCATCTTCATGGTCACCGATCTCCGGCGCGGGCGAGGTGAACGCCCAGGTGAGCACCGCGAGGGAACAGACACACATGACAATTACCAACACGAGAGAACCGACGCGCATGGGGATGCTCCTTGAACGCCCAATCCTACCACCCGGACCGGATGCGTCGGGAGAGGTCAGTCCCCGGGGCGAGCGGGTGCGGTCAGCGCCCCGCAGATCGCCTCCACACTCGATGGCTCGAGCGAGAGCACCAACGCGGTCCCCCGCCGCTCCCCGGCGAGGCCCCAAGCCACATCGCCAATCGTGGAGTCGGCGAATGCCGCGTTGCCCCGTGCCGTCTGCGAATCCCACTCCTGCTCGCCTCCGCTCTCGCTGAACAACCGGCGAAGGTCGGACGCGACCGAGGCGCCGGCCTGCGCACGCCCCATCGGCACGACCAGCGCGACGCCATCTTCGCCCTCTCCCGCCTCGAACCCTGCCACGATCCCGACCGCACCGGTCAGCGCGTCCATGCGCGAGACCGAAGCGCCCGCGAGACCGCCCATCTGGCCCCACCCGCGTGCGGCGCGCACCCGGCGCACCCACGCCGACACACCTGTCGGCGCCACGCACACCCACGCCACGCCCGGCGGCGTGGCCGCGACATGGTCAACGAGCGAGAGCTCTGGCGTGATTGGATCGTGCAAGACGGTCCCCGGCGCATCGCGTCGCCGCTCGTAGGTCAGGTCCACCTCCACCACGCCGGCAAACGGAGCGTCGTTGGCGTGGTAGCGCACGTGCACCATCACCTCGCGCCCCTGTCGCACCTGCCACGCGAGCAACTGCCGCTCAAGCCAATCGCCGTCACCAACCGCATCGGTGCGTCGAAGCGCATTGATATCGACCCAGAACTCAATGAGTGGCTCACCGCGCGCGCGCGACGCGGGCAGCACAGCGCGATGTGCGCCCAACTGCACCGGCGCCTCGCCTTGCTCTGAGCCCGTCGCCATCGAAACGCGCACCCCCTCCTCGGGATCGCCGGTGCCGACCAGGCGCAGCTCGAACCCGTGCGCCGCCGTTTCAGGCCCAAACGCGTCGAGCACGCCGTGCGCAGACTCGACGTCGAGGTAGTCCGCGGCGAGTCGTCCCAGCGCGCTGATCGCCTCGGGCCCACCGGGCAACTCATACGCGCGCTCATGCACGCGCAGGTACGCCAGCAGAGCCTGGGCGTCCCCCTGTCCGCTCGCCCGCACCGAGATCAACATCAACACGCACACAGCCCGCACCATGAAGGCCAGCGTACCACGGCGCACCGGTGGTCCATATCATCGCGGCCCGTGCCAGACCCCCACCGCATCCTGATCATCCGCCCGAGCGCACTCGGTGATCTCTGCCGAACCGCCCCGGTGCTCGCCTCGCTCCGGCACGCCCTCCCCAACGCGCGCCTCGACTGGCTCGTGCAAGACACGTTCGCCGACGCCATCGCCGACCACCCCGCCCTCGACCACGCCATCCACTTCCGGCGCTCGCGCCTCGGCAAGGAGGCGGCCCGCGGCGGGGTGCATGGCATCCGCGTGCTCGCCGACCGCTTGCGCGAGGCGAAGTACGACCTCGTCATCGACGCCCAGGGGCTGTTCCGCTCCGGATGGCTCGCGTGGGTGAGCGGGGCGAGGTGGCGCATCGGGCACGCCGAGGCGCGCGAGGGGGCGTGGGCGTTCTACACCCACCGCGTGCGCACGCCGCGAGACATGCACACCGTCGACCGGATGCTCGCGCTGGTCGAAGCCGTCGGCATCAGGCCGGTGCGCGACATGCGCCTGTTCCTGGGCGACGCCCCGCGGCGCGAAGCCGACCGCGTGCTCGCCGATGCCCGCGGCGGGGCGGCTTCCATTCGCGGCGGACCGATCGTCCTCGCCCCCACCACGCGCTGGCCCGGCAAACGATGGCCCGATGAGCGGTGGGTCGAACTCGCGACGCGCCTTATGGAGCGCGGCAGGCGCATCGCGGTCGTCGGCGGTCCCGGCGAACGCGACCAGTGCCCACAACTCGCAAGCCTCGCGGACGAACACCCGCGTGCGCTCAACGCCATCGGCTCCACCTCCGTCGGCGGGCTCATGGCGCTCATCGAACGAGCCCCGCTGGTCGTCGCCCTCGACTCCGCAACCACCCACATGGCCGTCGGGCTCGCGCGACCGCTCGTCGCGCTCTACGGCCCCACCGACGTGCGCACCGTCGGCCCCTACGCACGCGACGCCGACGTCATCCAGCACCTCCGCCCCGCCGACCGCCTCGATCACAAGAACGAAGCGCGCGGGCGCGAACTCATGCACCGCATCGGCGTGGACGAGGTGTTCGCCGCATGCGAGGCACGGGTGTAGCTCCTGGGTACCCCGCCCCTCCGGGGCGGCCTACACAAACTACCCGGCCTCGTCCGCCCCGTGCGCTCGAAACGGTCTGACGAACCTCCTACCAGAGGCGGCAGACCCGCCCCGGTTCACCCCGCCTCAGCGCGCGGGTGCGCGTCGCCATAGACGTCGCGGAGACGCTGGGTCGTCAGGTGCGTGTACACCTGCGTCGTGCTGAGCGACTGGTGCCCGAGCAGCTCCTGCACGGAGCGCAGGTCGGCGCCGTTGTCGAGCAGGTGCGTCGCGAACGAGTGGCGCAGCGTGTGCGGCGAGATGCTCGCGTCGAGCCCCACCATCCGCAGGTACTTGTCGAGCTTGCGGCGCACCGAGCGCGACGAGAGACGCTTGCCGTGCTTGTTGAGGAAGAGCGGGTGCTCGCCCACATCGCTCCACAGCGGGCCGAACTTGGCGTCCGCCTTGGCCATCTCGATGTACCGGCGGATCGCGTGCAGCGCGTGGGCGCCGAGGGGCACGAGGCGCTCCTTCTTGCCCTTGCCGCGCACCTTGATCGCTTCGCCGGTGAGGTCGATGTCGCGCGCCTCGAGCTGCACAAGCTCGGACACGCGCAGCCCCGTCGAGTAGAGCGTCTCGAGCATGGCGCGGTCACGCCGACCGAGCACCTCGTTGTCGTTCGGGGCCGAGAGCAGGCGCTCGACCTGCTCGACCGTGATCGCCTTGGGCAGGCGCTTGTTCTGGCGCGGCGTGCGGATCGCCGTCATCGGGTTCGACGCGGCGAGCCCGCGCCGCTCCGCCCACTTATAGAAGGAGCGCAGCGTCGCGATCTTGCGGGCGACGGTCGCCGACGAGTAGTTCTGCTGACCCAGGAACCCCAGGTACGAGCGGATGAGCTCCGGGTCCGCGGCACACACGATCGCGGTCAGGGTGCCGGGCGTCGCCGGGCTTCCCCCAACACGTGCGTCCAGGGCCTTCTGCTCGGCGTCCTCGTTGAACGCGATCTGCCGGTCGTCGACCAGCCATTCGGTGAACTGCCGCAGGTCGGCGCCGTAGCACCGAGCGGTGTAGGGGCTGAAGCGCCGCTCCTCGGTGAGGTAGCGGGCGAATGACTGGGTGATCGGGAGGGTGGACATCGTCAACTCCATCGTGGCGCTGGCCGGGCCATCCCGAGAACGCCGGGTGGCCAGCGGGGGTTATCGGCATGCCCCTCGCGTCACTTTTCTCAACACCCGAGAACACGCTCACATCGCGCAAGCTTCTCTCATACCCCGCCCGCGCCTCCGCCCTGCGCGACGCGATCGTCGCCAGACGGACCGACCCGGCGGGTCTCGGCCTCCATAAGCCCAGCGACGGCGTGATGGGTCGCAAACTCGCAGTACAGGGGCATGCTCGACACATATCGCCGCCACCCGAGGGCCGCCTCGGGGTTATGCCGGCCCCGGGCATAGCTCTGTACGGACGCGAGCACCGCGTGGTTCTTGGCATCCAGGTGTTCGGCGTACGTGGCCACCGGCTGCTCCTGAAACGACGATCGCTCAAAGCCCGCGTCGGTCGCGCTGGCAGCCAGGGTCCGGGGGTCCAGCCCCGTCCGCACCGGCTCGCCCATCGACGCTCCGCGGGCGAACAGGGCCAGGTTCAGCCCGATCGCCGGGGGGTCGTACGGGTCATAGGCGGTGACCGTGCCCACGATCAGCCCGTCCACCCCCATCGCCTGCGCCAGGCGACGGGCGTCGCCGGGCGATTGGACCACCGGCATATCCAGGGCCTGCATCGCCGCCAGCGTGCGGTTCAGGGGGAGGCACCGCACGCCGCTCACCTCCGATACAGCCGCGACGAGCTGATCAGAGAGCGATTCCGCCCCGGCAACCGATGTTCCCGACTCATTCGCGAGCGGCACGACGGCCCAGAGGGGGTTCCCCTCACCGCCGTAGGGGGCGGCCACGATCGCGGGATTCTCGAGCTCCGCCCGTCTGGTCGACTCGCAACCGCCGATTCCGGCGCCCAGACAGGCAACAACGACCATTCCCGCAAGCACACTCCGCGCGATCCGCATGGCAAGCCCTCCGATGGCTGGTTCGCAGCGGTGTACGCGAGCCGCGTGCCGCAGGGCCACAATCCGTTCACAACGCGAACATTGAAGAGGGCGCTAGAGGTCGATGGGGATTGCGTGAAAAAATCTACACCCCACAGAACCACCTAAATCCCGGATTGACAACGATTTGCAGCACGCTCCGGAGCTGACGACCCAAAAAACCCCCCTGGGTTACTGGCCGCTCTGGGGTTATGTGGCACTTTGTCAATGTCTTGTCTCTCTCCTCCTATGACTCGGCTGCGGGCGGAACATCCGGCAGCCGGGTTTTCTTTTTGGACCTCTTCGCCTGAGACACGGGCTGAAGCCGCGTCCAACCCCCCAACCAACCTCAACGGACCTCGCCCTCGCTGGCTGACTCGCGAGCCTGCCGCTTGCGGTCCTTGCGGATGAGGCGGAGGTTGCGGGCGTAGATCACGATGCCGGACGATTGTCCGAAGACGCCGACAGGATCTTGGCGCCACACGAAGTAGATGAAGAGCATCGCACCGCCGATGAGGCTCATCCACCAGAAGGCGTTCGGGATGGTCGACTTCCGCTGACGCTCCGAGACAATCCACTGCACGAGGAAACGCCCAGCGAACACCGCTTGCGCCCCGAATCCCATCAGCACCCACGCCAGACTCGACCAAGACGTGATGTTGAGCGTGCGAAACCAGAAG
>JAUIFD010000193.1 GCA_030429485.1 Phycisphaerae bacterium | reverse complement strand
TGCCGACTCGATCGCGGTCGCCATCACGCTGCAAGGCGACCTCGATGCCGAGCAGCGCAATCGCCTGGTCGAGATCGCGGGACGCTGCCCGGTGTCGAAGCTCGTCGCGGCGGGGGTGAGGATTGAAGACGAGTTGGAGTGATGCCGCAGCACGCGCAGCGACCGCATGCCATCGCCACGACGCGTGCGATCACGCAGGCTGACGCGCCTCGTTGAGCTTCTTCCGGATCACCGTCTGGAGGATGCCGCCGTTGCGGTAATACTCGATCTCGATCGGCGTATCCAATCGGCTCTGGCATTCAAACTCGACGACCGACCCGTCCGCCCGCGTCGCACGCACCGGCACCATCGCCCGCGGCTCCACCGGATCGGGCAGCGTGATATCGAACGTCTCTGTGCCGTCGAGCCCGAGCGAGGCCGCGCTCTCGCCCGCCTTGAACACCAGCGGGAGCACGCCCATGAACACGAGGTTCGAGCGATGGATGCGCTCGAAGCTCTCCGCGATCACGGCCCGCACGCCGAGCAGCATCGTGCCCTTCGCCGCCCAGTCGCGGCTTGAGCCCATGCCGTAGTCCTTGCCCGCGAGCACGACGAGCGGCGTCGAATACTGCTTGTAGTTCTGTGCCGCGTCGTAGATGAACGTGACGGGCGCCTCCCAAGGGTTGGTACCCCGCACCTGCGTGAAGTCGCGCGTCCACCCGCCTTCGGGGATCGCGCCGTCGTCGCCCTTGGCCAGTTGGTTGCGGACTCGGACGTTGGCGAACGTGCCGCGCGTCATCACGCGGTCGTTGCCGCGACGGGAGCCGTAGGAGTTGAAGTCGCGCTTCGCGACGCCCTGCTCGAGCAGATACTGACCCGCGGGCGAGTTCTCCGCGATCGCGCCGGCCGGCGAGATGTGGTCGGTCGTCACCGAATCGCCGAGCAGGCAGAGCACGCGCGCGCCCTTGATGCTCGGGAAGCCAGGCGCCCGCTCGCCCATGCCCTCGAAGAACGGCGGATTCTGGATGTACGTCGAGTCGTCGTCCCACGGATACAACTCGGACTGCGAGACGGGCACCTCGTTCCACGTCGGGTTGCCGGTGAAGACGTCCGCGTAGCGATCGGCGAACTGATCGCGCGAGACGCACGAGTCACGCAGCTCTCGCACCTCCGCGGTCGTCGGCCAGATGTCCTTGAGGAAGACGTCCCTGCCGTCGGGCGTGCGCGCGATCGCCTCGTTCTGCAGGTCGATGTTCACCGTGCCCGCGATCGCGTACGCCACCACGAGCGGCGGCGACGCGAGGTAGTTCGCCCGCACGCGCGGGTGCACGCGCCCTTCGAAGTTGCGGTTGCCCGAGAGCACCGACGCCACGACGAGGTCCGCCCGTCCGATCGCTTCGTCGATCTCCGTCGGGAGCGGGCCGGAGTTGCCGATGCACGTCGTGCATCCATACCCGACCGTCGCAAACCCGAGCGCTTCGAGGTCTTCGGTGAGTCCGGCGCGGTCGTAATACTCAGTCACCACCTTGGAGCCCGGCGCGAGCGAGGTCTTGACCCACGGCTTGCGCGTCAGGCCCAGCGCCCGCGCCTTGCGCGCCACGAGGCCGGCTGCGATCATCACATCCGGGTTCGAGGTGTTGGTGCATGAGGTGATCGCTGCGATCACCACCGCGCCGTGGCAAAGTGGCACTTGCTGCCCCACCTTCTGCGGGTGGCTCGCCTCGGTCAGCGTCACGTTCGTGCAACCGTGATCGCTTGACCCCGCCTGGGCGACCTCGGGATTCACCGCGGCGCCGGCGTCCTCACCACCCTCGCTCGTCCAACGCGAGAGGTTGACGCTCTCCGAATGCGCCTTGCGTCCGAACGTGTCCACGAGGTCCTTGTTCCACTGCGCCTTCATCGACGAGAGCGCGATCCGGTCCTGCGGGCGCTTCGGCCCCGCGAGCGAAGGCTGGATGGTCGAGAGATCGAGTTCGAGCACGGCTGCAAACTCAAGATCCGGAGTGCCCGGCTCCCACCACAGCATGTTCGTGCGGGCGTAGTCCTCGCAAAGCGCGATCTCTTCATCCGTGCGGTTGGTCAGGCGCATGTAGTCGATGGTGACCCGATCGATCGGGAAGAACCCCATCGTCGCGCCGTACTCGGGCGCCATGTTGGCGATGGTGGCGCGGTCAGGCAGCGAGAGGCTCGTGAGCCCGTCGCCAAAGAACTCGACGAACTTCTCGACCACGCCGTGCGCACGGAGGATCTGCGTGATGGTGAGCACGAGATCGGTCGCTGTGGCGCCTTCCGGGAGCTTGCCGGTCAGGCGCATGCCCACGACTTCGGGCGTGAGCATGTAAACGGGCTGGCCCAGCATCACCGCCTCGGCCTCGATGCCGCCGACGCCCCATCCGACGACACCCAGCGCGTTGATCATCGTCGTGTGCGAGTCGGTGCCGACGAGCGAGTCGGGGAACACGCGCAGCTCGCCGTCCACGGTTTCGGTGAGCGTGCCGCGCGCGAGGTACTCGAGATTGACCTGATGCACGATGCCCGTCGCCGGCGGCACGGCGCGGAAGTTGGAGAGGCTCTCCTGCCCCCACTTGAGGAAGCGGTACCGCTCGTTGTTGCGCTCAAACTCACGCTGCGCGTTGATCGTCAGCGCCACGCGTGTCGCGAAGTCGTCCACCTGCACGGAGTGATCGATCACGAGATCGCACGGCACCGCCGGGTTGATCTCCGCCGCGTCCCCACCGAGCCGCTTCATCGCGTCACGCATCGCCGCGAGATCGACCACGCAGGGCACGCCCGTGAAGTCCTGCAACACCACGCGCCCGGGCTTGAACGGGATCTCCACCTGCTCGACGTTCTGGGCGTCGTAGTTCGCGAGCCCCGCGACGTCGTCCTGGGTGATCGTGAACCCGTCGACGTTCCGGAGCATCGCCTCAAGCAGCACGCGGATCGAGTAGGGCAAGCGAGCGGGGTCGCCCAACCCCTGAGCCCGCAGGGCGTCGAGCGCGAAATAGGCATACTCGACGCCGGAGGAGGTCAGCGTGCGGCGGGCGTTGAAGGCGGCGGGCATGGTGCAGCTCCGTGTTGGGGTCTGCATCTAGCATCCGCACGAATAGTCCATCGATCCAATCAATGCAGTCGAGTATCTGGATCGATTTTGTTTATTTGTTAATCCTCATCCGCCCGGCTGGGCGGCTCCGGGCAGCGGGACGACCTGCGGTTTCACCTCCCGCGGGTTCTGGATCCCGGGCGCTTCGTCCTCTTCCTGCTCGCGAGCCGCCAGGTCGGCCGCCGTCTCCGGGCGCTCCTCCCACGAGCGGGAGGCCCGTGCCTCGGCGATCGCCGCCACCAGGCGGTCCTCCTCGGTCGAGAAGGGCAGCTGCCCATGGCTCGAATCCGAGATCGCGGCGAGCACGCCGACGACCTCGCCGTACGAGAGCCCGAGCCCGGGGCGCGGATCCTCGGGCGAGGGGCGATGCCCGAGAAACTTCACAAGCTCGGACACATCGTCCGGAAGGTCGCTCTTCGTGAACGGCTTCGGCGAGCGATAGCTCTGGTACGACACCCGAAGCGGCGCTTCCGCGGAGTCGGAGAGAAGCAGCAGTCGCCCGTCCCACACCGAAACGAGCGTCGGGCGCGGCACGACGGGATCGGCGCCGAAGATCACCACGCGCGGCCTGTTCTGCTGCGTCACATAGATCAACGGCTCACCCCACGGCACCCGGTCAAGGAGAAACGCGCCGCCGACCGGCCTCCGCTGCACCCCTTGGATCGTCGAGCCGGACAGGCGCAGCGCCGCCAGTTCCTCCATCGCGGGTGTCGCGTGTCGATCGGCGTTCTGCAAATAACGCGAGGCGTTCATCTGCGCGAGCGAGCCGGATTCGATCCGCGTTGCGCGCGCAACCAGCGCCTCATACGCCGCGGCCCGCGCCGTCAGCGGGCCCGATGCCGCAAGCTCGCGCAGCACCTGATCGGTCGAGGGGCCAGAGTCGAGTTGCCCGAGCAGCACGATCGCCTCGAGCTGATACGCCCCGGACTGCGTCGCCAACTTCGCGAGTTGTTCCGCGGACATCGCGTCGCCGAGCTTCGCGCCCGCGCGCAGCCCGGTCATGCGGAGGCGCGGGTCGGGATCGTCATACAACTCGCGCGCAAACGGCACCGCCGGGGCGCCGAGCCCCCAAAGCAGCATCGACACGGTCTGTGCGCGCGCCGGATCGTCCCGCACCGCGGCCAGGTACCGGCGTGCGTGCGTCTCGGGATAGATCGTGTCGGCCTGCATGTGCTCGATCACCCGCAGGAACTCCGACGGGCGATCGCGCCACTGGAACGGGATGTTCAGGTCAATCAGCCGGTCGTCACGCCCGCGAGCGACCGGGCCCTCGTCATAGCGCCCGCGCGGGAATCGCGACCGGATCGCGGTCTCGACCTGGCGCGCACGTGAGTACGAAGGCGGATCGAGCGCGATCTGAACCGCGAGCGGATCAGTCACCACGCCGCCCGCGAGCACGCGCCCGCTCGCGTCGCCAGCCGGAGCGGCCGGGTCCTCGAACGGATTGACGAACACGGGCCCTTGTCCGGTCGCGAGGCGGCGGGTGTGCGTCTCGCCGAAGTTCGAAGGCGGGCCGAGATTCAGGTCGGTCGTCCAGAGCGTGCCGCCAATCAGCGACGTCGCGTTGAGCGCACGCACCGCGAGGTCAAACTCGAACCCCCCCGGCGCGGCGCGCGCCATCACGCCCTGCACCAGCACCACCGCGATGTTCGGGTCTTCCAGCACTTCGCGCGGCGTCTTCGGACGCCCGGTGAGCGGATCGCGCAGCGGCGAGCTCTCCGGCAGCGTCGCGGCGCGTCCCACGCCACGCAGCGCGAGGTCGCGCTCCATCGTCACCGCGATCGGCTCGGGCAGCACGCCGCCCCCCGTGCCGTTGAGCCCCGCCACGATCCCGTACCCGGAGACGAGCACGGGCTGCCCGGCGGTGGTCGTCGCCATCGTGCCGATCGTGCCGCGCACGAGCGGGTCGGTGTTGCGCGGCGTAATGGTGAGGTTGGGCGTCACCTTCTCGCCCGATCCCGAGCACGCGACGAGCAAGGTCCCGAGCAGCGTCGCGGCAACGGTCAGTGAGAGGGCGGCGGGGGTGCGGCGGGTCATCGTCGGCTCCTGCCCCATCCGAGGCGTTCAAGGTAACCGTATGAGCCCAGGCGCGTGGAGTCGGGCGCCCCCGGTCATGCGCGCGTGCGCCGCGAGCGAGGCGCACCACAATTGCGGGGCTGGGTCCGAGCGCGGTACACCGCTTCGCGTGCGGCGGAGGGCCGGTGGTGCGTGCCTGGATACCAGGGAGAGCCCCATATCTAGTGGTGGGGGGTTTCGGCCGCGGGAATGTCCACATCGTGGCGCGAGAGCGGGATTCGCAGTTTTCACATCGAGCGCAAGTGCTTGATTTGCCTGCGGTTATAGGTCTTGCACAAGTAGAGAGCCTGTCAACTACTGCATTTGGCACTTGCGCGCGGTCGATACCACACTCTGTTGTGGTATCATCACGACCCGCTGCACCGAGCATTCCGGCTCGCAGCGGGATGGGAACTGGCAAGAACACCGTGTAGAATACGAACTTCGGTGATCTGGTGAGCCCCGGAGATCCTCCGGGGGAGGTGGCGCTGTGTCCGTACTTTGTGATACCCAAATCCGTGACCTGGTGGGGATCGAGCCCTTCGAGCCGGCCGTCAAGCGGGCCGGGCGGATCTCCTACGGCGTCTCCAGCTACGGGTACGACGTCCGCGTCGGGTCCCGGTTCAAGATCTTCACCGCGACGCCGTCCACCGGCGACGTGGCGGTGGTCGATCCCAAGCGCTTCTCCGACGACTTCATGGTCGAGGTCGATGTCGAGCGCACGGGGCGCGACCACGTGATCATCCCGCCCAACTCGTTCGCCCTGTGCGAGACGGTCGAGACCATCGAGGTGCCGCGCGACGTGCTCGTCATCTGCGTCGGCAAGAGCACCTACGCCCGGTGCGGGCTGATCGTGAACGTCACGCCCCTCGAACCGGAATGGCGCGGCAAGGTCACCCTCGAAATCTCCAACACCACGCCGCTGCCGGCGAAGGTGTACGCGAACGAGGGGATCGCGCAGCTCGTGTTCCTGCGCGGCGAGCAGGTGTGCGAAGTGAGCTACGCGGATAAGGCTGGGAAGTATCAGGACCAGGATGGTCTGACGTTGCCGAAGGTGGATTGATGGCCTCGCAGAACAAGAAACCAGAGAGGTGCACGCCGGGGATTGCATGGCTGGACACTGCTATCGCGGGCGGCAGGACATTTGAAGAGGTTGCCAAAGCACAAGTAGAAGCGAGGGTTGCGGCAGAGAAGCGTGCTCAGCGTGACCTGTTGAAGTGCGTAACTCTCGAGTTCTGGAGTGGCATGTGTTTTTATTGCGGCGAGCTATGCGAGAGTAACTGGACTTGGGAGCATTTCATCCCAAAGTCACATGACGGAAGTGACTCGGTCGCCAACTGTTTGCCCGCGTGTAGCGTCTGCAACAGTGACAGACGGTCCACCGATCCATGGGAGTACATGAAGAACAAGGGAGCAAGTGCTGAGTTCATTGCAGCACGGAAGTCGAAGCTAAGAGAGTGGCAAGGGCTC
>JAUIFD010000192.1 GCA_030429485.1 Phycisphaerae bacterium | reverse complement strand
GGGTACAGTGGGGCGTTGAGGTCGATCGGCGTGGGGTGGCTGGAGAGCGCGATGGCGTTGGATCGAGATCAGATCGCGAAGCGTGCGGCCCGCGAGCTTGAGGATGGGTTCATCGTCAACCTCGGCATCGGCATGCCGACGCTGGTGGCGAACTTCATTCCTGATGGCGTGGACGTGTGGCTGCAGTCGGAGAACGGGTTGCTTGGGATGGGCGAGTTTCCCGTCGATGCCGAGGTCGACGCCGACCTGATCAACGCGGGCAAGCAGACGGTGACCGCGCGCACGGGTGCGAGCTTCTTCGACTCCGCGTCGAGCTTCGCGATGATCCGCGGCGGGCACGTCGATGTGTCGATCCTCGGCGCGATGGAGGTCAGCCAGCACGGCGACATCGCCAACTGGATGATCCCGGGCAAGATGGTCAAGGGCATGGGCGGCGCGATGGACCTCGTCGCCGGCGTCGAGAACGTCGTGGTGATGATGGAGCACTGCAACAAGAAGGGCGTGTCCAAGATCGTGCCCGAGTGCACGCTCCCGCTGACGGGCCAGCGGTGCGTGCGGAAGATCATCACCGACCTCTGCGTGCTGGAGATGGACGAGAAGGTGGAGCTGTTCCGCCTCACCGAACTCGCCGAGGGCGTGAGCACCGATGAAGTCGTGGAGAAGACCGCGGCGACGATCCTGACCGATCGCGAGCCTGTCGCGATGGGCGTCTAACCATGAAGGAGATTGCAGATGGCGAACTACAAGATCGAGGACATCGAAGGCATCGGTGAGGTGCTCGGCGCCAAACTCCGCGACGCGGGTGTGAAAGACACCGACGCGCTGCTCAAGGCGTGCAAGACGCCCAAGGACCGCAAGGCGCTCGCCGAGAAGAGCGGGCTCTCGGACGGGCAGATTCTGAAGTTCGCGAACATGGCCGATCTCTACCGCGTGAGCGGCATCGGGTCGGAGTACGCCGAGCTGCTCGAGAAGGCGGGCGTGGACACCGTGCCCGAGCTCGCGCAGCGTTCGCCGGGCAATCTGGCGGCGAAGCTCGCGGAGATCAACGAAGAGAAGAAGCTGGTGCGCAAGGTGCCGACCGAGGCCGACTGCACGAAGTGGGTGACCGAGGCGAAGACCCTCGGGCGCGTGCTGGAGTACTAGCGCCGCTCGTTGAGGGCCTCGCCCGCCGGTGAGGTGGTCGCCTACCGCGAGAGCGCGGCCTTGGCCTGCGCTTCGCGGTACTGGCGCAGCTGCTCTTCCGTGAGGTGGTGCTCGGTGATCTTGATGGTCACCTTCTCGATCTCGCCGGTGAACTTGAAGGGCACCTGGTAGTCCTCGGTGATCGGCGTGCCGGTGTCCTCGCCGATGTCGAGCGTCTCGTCGAGCGACATGCGGAAGGCGATCGTTTGCGGGATCTTCTCCGACGCGACGGCCTTGCCGTCGATCGAGAGTGTCGCCTGCCCGCCCTTGCCGAGCCCGCCGCCGTCGTAGTTGAAATCGAGCGTCACGACGTGGCGCCCGGGCGTGAGGGCCTGGGGCGATTCGACCGTGTAGCGTTCGACGTCGCAGAGGTTGTAGCAGAACACGGGCTTGCCTTCGAGCACGTAGAGCCCGACGCCCGCGAAGCGCCCGCCCTGGGTCATGAGCAGGCCCTCGCAGCCGCCCTCGGGCACGTCGACGACGGCGGAGATGCCGAAGGACTTGTTCTTGAGATCGGGGGCCGAGCCCTCGGGGATGCGGGTCATGCCGTCGTAGTAGGTGAACGTGTCGCGTCCGCGCGTGAGGCTGGGTCGGTTGTTGACGTCGAGACGCTCGACCTTCGAGTTGTCGAGGGGAAGCACGTCGTGGCGGACGGCCTCGATGTAGAAGAGCCGCTGCAGCTCGCGCAGCTTGTCGGGGTTGTCCTTCGCGAGGTTCCGCGACTCCGAGAAGTCGTCCGCGATGTTGTAGAGCTCCCACTCGTACCCGTCGACGACGTCGACGGCTTCCGCGACGCTGACCCACGGCGGCGTGGTGGGCGTGGTGCACGCGACCCACCCGTTGTCGTAAATCGCGCGGTTGGCGAACATCTCGAAGTACTGAGTGGTGCGCCGGGCGTCGGCGTCGTTGTCATCCCAGGTGTAGGCGAGGCTGACACCGTCGATCGGCTCCTGGGTGATGCCGTCGATGGAGTCGGGCGCCGGGAGGCCGGTGGCTTCGAGGATGGTGGGCATGATGTCGATGACGTGGTGGAACTGCGAGGCGACGCCGCCGGTGCGCGTGATGCGCGCGGGCCAGGAGATGACCATGCCGTTGCGCGTGCCGCCGAAGTGCGAGGCGACCTGCTTGGTCCACTGGAAGGGGCTGTCCATGGCGTGGGCCCACCCGATGGGGTAGTGGTTGAAGGTCATGGGCCCGCCGAGCTCGTCCCTGCGCCTGTAGACCTCCTCGAAGTCCTCCTTGAGGTTGTTGAAGAAGGTCATCTCGTTGAGCAGGCCCTGAGCGCTGCCCTCGGCGCTGGCGCCGTTGTCGCCCTGGATGTAGATGATGAGCGTGTTGTCGAGTTCGCCCGACTCCTCGATCGCGTCGATGATGCGCCCGAACTGGTGGTCGGCGTGCGAGAGGGCCGCGGCGTAGACCTCCATCATCCGGGCGTAGACCTCCTTCTGGCGGTCGTCGAGCGAATCCCACGCGGGGATGCCGGGTGAGCGCTCGGTGAGCTGCGTGCCGCGCGGCACGACGCCGAGCATCTTCTGGCGTTCGAGCGTTTCCTTGCGCACCTCGTCCCACCCCTGGTCGAACTGCCCCTTGAACTTGTCGATCCAGTCCTTGGGCGCGTGGTGGGGGGCGTGCGCGGTGCCGGTGGCGTAGTAGCAGAAGAAGGGCTTGTCGGGCGCGACGGCGTGCTGCATGCGGATCCAGGAGATCGCGCGGTCGGCCATGTCCTCGTCGAAGATGTAGTCCGCGTCGTCGTCGGTGGGGTGCGGGGGCTCGATGGGGCGCGTGTTCTCGACGAGCGCGGGCGACCATTGGTTGGAGTCGCCGCCCACGAAGCCGTAGAAATACTCGAAGCCCAGACCCGTCGGCCAGAGGTCGAAGGGCCCGGCCTGCGAAGAGTGCCAGTCGGGCACGTTGTGGTTCTTGCCGAACCACGACGTGTTGTACCCGTTGTACTTGAGCACCTGCCCGATCGTGCCGCACGACTTGCGGACGAGCGTGCTGTACCCGGGATACCCCACGCCGCCCTCCATGATGATGCCGGTGGAGGCGGTGTGGTGGTTGCGCCCGGTGATGAGCGCGGCCCGGGTCGGCGAGCACAGCGCCGTGGTGTGGAACTGGTTGTACCGCACGCCCGCCTGCGCGAGCCGGTCGAACGTGGGCGTGGGGATGGGCCCGCCGAAGGTGCTGCTCGCGCCGAACCCGACGTCGTCGGTCAGGATGATGAGCACGTTGGGCGCCCCCTCGGGCGCGGCCACCTCGGCCGGGAAGTCCTTGACCGAGTCAACCGTGCGCACCCCGATCTTGCCCTTGAACGGCTGCTGCTCGATGGGCAGCTTGGTGCGGTTGAAGTCGGGCTCGTCCTGGGCGAGCGCGGGCGTGGGGGCGAGGGCCGCGAACGACGCGAGCGCTGCGAGGCGGGTGAGGGGGAAGCGGCGCATGGTTCGGTCTCCCGTGCCGACGAGCCGCGCCGGCTTGACCAACCGGCGCAGCCTACCAGAGGCGCGCGTGGCTGTGGGCGCAGGAGGGGGTCGAGGCTCCCCGGCGGGCGGATGCTGGAGCGCGTCGCCCGCTGGCTGGTGCAGAGGCGGGGGTCGGCGCGTTTCTGGCGTGTCGTTCTTGCATCAGCTGGCCCCTCCCGAGAGCATGGGGCTCGCCAAGGGAGGGCTTCCGGATGACGACCAAGGCCCGCCGACTCGCAGCGGCTGTTGTGGCTGCCGCCACTGGAGCCTCGCTCGGGCAGACGGTGCATCTCGACTTCGAGGGTCTTGACGGGATGGACTTCCGGGCCGGGCGGACGATCCCCGTCGAGTCCCGCCTCTCCGACGCGTTCGCGGGCCAGGGCGTTGTGTTCAGCTCTTCCCTGGGTTACGTCGCGGTCGTGGAGCTCGGCACGACCCACGCCCCCAGCGGCATCAACGGGATCGGCGGCTCGCGTGCGCCCGACATCCTGACCTACGCGCCGGCCCACCCGATCGTGGCGCGGTTCGTCGGTCCCGCCGATCCCACCGAACCGGCGCTCGCGCGCTGGGCTTCGCTCCGCATCGACCTCACGGGGGGTTCCGGGCTTGACGTGACGCTCAACGCCTACGACACCGACGGCGTGCTGATCGACTCGATGACCAAGCCCGACGTGGGCGGCGCCGACCTGCGCGTCGAGGGGCAACTCAAAGCGGAAGTCGTCCACCGCCGCGCCCGCGCCGTCGCGTGTGCCGAGAAACTCGACCCACGCGATCCCCGGAACCCCGCCGCGTGCCCCCCGTGCCACGCCGATCTCACCGGCGACCGCGCGCTCGACACCAACGACTTCTTCGCCTTCCTCGCCGCGTATCAGGCGGGGTGCCCGTAGGGTCTTGTCATCGCGAGTTGTGAAGCTCGCTCCAAACCGCGCAGAAGGAGAACATGATGATGCACACCTCGACAGGAGCCGCGGTCGTTGCGGTGGCGATGGGCTCTGCCGGCATGGCGTGCGCTCAGGTTGTGGGCTTCGTGGACAACGCCGTCGGCAACAGCACGGACTTTTCGAACTGGGCGAGCACACGCGGTTACGCGGTGAACGACGACATCAACTTCGACGCGCACCCCGCCGGGCCGCTGATCGCCGACTGGTACCTCGGCGCGACCGGCGTCACGCTCCAAGGCGACGCGTGGACCGCGGACTCCGGAACCGGTGCCGCGAGCGGCAGCCTTGACTGCCCGTGCTCGGGCGGCGAGGGGCCGATGGGATTCGAGACCTATCTCCGTGGGAGGTTGAACTCGACATCGCTGCTCATGACGTTCGCTCAGCCCGTCGCGGGCGCAGGCCTGATGTTCAGTGATCTTTACAACCCTCGGGGTGACAACGGCATCCACATCGAGGCGTTCGACGCATCGGACATTCCCCTCGGCTCGTTCGATGCCGTCGCGTTCAACTTCCAGTTGAACAATCTCTACTTCATGGGTGTCGCCGACGAGCTCGGCCGCATCGCCCGTGTCGAGGTCTCCGGCCCCGGCGCCCACGGCGACGGCATCTTCATCACGGAGGTCCGGTTCTTCCCGGCACCTGACTCCGTGTGCCCCGCCGACCTCTCGCCACCGCCCGACGGCGATAGCGCCGTGAACACCAACGACTTCTTCCAGTTCCTGACCTACTACCAGGCGCAGAGTCCCGCGGCCGACTTCTCACCTCCGGGCGGCGATGGCTCCATCAACACCAACGACTTCTTCGCGTTCCTCGCGGCGTATCAGGCGGGGTGTCCGTAGGCGGGCGTGTGATGGCGACGTCGAGGCGTCCCGCTCTGGGTTCAGGCGGGTTATCGGCGAGTTGGCGGCGTGCCGCGGGGCTGCCGGAGAGTTGACCCTTGCCTTGCGCCTTGCTCGCCACGACCATGACTGGACACCCCTCAGAGGGTACCGACACGCACGCCGAGTCCGGTCGCTGACAGGAGTTTCTCATGCACCGCATCGCCGCCCGCCTTATCTCGACAGACCTCACGCCCATACTCGTTGCCGCAGTGTGCTCGATCAGCGCACCCGCGCTCGGGCAGATCTACGGCATCAAGTCCAACGCGCAGCCGTCCGATCCATCGAGCGCGCCGGCGGTACTCTTCAGTTTCGACAACAACGGCGGGAGCCTGACCAACCACGGCACGATCTCCGTGCCCGGCGTCGGGCAGGTTGATGCCGACGCGCTCGCCATCTCGTCCAGCCATGGCACGGTCGCGTTCCGGCTTGAGGCCGAGGGCTCGACGCTCATGCACCTCGACGCGGCAACGGCGGTCGGCACGCTGGTCGGGGCGCGGCACGACGGGCGCGACATCCGCGGCGCGGCCTTCGACGCCGACGACCGACTCTGGGCTGTCGACGCCGCGCGCGATGAGATCCTGGAGATTGATCCCCAGACCGGCGCGGTGGTCGGCGCTCCCATCGGCACACACACCACGAGCGATGCGGTCGATGTCTCGACCGGCGCCGATCTCGCCCTTCAAATCACTGGGCAAATGTGGTTGGTCTCAAACGCCACGTTCTACACGATCGACCCCGCGACGGGCATGTGCGACGAGGCGGGCGCCGATCCGACCACTCCCGCCCAGTTCTTCGTCGGTGCGGCCTTCGCGCCGACGGCCGGGCGCGATCGCATGTACGTCTTCGAGGTCAACGGCTCGGACGATCTCCAGAACGTCGACGCGTCCGGGAACTTCACACCGACCTCGCTCCTGCCCAACATCCTGCCGCAGTTCAACTCCGGGCGCGGCGACCTTGCCTGCCTGCTCGTGCCGTGCGACGTCGACCTGACGTTCGATGGCGTCCTTAACACCAACGACTTCTTCCAGTTCCTGACGTACTACCAGGCCCAAGATCCTCGCGCCGACTTCACCGGCGAGGGCGCGATCAACACCAACGACTTCTTCGCGTTCCTCGCGGTGTATCAGGCGGGGTGTCCGTAGAGGCTTGATGGTCCGCGCCGCCTGTCG
>JAUIFD010000007.1 GCA_030429485.1 Phycisphaerae bacterium | reverse complement strand
CGAGCGAGGAACTGCTCGGACAGCGACTGCTCGACGTGGCGCGGAACCAGAAGAGCGAGGGGGGGCAGGTGTGGAATCCCGAAGCGCCCGCCGGCGAGCGGATGGCGGGCATGGTGACGCACATCGCCGACGCCTTCACGCCGGGCACGCTCCGCTCGATCGACCGCATCGCCAAGGGCGTGAACGACGAGGTGAACCGATACGGACGCGCGTACAACGCCGAGGATGAGGCGATCGCGATGATGACCGGGCAGCGCCGCGCGGCGACGCACCCGCGCGAAGCGATGGTCTGGAACACACGCCGCTACCAGAGCCGGCTGCGCGACAACGCGGCGATCTTCAACGAGAAGTTCCGCGACGCGCGCGAGGTGAGCGCCGAGGAGCTTGCTGACGCGATCGAGACCGTCGAGCACAACCGCGCGGAGATCTACCGCGAGCTCCAGCTCGATGCGCAGGCCGCCATGCGCCTCGGGCTCACCGCCGAGCAGACCCTCGCCGCCATCCGCCAGGGCGGCATGGGCGAGGCCAACGCCGCGTACGCGCTGCGCGAGGACCACCCCGCGTTCGAGCCATCCGAGAGCCTGCTGCGCGACGTGCTCACCGCGGCACTGGGCAACGCCAACACGCCCGAGGAGCGTGAGGCGGTGCGGAGCAAGTACGTCGAGCGGTACCGCCAGGCGTGGGCGATCGTGCGGGAGCGGCGGCAGTCGCGATACGCCGGAGTACGCTGACCGGGTGACCGACCACGACGCCGAGATCCTGCTCGCCACGATCCGCGACAGCATGAAGCTCAAGATCACCGCCGACCGGGACGGCGACGCGTGGCTGATCGTCGCGACCGACGGGCAGGAGCACTGGCGGGCCCGGGGTGAAGACCTCTATCGCACCGCCGTCCAACTCGCTCGGCTTGTCGGGTTTGACGTGACGGACGGGTAATCATCCACCGCCCATCCACCGCACAGTTCGCCCCGTCCGCCCCTGCTGCCCAGCTTCACCTGCCGGGCACACACATCCTTGCACAATACTAACCATACCCTCACACTCGGCCGATGCGCGGAGGTGAGGGACCACGCCAAACCCAGCGTGGGGGGGAGTTTCCGAGGCTCCGGGTCTTGCTTGATATCGGGCCGGGTGAGACCTTCGAAATCGCGCTGACCGCCACAAGGCTGTTGGAAGCAAGGCCCGATCACCACAACGCTGAGCGGATGGACGCCGCGGACGACGCCGGGTCGCTCGACGGGCTGCTCGACCTCTGGCGGGGCGAGCTGCTCGGGCGGTATCGCGTCCGGGAGAGCCACGCGAAGAACTCCGCGATCAACGTCCGGCGACTCTGCCGGGAGATCGGCGCCCGCCGTCCGGAGGACCTGACCCCCGCCGCCCTCCGCCGCTGGATGCAGGGCCGTGAGCACCTCGCGGCCCGCACGATCCGCAACCGGGCGAGCGAGCTCATCCGCTTCGCCGACTGGCTCGTGGAGACCGAGCGCCTGTCGGGGCACGACCTCCGGCGCGTGCGGATGCCCGTGGCACGCAAGTGCGACGAGGGGCCCGGCGCTCGCGCGCTCACGCCCGAGGAAGCCTCGAGGGTGGTCGCGGCGGCGGAGTGGATGGAGCGCACCGACGGCAGGGCCAGGGCGCTGGGGCCGAACCGCTCGACGCTCTACCTCGTGCTGTGGCACACGACGATGCGCTACTCCGAAGCGATGCGGTTGACATGGGCGGACGTCGGTGAGGGCGAGCTGCGCGCCGCGGACATCAAGGGCAAGACGGGCGCGAGGCGCACCATCCCGCTGCACGCCGAGGCGTGCGCGGCGCTCGATAACCTCCGGAAGTTCAGGGGCAAACCGAAGCCGAGCGATCGGGTCTTCCAGGGCGTGGCGCACGAGACGCTCGCCGCGGACCTGACCCGCGCGGGCGTGCCGCTGCGCGACGCGAAGGGGCGCGGCGGACGGTGGCACCTCTTCCGCAAGGGCGGCGCGACGGCGGCGAAGGTGCGCGGCGCGGCGAGCGAGGACATCGCCGGACTGACCGGGCACGAGGACCCGCGGATGCTCGACCGCTACCTCGACGTCGTGGACGAGCGGGCGCTGCGGGCGCTCCTGGACGCCCCCGCGATCAACGGCGTCCTCACCGCACTTACACGCGGCGGGGTGACCAACAGGGAGCACGTGGTCAGGATGCAGCGGGGTGAGAAAGATGGGGAAGATGTTGAAGGAGACTTGACGCATGGCCCGATGCACGCTAAATCTGTCAGACCTGCGGGCGCCAAGGAGCCCGCGGCAGGGGGTTCAGAGTTGACGCGTGGGTTCGAATCCCACCGCGGCCTCTCCGAACCTGGGCAAGATGAGGTGATCGAGATCGCCTTGCTTGCCCTCGACCTCGCCGCACGTCTCCTCCGGCTCCGCAGGCCAGGAGACCGGCGTGCTGAGGGGCACCACACCAATCCGCCATTCGACGACGGCCCGTAGCCGTGGTCCGCTTCTGCGCCCTCAGCGCGACTCCGGTCGTGTTGCCCGGCTCACGCCGGGGCCCGGCTCGCGCCGGGCCTGCGCGCCCCGCCCCACCCGGGGTCGGGACGCCCGGGCCCGGCGCGGCCGAGGAAGGAGCGCGTCATGGAACTGAGGCTGTCCAGCGAGCAGATGCACGAGTACGTCCGGGGCCTTCACAAAGACACTCCGAGGTACCCGTTCCGCTGCATCGACGTCGACGATCACCAGGGGGCGATCGTCGTCTTCGGCGCGACCGAGGACGAAGCGGAGAAGCGAGCGCAGCAGATCCTCGCGCTGCCGGACCTCATCGCGACGTGCGAAAGCGCAGCGAAGGAACTCGCGTTCTTTGGGGCCGACTCTGGTGATGTTGCTCGCGGAGCCAGGTCAATCGCCCAAAAGTGCCGAAGCATCGTCACCAAGGCGAAGGGCGGTGCGTCGTGACGCACCTCACTATCACCGACGAGCACGCCGAACTCGCCGCACAACTCGGCATCACCACCGAGGTGCATCACGCTTCCGCGACTGAGCGGGTGCTGGGGTGCGAGTACGAGGGCTGCGCGGGCAAGCTCTTCGAAGACCGCTCCTACCTCCGCGTGCGTGCGCCGGGCATGGCGAGCCGGATCGGGTGCTGCGGGGACTGCGCCCGCGTGCTGCGCGATCGGCTCATCGCGGAGATGGACGTCGAGCCGTTCGATGAGATGACCGGGCCGATGGGCCCAACGGAGTGCCGTGTTGGGGGAGAGGAGCCACGAGGGCAGGAGGCTAGCTCCAAAGCCGATCGCACCTCGTGCTCCCCCCGCACGGGATTTTCAGACGAGCTGCCCGACCGCTTCGTCACCAGCGCGTGCAACGGCCGCGAGCAGGTGATCTGCGACGACTGCCGGCGATCGCCCGACGAATGCGCGTGCGGTGACGACCGGCAGCGCGACCTCGACGCCCAGATGGATCACCTTCGGGATCAGTTCCTCGGTGAGCGTGAACCGCTCGGCGCGATCGCGGGCGGTGGGGCATGAAGCCGCCGCTCTCGATCAGCATGCGCACCGAGGCGGCGGTCGGTGGCAAGACCTTCGCCGTCGTCGAGACCGAACGCGTCACGCTCGCCTCGGGGGTTGTGATCTGCGACTCGCGCGAGCAGTGCGATGCGCTGTGGATCGCCCTGCACCTGGCGAAGAAGTGGCGCGACGCGTGCGACGCCATCTACGCCGAGCTTGAGCCCGTGCTCTGCGAGCTCGCGGGAGGCGCGGCATGACCAACTTCGAGCAATGGCAAACGCAGTTGGAACATCGTCTCGATCAGCACGAGGCAGAGTTACGCGATCTTCTTCCGCGATTCGACGGGACCTGTGTTGGCGAGATGCTCAGCAGCCTAGAGCAGCTCGTCAAGACCGACGACCTCCAGATCAGAGTCTCCGCGCTCTGTTCGCTCGTCGGACTCATGCACGGCATTCGCTCGAACTGCGAACGGGCGAAAGCAGGTGGCGCATGACCATTGTCATCATCGTTGGAGCGGTCTTCCCGCTCTTCATGCTGGCGATCGTCTTCGCCCAGGCGAGCAAGCACCGCAAGGCGCTTCGCGAGCGAGACGCCACGATCAGCAAGCTCCGGACACACAACGGATCGCTAGCGCGGCAGATGGTCGATTGCGTTGCGCCGGTTCTCCGCGCTGCTGAACTGGTCACACATGTGAAAGTGACGGAAGCCGGTAGGCGTCGCTTCGAGGCCTTTGTGCTTCCCGAGGCGTGCGTCGCGACGCGACACAGTCCCCTAGAGACTGTCTCCCTGGAGGTTACCTCTCGCCATTTCGAACTTCAGGATTGGGGGCTTCGCTGTGCGGTCGCAGCGCGCGAGCCGAACCAGGTGATTGATGAAGTCGTGATCGCATCGCTCATCTGCTACGGCGCGAAGCTCTTTGCCAAGGCCTGCGAGAGGGATCAGTTCCGTCTCAACCACCCGGAGCATGCGGGAGGTGGAGCATGACCACCACCGCACGCAAGTTCGACGTCGGCAAGGTACGCGAGGCGCTCGCTTCACCCCCGGCGGAGCCTGGGGTGGGTGCAGTGGATGACGTGGGGCGGGGCGAGCACATCCTCACCCACTCGCGCCTCGCCTGCTTCCGCACCTGCCCACGCAAGCACCAGCTCCGATACGAGCACGGGCTCGTGCCCGACCGCCCCTCCAGGGCGCTGCGCTTCGGCACCGCGTACCACACCGGGCTCCAGGTGCTCAACGAGACCGGCGATCCGAGCAAGGCGTACGTCGCGATCGATAAGCTCTACAAGGACGTGCCGGCGTGGGCGCTGATCGAAGACTGGCGCCTCGAGCAGACCCGCGTGAAGTGCATGGTCTCGGGCTGGTTCTGGCGGTACGGCGCCGTCAGACGCGAGGTGGTCGCGGCGGAGCTGCACTTCGAGATCCCGCTGCGCAACCCGAAGACCGGCGCCGAATCCAAGCTCTTCCGGCTCGCGGGCAAGATCGACGCCATCGTGAAACTCGAAGACGGACGCCTTGCCGTCGAGGAGTACAAGACCACCGGCGACGACGTGAGCGCCGAAAGCGACTACTGGCGCAGGCTCCGGCTCGATCAGCAGATCGGCGTCTACATCCTCGCGGCCCGCGAGCTCGGGTACGACTGCGCGACGGTGCTCTACGACGTGACGCGCAAGCCCTCGATCGCGCCGAAGAAGCTGACCAAGGCACAACAGAAGCTCCACAACACCGAGCGCGAGACGCTCACCATGCACGCCGAGCGGCTCATGACCGACATCGGTGAGCGTCCCGACTTCTACTACGCACGCCGCGAGATCCCGCGACTCGAAGCGGACCTCGACGAGCTGCGCCTCGAACTCTGGCAGCAGCAGACCACGCTCCGCGCGATGCAGCGATCGGGCGGCTGGTACCGCAACACCGGGGCGTGCAACGCGCCCTTCCCCTGCGCGTACCTGCCCGTGTGCTCGGACCGTGTCGATCCCGCCGGCCCGCCCCCGCGCGGGTACGTCCGGCTCACCACCTCGATTCACCCCGAACTGGACCCCACCCCCACCCCCGAAACGGAGGACTGAAATGGCGCCCACACCAGCGACCGCCCCGCCCGCCCCTCAGAACAAGAAGCCACCACCGCCGCCGCCACCGGCGCGCAGCGGCAACGCCGCGGCGCCCAGCGGCACGAAGGTGACCTTCGGCAAGTCGTCGGGCGCACGACGCCAGGCGGAGCGCATCGGCATCTACGGCCCGGGCGGCATCGGCAAGAGCACGCTCGCCGCGCTCGCCCCGCGTCCGAAGTTCATCGACATCGAGGGCGGGACTTCGCGCCTCCATGTCGATCGCGTCGAGCTGCCCGAGGGTGTTGAGTGGACCTTCGAACTCGTGCGACAGGCGCTTCAGACTGAGGAGCTCTGGGCCGACGCCGACACCGTCGTGATCGACACGATGACGCGCCTCGAAGAGCTCGCCAAGCAGCACATGTACGAGACCGTGCCGGTGGGCCAGGGCAAGAGCGCCCAGCGCATCGAGGACTACGGGTACGGCAAGGGCTTCACGATCCTCTACGACACCTTCCTGCCGATCCTGGGCGACCTTGAGCGGCTGTGGCGTTCGGGCAAGCACATCGTGCTGCTCATGCACGACACCACCAACCGCGTGCCCAACCCGGAGGGCGAGGACTGGATCCGCTACGAGCCCAGGCTCAGCGATCCGACCTCGGGCAAGGGATCGATCCGCGCCGTCGTGCGCGAGTGGCTCGATCACCTGCTCTTCATCAAGTACGACGTCGTCACCAAGGACGGGAAGGCCAAGGGGCACGGCAGCCGCACCATCTACCCGGCGGAGACGCCGTGGGCGATGGCCAAGAGCCGCGACCTCGCCGACCCGTTCGCGTTCGCACACAACCAGGACAACGCGATCTGGGCGTACTTCGCCCAGCTCGCCGCAAACCAGGGAGCACAGCCTTGAGCAACTTGCCCGATCGTGACGGCCGCTTCCGCGCCGTCCCCGTGGAGTGGTCGCTCCAACAGAAAGGCCAGAACAACCTCGCGTGCTTTGTCATGCTCTTCCGGACCACGGAGTGGTACCACGAAGAGAGCCAGCAGTGGTACGCGATGCAGGGATACGAAATCACGGGCTGGTTCTTCCTCGAGAAGAAGAACGGCGACCTGAACGAGGCGCAGATCCAGTCGCTCAAGGACTCGCTCGGTTGGGACGGCGCGTCGATCGACTCGCTCTGGCTTGGCAAATGGGAGGGCGTCGAGGTGCAGATCACCACGGCGTACGAGACCTACGAGGGCAACACCCGCCTGAAGATCAAGTGGATCAACCCGCACGACTGGGAGGGCGGAAGCGGCGTCGGCGAGACCGACCCGAACGATGTGCGTGCGGTGAGTGGACGGCTCGGGAGCAAGCTGCGCGCGCTCTCGCCCGCGAACGCCGGCGGGCCCGTGCCTGGTGGCTCGCCCGTGGCTCCGCCGCCCGGCGCGACTCCGCCTGCGTCACCTCCTGCATCGCCCCCTGCATCACCGCCTGCATCGCCTCCCGCATCGCGGGCCGCGCCCGCGACACCACCGAGTGCGCCGCCCAACTCACCCCCGCCGGCTGATCGCAAGCAGGTTGAGAACCTCGCGCCGTCGAAGCGGTCCGGCGAGTTCATCCACCTCTCCAGCGTCAACAGCCGCGAGTCGTGCTGGAAGTTCTACATCCAGCAGCACGACGGCGACGTGGAGCGCGCCACGAAGACCTGGCAGGACAACTGGGCCGCCGAATACCCGAGCACCGGCCACGACGAGATGGACCCTGCGGACTGGGCCCGTCTGGCCGACATGGTCGACGCGCTCGTGATCTGACTCTCTGCGCCCCCTCGTTGGGGGCCTCTCTCCACTCCGCTCGCGCGTTCACCGAGGCGCGGGCGGATTCCAGCCTTACGCAAGGAGGCGTCATGCGCGTCAACGTCCGAAGACTCGAAGCCGCGGAGCTGCTCGTCATGCTCCGCATCCAACAGCACCTGCACGACATGCCCGAGGAGCCCATCCGCCAGCGCCGCATCGAGGACGACGTGCGACCCACGAGCGTGCTCGCGGCGATCGAGAACCTTGAAGCGATCAAGCTCATCGAGCACCCGCTCACCACACAGGGCCGGCCCATGCCCGAGCACTGGGATTTCACGCAGATGGGCGTCGCGTACATGAACGACCGGCGTGAGATCGAGGAGACGATCGCCGCGGCGGAAGCGCAGATCGGGGAGACCAAGCACAACGCGGTGCGCGAGCAGCGCAAGCGCGTGTGCGGGCAGGTGCGCGAGAGGCTCCAGGCGCTCTGGCAGCCTGCGCCGCCCCCACCATCCCCACCGCACACCCCGCCCACCTCACCCGTCCCGCCGCCGCCCTCCGACCCTCCGGCCTGAACACCCTCGCCCGCGCCACACCGGCGCGGGCGGGATTCGACGAAAGGAGCAACGCAATGCGGAAGTACATCGGCGTGAAGAAGCTCGCATTCATGCTCGCGCCACCGCGAAGGAAGTGACACAACAGACGGGGTAGCCCAAGTGGCAGAGGCGCTGGTACCCGGGGCCGAGGTAACTCGGTGCGGCCAGGAGTTGCGGGTTCGAGTCCCGCCCCCGTCTTTCCCAACCGGTCGCTCGTCGCGCCCGATCGGCCGCGCCCGCTTGACGGCGGGGGCGGAGATTCGATGAAGATGCGGTACGGCACATTCTGCTCGGGCATCGAGGCGCCGTCCGTCGCGTGGGGGTCGCGATGGGGTGGGTGGGGGTGGCCGGGATGGGAGCTGGCGTTCACGAGCGAGATCGACGACTACTGCTCGGCGTTGCTCGGGCACCACTACCCGGGCGTGCCGAACCTGGGCGACATGGAGGCGATCGACCGTGACGAGCTCCGTGCGCGATTCGGACCCGGGAGCGATGAGCCTGTTCGGCTCGTGTGCGCCGGAACCCCCTGCCAGTCGTTCAGCGTCGCGGGACTCCGAGCGGGCATGGATGATCCGCGTGGCAACCTCGCCCTCGTCTTTCTTCGACTTGTTGATGCGCTGCGGCCCGAGTGGGTGGTCTGGGAGAACGTCCCCGGCGTGCGTTCTTCGTCGGGCGGACGGGACTTTGGAGCCTTCCTCGGGGCGCTGGGGCAACTCGGGTACGGGTGGGCCTACCGGAGCTTTGACGCTCGATACTTCGGTCTGGCCCAGCGACGGGAGCGTGTGTTCGTTGTCGCGTGTGCTGGAGGATGCTGGCAGCGTGCCGCCGCGGTACTTCTTGAGCGCGCGGGCCTGCGCGGGGATCCTGCGCCGGGCCGAGCGGAGGGGGCGCACATTGCCGCCCTTACTGCGCACGGCGTTGGAACATGCGGCGCGGACGACACCCAGGCCCAGGCGGGACACCTGATCGCGGCGGTCGATCTCTACAACCAAGCGATCGATGGCGACACGACGCACACGCTGCGCGCAACCGGTGGCGGAGATGGTGTGCCATCTGTCATGGCGCACGGGCAGGGCGGCGCGGAGATCGCCGAAGACGGCGCGCCGACGCTGACATGCTTCGATCCCACGCAGGTGACGCACCCGGCGAACCGCTCGCGCTGTGCGCCAGGGTCACCCGCGCCCGCGCTCGCTCGCGGCGCGCACCCGCCGGCTGTGTGCTTCCAGACGCGCGTCGCACGCAACGGGCGGGGCACGATGGTCGAGTGCTCGCCCGCGCTCAACGGCGCGAACGCGGGCGCGACCTCCGATATGCGCCCGTGCGTCGCGTACAACATCGCACCCGCGCACGGGCAGGGCGCGGACCTCGAAGCTCGCGAGGCCGAGTACGCGGCGGCACTGACCGCGATCGAGCCCACGCGCACCGACCGCGGCACGCGCGTCGTCGACCTCACGAACATGAGGCTGACCGCGGAATCGGGCGCGATCCAAGCGAGCCAGGACCGGCACAACAGGGGCTACGGCGTGCTCGACGGCTGGGCGGTGCGTCGGCTCACGCCCGTCGAGTGTGAGCGCCTCCAAGGCTTCCCCGACGGCTACACCGCGATCGACTTCAACGGCAAGCCCGGGTCCGACTCGCGACGCTACCGCGCGCTTGGCAACTCCATGCCCGTCCCCGTGGTCCGATGGATCGGCGAGCGCATCGCGCTCCTGGAGGAGGTGTGCGCGGCATGACTACCCCCATGCCGATCAAGGGGCTGCTGCCGTACTTCGGCGGCAAGCGCTCGATGGCGCCCGAGATCGTCCGCCAGGTCTGCTGGCCGAAGCCGCCGGCGTTCTTTGTCGAGCCGTTCTGCGGGTCGTGCGCGGTCTCGCTCGCGATGCCCGACGTGCAGACGCACATCGTGAACGACCTCAACGGTGACCTAGTGAACCTCGCGATGGTGCTCGCCTCGCCGCGCGGCGGAGACCTCGCCGAGCGCGCCGAGCGCGTGCTGTGCGCCGACGCACTGCACCAGTCGCTCGTCGCCGAGTCGCGGGCGCTGCGCGAGGTCGGGCTCGCCGAACGGCCCTCGGTGGTCACCGACACGCACATCGAGTGGGCGCTCGCGTACCTCGTCGCGGAGTGGCTCGGGCCGAACGGGTTCAGCGGCACGAACAAGACGGGCACGATCCGCCTCTGCAAGCGCTTCGGGCCCGGCGGCGGAGACCCGGCCGGACGATGGCGCTCAGTGAGCGAGAGCATCGACGCATGGGTCGAGCGCGCGCGGCGGTGGACGATCCTCAGCGAAGACGGCATGGAGTTGATCGGCAAGCTGCACGACAAGCCGGGCTGCGCGATCTACGCCGACCCGCCCTACCTGCGCTCGACGCGCGGGAGCGGTGACTGCTCGTACATCCACGACTTCACCGACGCCGGCGGCGATGGGCTCTTCGGCGCAGCCGACGATCACGACCGGCTCGCCGAGGCGCTCAACGCGAAGCAGCACACGCGGGTGGTCGTGAGCTACTACGACGACCCGAGGCTCGACGACCTCTACCCGGGCTGGACGAAGCTGCGCATCGACCGGCACAAGAGCACACACAACGTGACGAGGTCGGGGCCGTCCGCGTGGTTCCAGTCGGGGCACGTGGGCGAGGAAGTGCTGCTCATCAACGGACCGGCCGCGCCTATGGCGGCATGAAAGGAGTTACGATGACGAACAAGCCGGCGAAGAAGAAGGTCAACCGAGCCACACCGCCCGTGCCCTACGGCAAGCTGCACGTGGCCGAGAGACCGAGACGCGACGCGATCGACGTGACCCAGTGGCCCGTCGAGAAGTGCGCCGCGATCGAGGAGATTCAGGCCGAACTCCGCGACAACAGCGCGGTGCGCAAAAGCATCAGCGAACGGCTCGGCGTGATCTCGCGCGAGATCAACGCGGAGAGCCGCCCGGGCATCAAGCGGCAGGGCGAGCTGGCGCTCGAGTACTTCCAGCTCTCGAAGGACCGCGACCAGCTCAACGAGGAGGCCAAGGACCTCGGCAAGCTCTTCGATTGGCACCTGAGCAACCCGCACCAGATGGAGATGGGCGAGGAAGAGCCCGCCCAGGAAGCCGCGTGACCGAGGACCTCCGCAACGTCCCGACCGCACGGCTCCGCGAGCTGGCGCACCAGGCCTTCGACCCGCTCTGGGAGGCGATGCCCTGGTATCGACAGCGGAAGTTCCGCGGGGTCTGCTACGCCTGGCTCGCCGAGCGCCTGTCGCTCCGCGAGCCGAAGGCGCACATCAGTGTCATGCAGCCTCACGAGCTGCGTGACGCCATCCGCGTGTGCTCGTACGCCACGCCGCACGAGATCGAGACGTGGGCCAAGGCCCGCGCGAAAGCAAAGAGGAACGCACGATGAGCATGACCTCCAAGCGCAAGGGCGCAACGCGCGAGCGTGAAGCCGTCAAACTGCTCAAGGAACTGGGGCACGACGCCTACCGCACCTCGCAGGTCAGCGGCGGCAAGCTCAAGACCACCAACCAGCCCGACGTCGTATGCCGCGACTTGCCGAAGCTCTGGATCGAGGTCAAGAGCAACGAGCGCGACTTCGAGATCGCCACCAAGCTGCTCGACGACGCATGCGTACAGGCCGCTCGTGATGCCGAGGCCAACGGGCACACGCGATGGATCGTGCTCTGGCGGAAGAACAAGCGTGGGTGGTGCTTGACCACCACGCTCTTCGAAGACCTCCGCGTCACCGTGAGCGGCGAGGAAGACATCGGCAAGGTGCTCGCGCGCATCGCGGAGGAACTGGGGTGAGTTACGACGCGACCGCCGCCGCCATCCGCAAACACGAGAAAGAGTGGCAGAGCATTCTCAAGGACCTCGAGAAACTCGGGCCGAAGCTCATCAAAGAGCTCAGCGAGAGCACGTCGCTCCGGGAGGTCGCGCGACAATCCGGGCTCTCCGCGAGCTACCTGTCGAAGGTGCGCAATGCCGAGTGGGTGATCGGCAGCAGTGCTTTCCTGCTGCTCCTTGACGTGCGTGCGAGGAGGGCGGCATGAGCTCCGGCGCGCGCGTGGCATACGAGCGGGGCGTGGAATTCGCCAGTTACGTCTGGCGGCTGCTCGACCTGGACGACGGGGACTGCTCGATCGTCGGCTCGCTCCGGCGGAAGGAGAGCACGGTGGGCGACGTCGAGCTGCTCTGCCCGCTGCCGCGAGCGGATGAGCCCGACACGCTGCTCGCACGCATTCGCGAGTGCTTTGTCTCCGAGCGTGAGCCGGCGTCGCTTTTCTGTCCGGACAACAAACCCGTGGTCGCCGAGCGCGGCGTGATCGTGAAGGGCGCCAACGCCGGCTTCAAGTACTGCCAGCTCCGCGCCTACCTGCGGGACCACGACCAGACGATGACCGTGGAGCTCTGGCGCTACGACACCGGACCGCGCGGGAATCAGGGATGGCAGTCGCTCATCCGCACGGGCCCGCGCCAGTTCGGCCAGGCGTGCCTGAGCCTGCACCTGCGCAACCGCGATGGCGCGAAGTTCGCGGGCCGACACAAGGCATCAGACGGCGGCTACCCGCTCGACGCCGACGGACGCCCGATCCCCGTGCCCGACGAGCGTGCGGCGTTCAAGCTGCTGGGCATCCCGTACATCGAGCCCGAGCGTCGCGCGTCGAAGGTGAGCGCGATCTACGAGCACATGAGGAGCGTGGCGTGAGCGACATCGTGCAGGAGCTTCGACACTGGGCCGAGCACGGCGACACAAATCAGCGCGTGATGACGCCGGACGTAATGCGCCGCGCCGCAGAGGAGATCCAGAAACTACGCGACACTCTCGCCAAGTCCGAGGCCGCCCACAAGATCACCGAGGGCGAACGGGCTGACACAGCGAGAGCGTTCGACAACCTGCTCAAGGACAACGCACACCTGGCCGCCCAACGCGACAAGCTAACGGAGGCGTGCAGAGAAGCGTTGGCAGCGATGGACCTGGTGGCGGGCGGGTACGAGGGGAGACTCCAGCCAGGCGGAATACGCCACGTGCTCAGGCAGGCTCTAGCCGGTGTCGAGCACTGGGAATCGTGCATCACCTGCGGCAGGCCCGTGACGCTCGCGCCCGATGACGAGCCGGACGGCATGGCGCTCTGCGACGAGTGCGCCAAACGCGAAGACGAGAGGAACGGGGCATGAGCAACGCATTCACCGCACTGAATCAGGAGATCGAGAAGCTGTCGCGTGAGCGTGATGCGGCGATCGCTGAGCGTGATCTTGCTCGCCGTCAGCGCGATGCTGCCGAGCGTGACCGGGCCGCGCTGCGACAACGACTCGAACTTGCATTGCCCAACGACGAGAGGAGCAGGTCGTGAAGACCGTGCGGACCATCTACGACGTCGCCGAGTTCCTGAAGGCGATCAACGAACACGAAGGCGCGAGGTATTTACCACGCACGCTGATCGTGCTCGCCGGTGAAGAGTCGGGCGTGACTTGTCTGGAACCGTGGCTCGACGTGATGGAGCGTGTGTCGCTCAACCACGCGACAGCGATGCACCAGGGCGGACGCGAGTCGCCAGGCACGGATCTCGCGCTGTACTTCCGGATGCTCGCTATCGAGTTCGACAAGCTCGGGGCGAAGCGGGTTGCGCGGATGCTGAACGCTGCGGCGGACGTAGGAGAGGGCCGATGAGCGAAGACCAGCTCATGCTGTTGGAGCAGCTCCTCGAACTCGACGAGGGGCTCACCGATTGGGAGGTCAAGTTTGTGGACTCGATCGACAAGCAACGGCGCGCGGGACGCGCTCTGAGCCCGGGCCAGGCGGCGACGCTCGAACGCATCGGGGAGGAGCGGCTGCGATGAAGCTCGGCAAGACCACCCTCCCGCCGGAAGCCAACTCCGAGACCTGCGCCGTGCTCGGTATCCGTGGATCGGGCAAGACCAACACCGCCGTCGTGATGGTCGAGCAGGTCTACGCCGAGCGGCAGGTGATCGTCATCGATCCGACGGACGTGTGGTGGGGGCTCAAGATGCTCCCATTGGGCAAGTCGTCGAAGCTCGGCATCCCGATCCTGGGCGGCCCGCACGGAGACGAGCTCCTGCCCGGAGAGCCGGGCGTGGGCAAGGCGATCGCCGAGGCGCTGGTGAACGGGCGGGCGTCCGCTGTGCTCTCGGTCAGACACCTCCGCAAGAACGCGCAGGTGCGGATGATGACCGAGTTCTTCGAGACGCTCTACTACGAAAAGGGCTCGAAGCGCGATCCGCTCACGCTCGTGATCGACGAGTGCGACGCCTTCATCCCACAGACCATCCGCTCGTACGGACGGGATGGTGACGGGAAGGGCTCGAACCCCGCGCGGTGCGTGGGCGCTGTAGAGGATCTGGTGCGGCGCGGGCGTGCGGCGGGTATCGCCGTCGTGCTGATCTCTCAGCGTGCGGCGAGCGTGAACAAGGACGTGCTCACCCAGGCGGAGACGATCATCGCGCACCGCCACGTCGGGCCGCACGACCGCAAGGCGCTCGATGAGTGGGTCAAGCTCCACGACGACCAGGGCCAGCGCGAGCAGTTCAACAAGGGGCTCGCGAAGCTCGGGACCGGCGAGGCGTTCGTCTGGGCGCCTCATCACGACGTGTTCGCTCGCGAACAGATTCAACTCCGGAGCACGTACGACAGCTCAGCCACGCCCGAGGCGGGCGCGACGCACAAGGAACCGGAGAAGCTCGACATCCCGGCGCTGCGCACCGCGATCGCGAAGGTGACCGACCCGGAAGAGCAGAAGCGCAACGACCCGAAGAAGCTCCGCGAGACGATCAAGACGCGCGAGAAGCGCATCGCCGAACTCGAGAAGCAGCTTGCGTCACTAGTCGAGATGCCCGACCCGCAGAAGCTCGTCGAGCGTGCGGTGGGGGCGGCGCTCGACGCGCGGGATTGGGAGTGGCAGGAATCGGTCGAGCAGCTCCGCGGCGGGCTGATCGGCGCACTGCACGACTGGAAGGCGCCGGGGCTCAATGGGCATGTCAGGAAAGCGGTCGAGGGCGCGGGATCATCAACCCCTACCCGCAAGGGCAAGGGCGGGATAGACGGGCCCGCCTCCCCGCGCCCCACACCCACCCCCAGCCCCACCCTGCGCACGGGCGGACCGGCGAGACGCGGAGCCTCGACGCCCGCCGAGTTGCTCGGTGACCTCACCAACCCGCACCGCAAGATCCTCGACGCGCTCGCGTGGTGGTATGTCATCGGCATCACCGAGCCGACCGTTGGACAGGTCGCGTTCCGCGCGGGCTACTCGCCCAAGGGCGGGGCCTTCAACAACAACCTAAGCGCCCTCTCGTCGCGCGGGCTCATCGAGCGCCTCTCCGGCGCCGTCAGGCTCACCGAGAGCGGCTGGACATACACCGCCGAGCCCGAGGTGGGCGTCGAGCTGGACGACCTGCACAAGTGCGTCCTCGACGCCCTGACGAACCCGCAGGCGGCTGTCCTGCGTGTGATCATCGATTGGGGCGACAAGGAGATCAGCGTCGAGGAGATCGCGTCACGCACCGGCTACAGCGCAGGCGGCGGCGCGTTCAACAACAACCTCTCCAAGCTCAGCTCGCTCGGGCTGATCAATCGCGGGCGCGGCGTCGTCAGGCCCACCGAGGTGCTGTTCCCTGAGGGGGTGAGCGCGTGATGGTCTACTCCGTCACATGTGAGGACGGGCCCGCGTCCGAGGCCCCGGCGCTCTCGCTGCGGCGCGTGCCACGCTTCATGCGACTCGTCACCGCGGGCGGGCAGTGGGACGCGTGCGATCAACTGGACGACGCGCCGAACCGGGGCGAGACGATCCACGTCTACCGGCTCGTGCATGTTGGAGGCACGATGCACGTCACGCGAGCGCACCCTCGCTCCGGTCGGCGCCTCTGCGAGTGGATCACGCCCGCCAGGTACAGGCTGCACGAGGTCCAGCCGCCGGACGACGTCCTGCGCGACACCGCGCGGTGGCGGGAGTGGTGCATCGAAGAGGGCACCCGGCTGGGGTTCCCCGACGTCGTTCCCGAGGAGGTGACGAGGTGAAGCGCAACACCCCCGACCACCCCAAGATGATGGAGCTCGCTGATCGCATCAGCGCCCTCCTCGACCTGCCCTTCGCGACGAGCCACACCATCGCCGTCGGGACGCTCGAACGCCTCTGGCACTGGGTCGCGAAGTACATGCCCAGGGGCAACGTGGGGACCCGCTCAGACGCACAGATCGCCAACGCCGTCGGTTGGCCGGGCAAGCCCTCTGAACTCGTCGAGACGCTCCTGGAGACACGCTGGTTCGACGCCCACCCCGAGCACCGTCTGATCATCCATGACTGGGCCGAACACTGCGAAGATCAGGCCCATTACCAGGTCGCCAAATCCCGAACATACTTCGCCGACGGCTCCGCGCCACGCACCCGGGCGCTCCGAGCACGCGATCGGAAGGAAGCCGAGGAGTTCTACGCCGCGAACCCCTCGCCTCCGCAGGCACCCCGGGAAGAGCCGCCGGTTTCCACGGGACGACCGCCCGACCCCCCACGGGAAAACCGGCCCGAGCACACGACGCGGGACGCCCCACGGGAAAACGGGCCCGTTTCCCGCGTAGCCTTGGCCAGCGCCAGCGCCAGCGCCAGCGCCACAGCCAGGGGGTGTGGGGGGGACGACATCGACGCTCGCACGCCCGAAACCGCGTCGGACCCGCCACCCCGCGGGGGGCTGCCGCCCCCCGAGCCCCCGCCTGCTGCTGCCGCTCGCGATCTCGCTCCGCCGGGAGACCCGTCCGCCCCGGACGCACCACCCCCGCCGGACGACCCTCGCCCCGACGGGACCCCGTCCGCCGCTGCGTCGACGCTGCAGCGCCCGGACCCGCCACCGCCGCCGGACACCCCACCCGCCGACCCCGCCGCGTCCGACGCCGGCGCGCCACACCCCACCCATCCCACCGACCCCGCCCACCCGGCGGGCCTGCTCGCCCTGCTCAACGACGTGCTCCAGCCGCGGTCCGTCTCCGCGGTGATGCGCGACGTGGGCACCGAGCCCGAGGACCTCAGGCGCCTCGCCTGGCTCGCTGAGCGGGCGCGCGACGACGCGCTGGGCAACCCCGCGGGCTGGATCCGCACCGGGCTCCGCGAGCGGTGGGACGTGCCCGAGGACTACCGCACGCCCCTCCAGCGGGCCGAGGACGACCGACGACGAGACGCCGAGATCGCCGCCAAGCACGAGGCGGTGGGACGGCGCGAGCAGCGGGAGCGAGAGCGCGCCGAGACGGAGCGTGCCAAGCGCGACATGGAGCGAGCGGCGGAGCGCGCCGAGCAGCTCGCGGTGATCGAACGGACGTGGCCCGAGGTCCTCGAGCGAGCCGTCGCCGCGGTGATCGAGAGCGAGCCCGAGGCCGCGCGCGAGGCGCTGGGAGGTGCGGACTTGCGCGGTGACGCGATGCCCGATCGGGTGCTGCGCCGGAAGGTCGCCGAGTGGCTGACTGCGCGACCCGAGACGCGCGGGAGCCCGAGGCTGGCGAGCGAGCCCGCCCCCCTGCCTGCATCGCCCGAACCGCCGCCGCGCGACCCGCTCGCCGACGTGCCCGACGACGAGCTGCGGCGCGGCATCGCGCAGATCGCCGACGAGGCGGGCGGCGGGTTTCTCGCCACGGTGATGCGTCGTCTCGCGCCCGCCGACGTGCGCGCCGCGGCGGGCGGGACCGCGGCGATGGTGCGGACCAGGCTGGTGGCGCGCTACGCGGAGGTGACATGACCGACCGACTCGTCACGCCCGATGAGATCGTCGAGACCGTCGCGCGCGTCACCGGCGTCAACGCGAGCGACTTGCTCACCTCGCGCGCCAAGGACGCGCACGACGCCCGAGCCCTGGTCGCGCTCCTGATCCGCCTGGCGAGGCCCGAGATCAGCGTGACGGAGATCGCCGAGCGCCTGCAGCACTCGCACCAGGCGGTGTGCCACGGCATGACCTTCGCCGCGCGGGCCGTCGCGATAGCGCGGCAGCTCGACGACGCGGCGGGCACGCTCAAGCTCACGCCGCTGGCGCGCGAGCGGCTCGACGCGGTGGCGAAGACCGGGCGGATTTGACAAGACGGGGAGGGGGCGCCATACCCTGCGGGCACAGAACCCGGACGTGCGAGCTGCGGGAGTTGCGCCCCGATGACCGCCCGCGTCCACAACCCGCTCACCGTCGAGCGGACACAACTCGCCCTCGGGTCCCGGTGTATCCCGGGACGTCTGCTCTCCCGCACCGGCACGTCGTTCAACAGCGACCTGCCCGAAACGTCCGCGATCCCCGACCTGATCGGACCCATCAGCCCGATCGAGCCCGAAGCCGGGTCGAGCAAGGGACCACAGACCAACCTCGCCAACGGGTTCTTCGTCTTCGCCCCGCGCGGCGGGCAGTACCAGGCCCTGAGCTTCGCGATGCAGGACGCCGACGGCGAGACCGCCTCGGGCATCCTCGTCGGGTACCGACCGATCACCGCCGACGACCTCGGACCTAACGACCGCGTGGTCTACCGACCGCAGGTGCTCGAGACGTTCAACCTCGTCGCGGGCACACGCACGGGTGTCGCCGGCGGGCTGCTCGACAACACCTGGCGCGACGCCGACACCATCACGATCACGCAGACCTTCCGCCCGCAGCCCGAGCCCGAGCGGATCATCGGGCCCAAGGACGTAGGCGACTTCGTGACGCTCAGCCCCGACAACACGCCGGCGACGTTGCTCGTGGACAACCTCGGGTTCGCGCTCTTCGGGCTGTACCTCAAGTGCGGGACCGCGGCGGCGGTGACCGCGATCGAGTGGCCGCTCTGAGATGACCGTCGCGCCCCCCACCACCGTGCTGCCCAGCTACGGCGTCGACACGCCGCCGCGGCTCCTGCGCCTCAACGTGCAGACCGACGTCTACGGGGGAGATGCCGCGAGCCTCGGCTGGCAGGGCGACTCCGTCGCGATCGGGTCCAACCTCTTCGACGCCGGCGGTGACGACGACCTCGCCGACTTCCTCGCCATGACCTACGACGAGCAGTACGCGGCGCTGCTCGGGTGGGTGATCACCCACCTCGGCGTGTACTACGCGCAGTTCACGGGCGACATCCTGCTCGACATCGAGGGCATCGCGCACCCGAAGGACTGGCACACCCTCATCGCGGCGCTCGAGGCGCTCGAGCCCGCCGGCACGTTCGCGGCGTTCATCCAACGGTTCATCGACGCGAGCACGATCCTCAAGTCGCTCTGCCCGAACGCGCGCATCGGGTACCACTCGACGATCCACCCGCACAGCCAGGGCAGCGACGCCAACGCGAACTGGCTGACGCGCTTCGACCTCGCGGCCCAGGCGGCGGACCTGGGATGGCTCGACAACGTCGACCTGGTCTACTGCAACGTCTACCCGAACTTCGGTCCCGACGATTCCTCGTACCTCGCGCGGATGGAGAACTCCACGGCGCAGGCGGTCACCGCGGCGAACACGCTGCGCAACCGCGTGGGCAGGCCCGAGATGCCCATCGTCGCGCTCACCGCGCCGCTGATCGCCAACGGCGGATCGAGCAACGACGGTGACACGGTGTCGGTCGGGATGCTCGTGCGGCAGGTCAGGCTCATCGGCGCTCTCGATGCGCACTTCGGCGGGGTCGAAGCGCACATGTGGTCGGGCCAGGACGACCCGCCCTCGCTCACCGTCTCGCTCGCGGACATCATGGCGGCGATGTACCGCGCCACCCTCGGGCGCGCGTACCTCCGCGTGACCCCCACCGCCACCGCGGCGGCGGGCGCGGGGACGCCGGATGACCCGATGGCCCTGGCCGACCTGACCACCGACTGGGGCGCCGGGCGCGAGAGCGGGGACCGCGTCGAGCTCGACGGCAACTTCGGATCGATCACGCTCGACACGCCCGCGGGCGTCTCGTACGTCGGCGTGGCGGGCGGGTCGTCGGACCTCAGCGCCGGGGCGGGCGGTGACGCCGGCGTCGGGGGCGGGCCGGGTGGGAGTGGTGGTGAACCGATCACCGGTGGGGGCACGCAGGTGGGAGCAAGCCAGTGAGTCAGCCCAACGTCGTCGCCGACACCGTGCTCTCGGGCCCGTGGACGCAGGACCCCACGTACACGAACCTGTGGATCCCCGCGGTGTCGCCCGGCTCGGCGCCGATCCGCGTGCTCGAGGACTACGCCGACCCGACGAGCGCCGCGACGATCCCGCAGGCGGACCTGATCGCGGCGGCGAACGAGACCGCGGCGAACGGGGCGAGCGGCAACTGGGTGTACGCCGGGGGCGAGCTCAAGCTCCGCGCCAGCGACGACTCGGACCCCAACAGCTCGGGCAAGGTGTACCGCGCCTGTGCGGGCGGCGACGGGGTGACGATCGACGGCGCCGGCGTGGGCTCGTACACCGAGCTTGGCACGATCCGGCTCTGGTCGGACGCCACCGCGGGCGCGGGGCTGATCATCCGCGACTCGCCGGGTGCGATGGTGGTCGTCGATCGGATCGTCGGGTGCCGCCAGGCGGTGCGCCTCGAGGGCGACTGCTCCAACGTCACGCTCATCATCCGGCGCGGCGTCTGGGGCTTCGGCGTCACCGGATCGGCCGACGCAGACGCGATCGTGGTGGACACCACGGGCGCGGGCGCGGACGTGAGCGGGCTGCGCGTCGTGATCGGCGGCGGGGTGATGCTGCACGATCAGCTCGACGTCTTCGGCGCGGCGATGGCCTCGGGCGGCGCACGGTCGTTCGTCAACGCCGCGGGCGCCTCGGGCGAGCAGCTCGCGGGCCTGCGGGTGGAAGGCGACGGGTGGCTCGTGCCCGTGTACGACCTGGGCTGCGCCTCGGCGGTCAGCGCGCTCACGCTCGATTACACCGAGATCCCGAGCGTGACGCCGAGCTGGGACCCGGACGCGTACGCGGTGCTCCTGCGCGGGTTCTACTTCGGCTGCGAGGGCATCATCTCAACGCTCTACTCCACCGCGTTCGACCGGTGCATCTTCGACGTGCTCGACGGCACGTTTGCGAGCAACTACATCTGCCGCACGCGCGGCAACCTGCTCTTCCGCGCGTGCGGCGCGGCGTTCGACGGCGCGACGCAGCTCAAGGCGTTCATCCGTTCGCTCGGCGGCGAGAGCTGCGAGACGCGGTTCGATCACTTCAGCTTCTACGGCGTCGGTGGGACCAACCGCGGCATGCTCTTCCGCCAGGCCAACGCCAACAACGTGTGGCGTCTGCGCCGGTGCGCGGTGCTCAAGGACACCGCGGATTCGTACCTCGGCGACGACGAGGGCGCATCGATGACCGACGCGGAGTTCATCGTCGAGGACGGCATCGTGGCGTACAACCTCGCTGCGTCGTCGGTGATCAGCAGCGCGACGACGGGCGCGGGTGGGGTGCGGACGATCACCGACCTCGAGAACGCGGGGTACGACGCGGCGGCGGGTTGCTACTGGGATCAGGACCCGGGCTTCGCGAACGCGGACACGGCCGACTTCATGCCGGTGGCAGGCGGGTGGATCGATCAGAACCCGTGGGTCCCGCCCGGGCGGAAGCCGACCTCGCCCAACGGGATTCCGGGTCTGGGCTTCTACGGCGCATACCAAAAGCCGGGGCTTCGGAAGACCCGGGGGCGTCGTGACGGGATGGTGCGGAGGGTGCTGCGATGAGCACGAAGAGAGCCGCGAAGAAGGGGCAGGACCCCGTCACTGGCAAGTTCACCAAGGGCAACAAGATTGGGGCGCACAAGGGCCATCGGCCGGGCAAGAAGCCCAACGCGATGCGCCAGGCGCTCGACGAGCTGCTCAACTCGCCGGTCAAGGGCGACACGGACAATCGCACGCTCGTGGGCGTTGCGATGGACACGCTCTACAAAGCACTCGGCGCGCAGGACGAGTTCGGGCAGCCCAACGCGGTGGCGCTCCAGGCGGCGCGTGACATCCTCGATCGACAGTTCGGCAAGGCGCGGCAGACGGTGCAGGTGGCGAGGGCGAACGACCAGGACCTCATCCACGCGCTCGACCAGGCGGAGGTCGAAGAGGTGCGCCGCATCGGCGACCTCAAGCTCGTGGGGTGAGCCGAGTTTCTGTCCGTACGAATAATCGGGGGTCATGATCGCGCCAGCGCCCACGATCGAGATCCCGCACGGCGCGCCGCTCGAGCATCCCGAGGACCGGCACGTCACGCTCTCCACCGGGCAGCAGATCCCGCTGCCGCGCACGCGCCTCGACGGCATCCGCTGGCGCAAGGCCCTGCTCGAATCCGCGATCGACAACCCGAAGCGGCAGGCGACGCTCCGCGCGATCTGCGCCGACCCCTCGGCAGGCGGGTGCATCTTCTTCCTCAACGCGTTCGCGTGGACCTTCAAGCAGCGCGAGGTGGGGACCGACGGCGTCGAACGACCCGTACCCGGCGACGGCGCCGCGGTGCCGATGATCACCTGGCCCTGTCAGGACGAGGCGATCATCGAGCTCGAGCGCGCGATGACCGGCGGGCACGATGTGGTCGTTGACAAGAGCCGGCAGCTCGGCGCGACGGTGCTGATCTCGTACACCTACCTCCGCCGGCTCCTGTTCATCGCCGGCAGCCACTTCAACGTGCACAGTCAGATCGAGGACCAGGTGGACCGCCCGGGCGATCCGCTCGCGATCTTCTGGAAGCTCGACTACTGCGTGCAGCGTCTGCCGACGTGGCTGATCCCCACGCTCGAGCGCACGCGCATGAGCTACGTCAATCCCACGCTCGGGTGCTCGATCATGGGCGGGTCGTCGGGCAAGGGCAAAGGGCGCGGTGGTGCGCTCACCGCAGCGCTCATGGACGAGGCGGCGCTCATGGAGCGCTTCGCGGATATGTGGGTGGGCTACTCGCAGTCGACGAGCTGCCGCATGGCCAACTCCACGCCCTACGGACCGGGCGAGTTCGCCGACATGGTTGCCGAACCCCCGGGGCGCTGCATCAAGCTCGTGCTGCCCTGGTACAACCACCCCGAGAAGGGGCGGGGGCGGCGGATCACCACCGACGAGCAGACCGGTGAGCAGTACGTCACGAGCCCGTTCTACGAGGCCGAGTGCGCGCGGCACGGCGGGCGTCACACGAAGACGGTCCGCCAGGAGCTCGACCGCAAGCACGAAGCGGCGGGCGCGACGTTCTTTGACGCCGTGACGATCACGCGCCTCAAGGCGCGTGCGGTCGAGCCCAAGGCGGTGGGCGCGATCACCTACGACGGACCGCTCCTGCCCGACGACGCGGCGACACGGCTCTCGCATCACCAGGAGCGGCGGTACGCCCTGCCCGACGTGCGCTTCGAGCGAATGGACAACGGGCCCTGGCGGCTCTGGCTCGACCTGGTCGGCGATGGGCGTGGCAACGTGCGCCCGCCGCAGGACCTCGTGTACACCTTCGGCGTCGACATCGGGCACGGCGGCGGGGCGTCGAACAGCACGATCTCGGTGTTCTGCCCGACCTGGGGGCGCAAGGTCGCGGAGTTCGCCGATGCGCAGACCGACGCGCACGCGCTCGCGCGCATCGTCGCGGTCGCGGGGGCGTGGTTCGGGGGGAAGACGACGCACCCGGTGACCTGCCCCGAGACCAACGGGCCGGGGCAGACGCTCGTGCGCGAGCTCTTCAGGCTCGGCTACCCCGCGCTCATGCGCCGCGAGCAGGGCGGGCCGGTCGGCGACAAGCCCACGGAGAAGGTCGGGTGGCACTCGTCGAACGACACGAAGCGCGTGCTGCTCCAGGTGTATCGGGAAGCACTCAATGCAGGCGATTACCTGAACCCCTCGCGCGAGGCGCTGACCGAGGCCGAGCGGTATATCCAGTACGCCCTCGCGGGGGGCGGCACGGGGATCGGGCCCGCGTCGCTGCACCACGAGAGCGCCGAGGCGAGGGCGACGCACGGTGACCGGGTGATCGCCGACGCGCTCTCCTGGCACGCGGCGACCAGGACGGGTCCACAGACGGACGAGCCGGAGGTGCGCCGCGATCCGGACGAGGAGCTTGAGGAGGGGCTCGCACCGCGACGGGGCTCGCTCAACCCCTCGATGCCGTGGCGGCGGTGGTGAAGTGCATGCACGCCTGCACTCGGCTTGGTACCGACGTACCGAACATCGGTACATACGGGGGTGCGCCCGGGCGGCAACCCACCGGAATCCGGCGGGTTCGCTGCGCTTTCCTGCGCTTTGGCGACCTGCACAGGCATCCACCCCAGCTTGACATCGGGGGGGTGGTTGGGCAATGCTTGGGGCAGCACCGGCGGGCTTCGGCCCGCCGCTCGCTCACAAGGCGGCGGCCCCCAGCACGCGACCACCCGTCTGCAACACGGCGGGGCGAGCGGGCACAGGGCACGCGATGGCCCGCTCCTTCAACAGCGAACGATTGCGTCATGCGCTCAAGGCGAGCGATGAACGCCTCAAGCCCTACCGCATGCAGCGGCGGTCGGCGATCAAGCAGCACGTCGGACGCTACGGCGGCGCGGAAGACGCCCCCGACCAGCCCATCAACCTCGTCAAGCGGCAGGTCACCGTGCTCGCGGCCCACCTCGCTGCGGCGCAGCCCGAGCACCGGGTGCGCACCGAGCACAAGCACCTCCGCCTCCAGGCGCTGACCCTCCAGCTCGCGCTCGATCGGCTTGCCGATGAGGTCGACCGGGCGACGCTCTCGCGCCGCATGCTCCTCGAAGGCCTGCTCGGGCCGTCGATGCAGTGCCGTGTTGGGGTCCGCGCCGGCGCCGAGTTGCACACCGTGGGCGACCGGACCTTCGACCCCGGGCTCCCGTACGTCGACCCGGTCAGCCTCGACGACTTCTACTACGACTCGCAGGCGCGACACGACGGCGAGGCGCTCTTCATGGGGCACCGCTACCGATCGAGCCGCGCGATGCTGCTCGAAACCGAGGTTTTCGGCAAGGAGCACGCCGACCTGATCCGCTCGCTGCCGGGGCTCGGCGAGGCGAGCGAGCGGGCGGAGTCGATCACCGGCGGCGGCGAGCCGCGCGATGACAAGCAGGACACGATCGAGCTCATCGACGTGGCGGTGTACGAGTCGGGCTTCACCCGCCTCATCACCGTGCCCGCCGAGGGCTCGGACCAGTTCCTGCGCGACATGGAGTGGGAGGGGTTCGAGGGCGGGCCGTACATCCGGCACGTCTTCTACCCCACGCTCGACTCGCCCTGGGGCGTCCCGCCGATCGCGAGCTCGCGCGAGCAGGGCGAGCTGATCAACGACGCGCTCGTGAAGCTCTCCAGGCAGATCGAGGCGCTCAAGGTCGTGCTGCTCGCGCGCGCCGACGCGGCGAAGACCGCCGAGGAGATCCGTAAGGCCGACCCCAACAAGATCGAGGTGATCCGCACGCAGGACCCCGCCGGCGTCAAGGCCGAGGTGATCGGGGCGATCAACCATGAGCTCTGGCCCTTCGCGCAGAGCCTGCTCGGGCTGTGGGACCAGGAGCACAACATCAACCTGCTCGGCGGCGCGGACCCCAAGTCGGACAGCGCCACCGAGGCGGCGCTGCGCTCGAGCAACTCGGGCATCGTGGTGAGCGACCTGACGGCGCAGCACGAGAAGTTCGAGCTGCGGATCTCGAGGGCGCTCGAGTTCTACCTGCGCACCGACCCCTTCCGCCGCCTGCCCCTCATCCACCGCCTGCCGGGTGGTGAGCGCATCCATCTGACGTACACGCCGGACATGGTCGAGGACGAGCACGCGCAGCACACCATGCGCGTGGAGCTGGTGCGCGGGTCGATGACCGCGGCGAAGCAGAACCCCGACGTGCGGTCGCGTCGGATCATCGAGCTGCTCACGAGCCTGGGGAACCTCGCGAGCGTCAACGCAGCGCTCCAGCAGTCGGGCGCGCAGGTGCGCATCGACCTGGGCGCCGTCGCCCGCGTGCTCTCGCGCGAGTTCGGCATCGAGGAGCTCGACGAGGTGATCGACGACGGCGGGGCGTCGGACGCGATCGACCAGGCGATCTTCCGCGCGCTCGGGCAACCGCCCGCCCCACCGCAGGCGGGCCCGATCCGCCAGGCGCCGAGCGCTCCGCTCGCCACGCAGAACAGCCACACCCAGCCGGCGGACGCGCTCCGCTCGGCGTTTGCAGGAGTTGCCGCATGAACCCAGGAACCAAGGACATCACCGAGATCAAGGCACAGCCTGCGACGCAAGAACAGGCGACGGAACTCGTAAACACGACCGAACCACCACTCACGGTCGTTTCGAACGTCGCTACGACGGAGCGCGGACCGCTCACGCTCGATCAGCGCGTCGAGAACCTCGAAGCGGACAACGCCGGGCTGAACGACCGCATCGATGCGCTCGAGGCGCAGAACCTCCGCATCGAGACGGCGCTCATGGCGCTCGCGGAACGCCCGAGCCTGTGCCGCGCGGCGGAGACGGCGGAGATCCTCAACAACGTGGCGCCGTTCGGGAGCGGCGACTGATGCCGCTCTACGACGTGCGATGCCCCGAGTGCGGTCACGAGCAGAACGACGTGTTCTGCCACATGGCCGAGCGCGATGCGCTCAAGTGCGCCGCGTGCGGGCATCCTCGCGTCGAGACCAACCCCACCCAGTTCGAACGCGTCGCCGTCGAGCGTGAGTGGCACGGTGACGAGTGCCTCTCGATGGGGCACGCGTACGACCCCGACAACATCGACGAGATCAAACGGGAATGCCCCGACGTCGAGCTCGACGAGCTCGGCAGGCTCAAGAGCCGCAACGACAAGCACCACCGCACGCAGCTCAAGCAGCTCAGCGCGTGGAAGCAGCGCATCGAGGCCCGTGACCGCGAGACCGAAGAGCGAGAGCGTGATCCCAACGTCGTCGGACGGATGGAAGAGCGACAGCGCCAGCTCGAAACCGCGGGCCGCATGAAGGACATGGCCGATGACTGACCCCCCCCCCCCCCCCCCCCCCCCCCCCCCCCCCCCCCCCCCCCCCCACGCCGGCGCTGCGCCGGAAGCGCCGGACCCGCTGATGACGTTCGGTGGCTCGCCGCCCCCGCCGCCATCGCCCACCGCGGACACCCCGGCGGACACCACCGCGGACACGGGAGAGGAGGACACCGGCGCGGACACCGGCGGGGACGCAGACGCGCCGAGCGAACCCGCGAGCGCCGCCGAGTGGCTCGGCATGAGCGCCGATCAGTTCGCCGCGGTGGAGACGTACCTCAAGGGCTCTACCCCACCCTCCACCCCACCCCCCACGCCCGCACCTACCACCGCACCCACTGCCCCCCCCGCGACAGCGCCGCCCGCGGCCCCACCGCCCCCGGCGTCCGATGCGCCCGCGGCGTCCGGGCCCGTCACCGCCGCGCACCTTCAGCAGCTCCGCGACGCCGGCACCGACGAGAGCGCGATCGGCATCATCGAGAAGCTCAGCGCCGAGATCGGCAAGCTCCAGCAGCAGGTCGGCGCCACCGACGAGCGGACGCAGCAGTTCGAGCGCCGCGCGCAGGAGACCCAGCAGGCCCAGCTCCGCCAGGCGGTGCAGACCGCGGGCCGCAGCGTGCTCGCCGAGCTCGGGCGCATGGGCGTCAAGGGCTACGGCGATCCGAACGCCGAAATCGACGGCAACAGCGCCGAGGGATGGAGCCGGCGCCGGCTGCTCGAAACCGCGGACCCCCTTTGGAAAGCAATGGGGGGCGGTCTTGAGCACCTCGAACAAGCGATCAAGCTCGCCGCGTACCAGATCCACGGCGCCGAGATGTTCAAGGCCGTCGCGCCGAGCAACGACGCGGCGCAGCGACGGCAGCGCCAGCTCGACCCGCCGCACGCGCGCTCTGAATCGAACCGCGAGGGCACGCTCGACGACGATCTTGCCGAGCTCTTCGTCAAGGCCAAGCGCGGAGAACTCACCGCGCCGGAGTGAGCCCCGCACCACTTCACCCCAACCCACCCCAACCCACCTCACCCCTTACCCCTTCACGCACACGCACGGACGCACACCAACCAACTCCACTGACGGAGAACACACATGGGCATCGGGATCAGCGATAGTCAGGTCGACTTCCTCGTAAGCCACACGCTCGCGAAGTTCCACAAGCGCGGCGAGGCGCAGGTCGTCTGGGACGAGTACACCTTCCTCTTCCTCGACGAGGTCTTCACGAAGGACCGCATGCGCGTCCAGTCGGGCAAGCGCATCGAGTGGCGCTACCAGTTCGAGGGCAACGGCTCGTTCCGTCACAAGCAGATGGTGCAGGCTCGCGACCAGGTCAACTGGGCGCCGAACGTCGTGATGAGCTACGCCGAGTGGCGCCGCTTCGATTTCTACGTGTCCGTCGTCGAAGACATGATGGACCAGTGCAACTCCGAGGCGGAGATCGTCGATTACCTCAAGACCGAGTACAAGGCGGCGCTGCTCGACGCCCTGCCCGGGCTCGAGACGCGAGCGGTGCTCACGCCCGACTCGGCCGACGACACGCTCAACCCGCACGGGCTCGCCTACACGCTCCGCGGGCCCACCGCCGGCGTGCAGGACTACGAGGGCGGGTTCATCGGGCAGACCGCCTACTACCAGGACGGCGCGAGCACGACCACGAACTACAACCTCGACCGCGCGACGTATGAGAAGCTGCGCAACTTCGCCGGCACGCACACCGGCCCCAACCCGCTGCTGCTCGACCTGATCCTCGCGGGTCGTCTGCGCACGAACTACAAGCCGCCCCGCGACCCAACCGGCAAGGCGGGCGACCTCGGCAAGCGCGGGCAGCACCGTATGGTGCTCTGGCAGACGGCGTACGAGCAGTGGTACCAGAACCTCGTCACCACGCGGTTCAGCGACGGGCGCAACCGCGACGTCGCCCCGCAGGGCATCGAGGGCTTCGGGTACCTCGGCTCGCCGACACGCGGTGTGCCCGTGCTCGACAACCAGCCGTACAACCCCGTGTACGACGTGGACTTCAAGCACTGGTTCCCCGCGGTGCTCAACGGCAAGTGGATGGCGAAGCGTGCGCAGCGTTACGTCGAGCAGGTCGACAACATGATGCTCCACCCGTTCCACGGCACGTACAACTACATGAGCGACCACCCGCGCGCAGCGGGCTCTTGCTTCACCACGTACCGCGCCGCCTGATCTGCATCGACATGACGACTCCCCCGGCGCTCGGGCCGGGGGAGCTTCTCTCGTTCACACAGACACACACGCTCCTGAACACGGAGAACGACGATGAACCCTGTTGCCAACGCCGACGGCAAGATCACCGCGCCCGCCGCGCGGTGGGTGTACTTCACCGCCAAGACGATGCACGCGACCGCCGCCTCGCGCTCCGCGACCGCCACGCTCTACAACGGCTACTGCCTCTGCTTCGATCACTACGGGCACGACAAGGGGATCGGCGCCGACGCGACGATCCCCACTGACGACGGGACCTACCAGAACATCAGCCGCCTCGCCGGCATCGTCACGGGCCTTCCGCCCGAGGGCAAGGCGAGCGCGGGCTGGGTCAAGGTCTTCCCCCGCGTGCCGGGGTGCGTCGTGCCCGCGATGGTCAAGGCCAACGCCAACGCGAACACACCGACGTTCGTCGGGCCCACCGCGGGCCAGTTCGAACTCGGCGCCGTGTCCGCCGTCTCTGACGCCGAGGACATCAGCCAGCTCGTTGCGACCGCGATGGAGACCGCGGACACCTCGACCACGGCCGCGATCAAGCAGATCTGTTTCGTCTGACCCGCCTTGGACCGCTTCTTCCCCCGGGCCCGCGCGCAGCCGCACGTCCGGGTTCTGACCGAACGGCCAGGGCCCGGGGGACAGGAGCATCGGAGCCGCGATGACTACGCACGCCGCAACGGGACGCACGTTCGGGGAGCTCATCCTCGAGCTCGCCGTGCGCCTCAACCTCGCGGACCAGACCTCGGGCGCGCCGGCGCTGCCCACCGACGCCCACGACCTCGCCCAGTGCAAGCGGTACCTCAACGCGGGGTACGAGGCGTTCGTCAACCACGACCACCAGTGGAGCTTCCTCGACCGTGACATCGTGATCGTCACCGGCGCCACGCCCACGCCGGACAACCTGGGCGAGACCACGCACCGCTTCCGCCTGCCGCCCTGGGCGCACGGGTACCCGATCGGCGACCTGCGCCCCGACGATTCGGTGTTCCCGTACCTGCGCGTCAGCTCGTCGCCGATCACGCAGGTCGACCGGATGCTCGCCATGGACGCGAGCACGGGCGCGCCGCAGGTCTTCTGCGTGCGGGCGATCGACGACCCCGACGGCGCATACGGCGCCGTGTCGGAGCTGACCTTCTACCCCCGCCCCGACCGCGCGTACACGCTGCGCGGCAGGTGGCGGGCGACCTTCGCGCGCCTCGTCGAGACCGAGGACCGGCTCATCACCAGCGGCGAGCACGACCGCGCGATCCTCGCGGCGGCGGTGTACGAGCACGCGCTCGACGACGCCGACGGGGTGCGCAGCAGAACCGACCTCAAGCTCCGGCGTGACGAGGCCTTCGCCGACTCGAGGCGACTCGACCTGGAGCGACGCGGGCCCACCACGCTCGGACCGCTGCGCCGATCCACGCGACGCCGCCACGAAGCGGCGCTGACCGAAGCCATCCCCACCGTGACCGCCTACGGCGTGACCATCCTCGGAGACACACCATGACCGACCCGTACAACCTCGAAGAGAAGATCCAGAGCTCGTTCCAGAACGGCGGGTACGCCGCGAGCCTGCCCATCGCGATCACCGACTGGCGCCTGCCCACGGGCCTGCACCTCGCCGCGGCGAACACCGGCATCGTCGGCATCGGCGCGATGGAGCTCGGGACCAACGACCTCATGGGCCTGGTGTGGGAGGCGACCGCCACCACCACCGACATCGCGACGGCGTTTATCACGATTCCCGACGAGTACGACCCCCGCGAAGACAAGTGCGAGCTCGTGGTGCGCGCCGCCAAGCTCGGCGCGGGCACCGACAACGCGGACCTCGCGCTGACCTGCGACGCGAAGTGGTTCGGCGCGGGTGACACCGCCGGCGGCAAGCTCGCTGCGGCGCTCTCCGAAACGCTCGGGGCGAAGGTGACCTCGACGGAGCACGACGATTTCGAGGAGTTCACCTTCACGCTCTCGGGCAACGGGTTCAAGCCCGGCGGGCTCGTGGAGCTGTCGCTCTCGGTGAACGAGGCGGTGGGCACGGGGCTCTCGCTCAACGTGTTCGGCACGCGCCTGCGGTACCTCCGCAGCGCCAGCCTCAACAACCGGGACGACCGCCAGATCGCGTAGCCCCACCCCCCACCCCACCCATGCGACGCGTCGCCCTACCCATCTTCGGCGCCACGAACGCGCAGGCCCTGGCGGACACCCCGCCGGGGTTTGCGCCGTTGGGGCCGCTGCGCAACTTCTCGCCGCGGTCGACCAACGCCGATCGGGCGCGGGGCGGGCAGCGCGCCGGGCTCTCGCGCGTCGTCGCCGAGGCCTTCGGCACGGGGCCGATGCAGAAGATCGCGAGCGTGAGCCTGTCGAGCCGGGTCACCGGCTTCCAGCTCGACCCCGGCTCGTGCGAGGAGATCACGGACGGCTCCTCGCGCGAGTCGGAGGCGATCGAGGGGCACTGCTTCCTCCTCGACGCCGCCGGCGGCATGGACCGCGACTTCTACAACTCGACGCCCGGATCGATGCTCAGCGCGAACGCGGTGTGCTTCTCACCGGCGGGCACCAAGGCGTACTTCGCCGTCAACTACACCGCGACCATGCCCTCGACTTCCATCCGCGCGGTGGACCTGGCGACGGGCGCGACGCTCTGGACGTCCGCGATCGAGAGCGTGAGCAAGACGCACTCGTGCAACACCATCGACGCCGACAACGACTACGTCTACGTCGCGACGGTGGAAGGCCTGGTGATGCTCGAGCGCGACACGGGCTCGGAGGTGTACAACCAGCCGATCGATCAGCCCTCGTGGTCGAGCGAGATCGTCGAGGCGCGTGTGCGTCCCGACGGGCAGATCGTCGTGGCGTTCAACGGCGCGGACACCAACGTGTCGCTCGCGGGGGGGACCGCCGGCGGGTCGGACTTCCGATCGGGGATCGCGCTCTACGAACGCCAGGCGGCGGTGATCCCGATCCGGCGCGTGCGCTTCGGCTCGGTGGTCTCGGCGTCGGACGACTGGTACGAGGGCGACCACGGGTACTACCGCGTGAGCGAGCACGGCGCGGCCCGCCCGCACGGGTGCGCGATGACCGGGCTCGCCGTCGGCGCCGACAACAGCGTGATCGGGTTTCGCCGCAACAAGGGCTGGGGCCCGAACGGCGCGTACGTCCCGGGCGACAGCATCCCGCCGATCACCGTGTTCAAGCTCTCGGCGTCGGGCGAACTGCTCTGGGAGGCCGACACCGCCTCGATCCGCGACGCGTACTCGGGGTGGTTCGGCACGGTCTACAACGACCGCGGTTCGACCGACCCCTCGATCCACGCCGGGTGTGTGCTCGCGACGGGTGAGGTGGTGTGCGCCGGAGCGCGCAGCCCGAGAGCGAACAACGCGTGCGCGTTCCTCCTCGACGGCGACACTGGCGTGATGCTCGATTCGGTGGACCTGGGCGGTGTGATCCGCCAGGCGGCGTGCGCGCTCGTGCCCAGCGCCGGGCTCGTGGCGCTGGGCGGTGATCGCAACACCGGATGGCCCGACGCCGGCGGCGCCAATGCGCACCTGTGGCTCGTGGACACGCTCGATCTGAGCGTGGCGCGGGCGATCGACCTCTCGCACGCGGTCTCGTGCCTGGGCGTGGACGCTCGGGACGACGACGCCCTGCTCATGGTGACGGACTACGTCGCCCCGTAACCCCACCCATTCCCACCCATTCTGAAAGGACTCGGCATGGAACTCTCGGCACGCAAGATCGACAAGGTGATCGGCCTCCTCATCATGCTCTGCCTGATCCTCTTCGCGGCGTCGTGCGGGGGGTGCGAGGCCGCGCCCGGCGGAGAGCAGAACCTCGATGCCGGCAGTCTCACCACCAAGGGAGAGCCGAGCAACAGCTCGACGCTCACCGAAGAGCGGCACGCCGCGTCGTACGAGGGGGCGTTCACCCCGATGTACGTCAACGCGGACGACAAGGGCTTCGAACAGCAGGCGGAGGGACGCTCGACAGTGCTCGCGTTGCCAGGACGGGCGGCGGGTTCGTTCGTGGGTGACGCGTCGTTCTCGCTGCTCGAGTATGAGGACGCGGCGGAGGAGAGCGGCGCCGCGAAGCTCCGCATCGAGAACTACGTCGGCTCCCAGTCGGCGATCATCACCGCCAACAGCCCGAACGTGATCGCCCTCGCCGAGACCATCCGCGCGGTCAGTGCCGACAACCGCGACGCGATGATCGCGCGCATCGAGGCGATCGAACGCATTACGCCCGAGCTCGGCGACGTGCTCCGGGCGATCCTGATCGGGCTCTGACCTCAACCAGGGAGGGCACGCGCAATGACAACGGATACCGCCGCCAACGGGAAGTCTCGACAGATCTCCATTACCAACCCGCTCACCCTCTCGGGCCTGCTCAATGTGCTCGTGAGCCAGTACGGCACGATCGCCTTCGGGCTCGTGGCGCTGCTGATTCTCTGGAAGGTGATCGTGGCGCCTGAACTGGAAGCCTCACGCAAGAGCGCGGAGACCTATGCGGCGGCCGCGGAGTCGCTCAAGCAGGCGTCGGTCTCCATGGAAGCGACCGCTCGTGTGATGGAGCGGGTGGTCAACAAGCTCGAGGATTGAGATGGGCTGGGCCTACGACAGCGCCGCGGGTGGCTGGACGCTCTCGGCGTCTTCTGGTCGCGCTGCGCTCGTAGCGGGCGTCGGGCTCGGCGCCGCCGCCTCGGTGCTTGCCGAACTGCAAGACCCGTACATCCCCGTGCGCATCCTGATCCAGTGCTCGCCGCGTGGCGACACCGGATTCGAGATCGGCGTCGACGAGCTCAACATCACCATCTGGCGGTGGGAGTACGGCGAGCGTGTCGGCACCGTGCTCGCCAGCGCTGCGCACGGGCTCTCGTTCGGCGTCGGGTACACGATCGAGGTCCGGCGCATCGGCACGCAAATCAGCGTCTACCTCAACGGCGCGACCTCGGCCGTTGTGAGCTACACCAACAGCTCCGGGTACTTCGCGGAACTCGACGGGTTCGGCTTCGTCGCCGACACCGACGGGGCGATGGTCACACGCTTCCAGCGGTGCGGTGTCACCGAGGTGCGGGCCTCGAGGGAAGAGGTCGGCGTCGTCGTCAGCGGCGGCGACGTCTACCTCGTGCGTGGCGCACGCAAGAGCCTGGTGGCGCGGGGCGCGTTCGGCGCCACCGCGGATATCTGGGCGATCGAGGGGCAGGATCAGAAGCTCTATATGGGTGACGGGTCGGTCGCGAAGGTCGTTGATCCGACCGCCGACGACCCGGACGAGGTCGTGATGCCGCTGATCCCGAGCGCGGGAGGCCTGCCCGGGCAGACCGCGGCGGACGGCTCCTGCACCGCCACCGTCGCCACCGTGTACTTCAGCCGATCGGCGCTCGCGGGGGCGGACTCCGACCCGCAGAACATCTACCTCTCGCGCGTCGGCGACTTCACGGATTGGGACACCGCCGCCGACGAATCCGACCGCGCGTACGGCGCGGACTCGGACCGCTCGCGCGTGGGCCAGCCCGTCACGGCGCTCAAGCAGGCGGCGACGGGCGTGCTCGTGATCGGGACCACGGGCCAGCTCTGGAAGCTCATCGGCGACCCCTCCCGATCGATCCCGCAGCTCCAACCGATCCACGACGGCGGGTGCCACGGGCCCGAGGCGATGCTGCTCGCCGACGAAGGGCTCGTGGTGGCGCTCGGAGCCGAGGGGCTGATCCTGGTGCCCGCGGCCGGGGACGCCATCCCGCTCTCGCGCGACGTGCTCACCGAGGGGCTCAACCTGACGCCGACCGAGGCGCTCGCGCGACGCGTGATCCTCGCGCGTGACCCGCAGCGGCAGATCACCTACGTTTTCCTGACGCCTCGCGGGAGCGGGCAGGGCACGCACTTCGCCTACCACGAGCGCGTGGGGCGTTGGACGCCGGGGCAGGGCGGATTCCAACCCCTGACCTTCGCCGACGAGGACCTCGAACCGACCGCCGCCAGCGTGGTCGATTCGGAGCTGCTCATCGGCACCCGCGACGGACGCCTGCTCCGGTTCGACGAGAGCGAGAAGGACGACGACGGCGACGCGATCGACTGCAACATCCCCGTCGCGCTCTTCGACGAGCCGTACCCGAACGGGGGCGACGCCGACACGATCCTCGATCGACTGCTCGTGCAGCTCGCACTCGCGCCGGTCGCCTCGGACGACGCGGCGCTCAGGGTGTACGCGGGACGCACGCCGGAGGAGGCGTACCTCGGGGCGAGCAGGTGGCTGGTGCTCTCGGATACCGCCACGAGCTCGCCCCGCACCATCCGTCGCGGCGTGCGCGGCCCGTGCCTCGTGCTCGAGGTTTCCAACGACCAGGCCGACGAGTCGATCGACATCGAAACGGTGGAGACGATGACGCGCGCGGGCAGGCTCACACGGCGCGGGCCCCGCACCGTCGCCACGCTCGACACCCCCTGCCCTCCACCGACGGCGGCGGGCTCGAACTCCGACACGTTCGGCTCGGGCGTGGGTGGCGGCGGATCAACGCCGTCGGGCTCGTGCGTGACGATCGACGTGGGCGCGGGAGGCGACGCGGTGAGCTTCGGCGACGACAGCGCCGTCTACCTCGTGTTCCGCGGGTGCTGCATCGATCCCGAGACGGGCGAGGTGTCGGGGACCATCGAGCGCGTGTGGCGGTTCGAGAACCCGAGCGAGTCGTCGGGCGTGGTGACGTGGACCTACAGCGCGGGGGGCAACGACAGCACGATCGAGTACACGGCGACGGGGCGCACCTGGAGCTACTCGATCCACGCGAGCCACGTCGCGTTTGTGACGCCCTCGTGCGGCGGGCTCACGCCCCTGAGCTTCAACGCGCCGACGAACATCACGGACAAGTCGAACAGCATGCCGGCGACCTCCGGCTCCGAGCAGTTCTTCCTGTACGCGGACGCGACGCTCGACAACGGGTGCGCCGGCGCCATCGGGCTCGATGAGGCCACGGGGTTCTGGGATTACTACCAGGCCTCGCTGGTGGGGGAGTGAGGCATGATCCCTCGCACCATTCACCAGGTCTGGGTCGGGCCGAACGACGTGCCCGAGAAGTGCCGGGCCTGGGCGGAGTCGTTCCGGCGCGTGATGGCGGATGGGGTGGGGTGGGAGCTCGTGCTCTGGGCGGAGCACCCCGAGCGAATCTCGCGCGGGCCGTGGGAGGTGTGCGAGCTGCCGCCGGTGATCAGCGCGCACTGCCTCGACCGCGGGCGTGCGCTGATGACCTGCGAGAAGTGCCGGCACGCGTTCGTGTCGGACGTGCTCCGCCTCGAGCTCGTTGCGCAGCTCGGCGGGGTGTACGCGGACCTCGACGTGGAGGTCTTTGAGGACTTCGGGTCGCTGCTCGAGGGAGTTGACCTCTTCACCTGCGAGGAGATCGGGCAGGGCGAGTTCGGCGGCGTGCCGGGCAACTACATGTTCGGCGCCCGCGCGAATCACCCGGTGCTCTGGAACATGGTGCGCGCGATCCCGAACCGGATCGAGCAGCTCAGCCACGAGATCGCCGGCGGGGCGCGCAAGGGACCGATCAACCCGTGCTCGATCGTCGGGCCCGGGTATCACCAGCAGCTCTTCGACCCCAAGCGGGTGCCCGGGGGGGTGGTGTTTCCGTGGCCGATGTTCAGCCCGCTCGCGCCGCACTTCGACGGTGACCAGGTGGAGCGGTGGCCCGATTCGGCGTACGGCAATCACCACTTCGCGGGCACCTGGTACAAGCGGGTGAAACGTCGCCCGCCGCCGCCCTTCGCGCCCTCGCTGGTGCGAGAGGTGATGGAGGGGGTGGGGGAGGTGGGGGATGGCTGAGCCCGGGCTCATCGTGCACATGCCCGACGTGATCGCGCCCGACACGCTCGCGCAGTGGGGCAACGAGCTGAGCGCGTTGATCGACCGCCCGCTCGCCGAGCCGAAGATCAGCGCGGGCGTTGAGGCAAGCGATGTGCGGCGCGTCACGGTGCAGCTCCGCGACCGCATCCAGCGCAACCGCACGGGCCGGCAGCGCGTGCTCGTGTGGGTCTCGACGACGGCGCAGGGCGACCCCGCAGGCACGCAGACGGTGACGGTCGTCGACGGGTACACGCTCGCGACGATCGCGAGCAACCAGGCGTACGAGCTGCTCACCGACGCCGCGGGCAAGGTGACGCTCGACATCGAAGTCACCGGGGCGGGCACGCGGTACGTGCACGCCCTCACGCACGACCGGGCGGTCTCCGCCGCATTCGAATGGAGCGCATGACATGAGCCAGTTCGCACTTCTCGGTGGTTCGGCGGCGCTCTCGGGCGCGGGCAGCATCCTCGGCGGGCAGAGCGCGAACCGCGCCGCGCGGCAGGCGCGGGACTGGTACGACAAGCGCACCGACAACGCCGCGGCGTCGCTCAACAACCTGTTCTGGGGCAACGACCGGTACAACGACCTGCGCCTCGCGAGCGAGATGTATGGCAACCTCACGAGCCCCGAAGAGCAGGCCGCGGCGGCGGGTCGGTTCAACGCGAGCACGGGCGGGAGTCTGTACGACCTCTATGCGGGGATCGCGCCGGCCGCGGCGTCTGCGCAGACCGCGGCGATGGGACGATTCGACGCGAGCACCGCGGGCCTGGCGGACCTCTACGGCGGGCTCGCGGGCAACCTCAACGCACGCATGAAGGCGGGCTCCGACGCCACGCTCGCGAGCTACGACCGCGGCGCCGCCGGCGTGACCACCAACGCGCAGAAGGGACTCGCCGAGCTCTCGGGCTTCGGGCGTGACCGTGAGGCGATCATCCGACGCGACGCGGGCAAGCTGCGCGACGAGCTCGATGCGCAGACGCGATCGCAGCTCGCCGCCGCGGGCTTCGGCGGCACCACGATCGCCGCGAACCAGACCGCATCGAACGCGAGGCAGGCGGCGGAGGTGGAGCAGAACCAGCTCGCGGACCTCGGCGAGTTCACGACACTCCAGAAGGTCGACCAGCGGAACCGGCTCTCGGACCTGGGCGAGCGGCTCTTCACCAACCGCGCCGGGCTCCAGGCGGGCCTGTTCCAGAGCGCCATCGGGCAGGCCGAGCGACTGGGCACGCAGGGGGCGCAGACCGCCGCGGGGCTCGCCTCGCAGCGCGCCGGGTACGACTTCGCCGCGATCGATCGGCAGGCGCAGCTCAGCCAGCTCCCGCTCGCGGCGGCGCTGGGCGTGCAGACGAGCGCGGTCGCCAACCCGTGGCTCGGGCAGAACACGAGCGCCTTCTACCCGGGCGTGTCGGGCGTGGGCACGGCGGCGAGCAGCATCGGGAACCTCGGGGCGTCGATCGCGGGGATGAGCCTGATGGACCTGTGGAGCAACCGGAGGAGCAACTGATGAGCGTCTTTGACACCAGCTCGCTCGCCAACTCGTTTCTCGGCGGCGCGCAGATCGGGATCGCGCGGCGGCGCCAGGACCTCTTCGAGCATCAGCAGCAACTCGAAGAGCAGGCCTTCGCGGCGCGACAGCAGGAGTACCAGGACGCGGTGATCCGCGAGAAGGCGCAGCGGACGGCGCTCGCGGAACTGGCGCGCAGCGCGGGGCTCATCGCCGCCCCACCCCTCGCCCCGCAGATGCCCGCGATGCCTTCAATGGCAGGAGGTGGAGGTCAGGAGCCGGGTGCGCAGGACCTTGTGTCGCTCGCCGGTCTTGCGCCCCCTCCGGCTCCGAGCTTCGACGGCATCGCCCCGCACGTCTTCGAGCAGCTCCCCACGGCGATGCAGACCCAGCTCATCCGCGAGACGATGAGCGCCCGCCGCGATGCGCAGATCCTCGCGTTCGAGCACGAGATGGAGACGCGCGCCGAAATCCAGAAACGGGCGGCGCGCATCCAGCGGCGCGAGCGGCTCACCGAGCAGCTCGATGAGATCGGGATGAGCCGGGAGCAGATCAACGAGTACCTCGTGGCCGAGGGGCTCGCGGACCCCGACATGCGCCTGCCGGCGACGTCGCAGGCGGAGCTGCTCAAGCGCATGTTCCCGCCCCCGCCGGAACCGCCGCTGAGCGTGGACGCGGGTGCGCTCGCGACGCTCTACGGGCTCAGCCCCGAGCAGGCGGGCGCGGCGGCGACGCTCGCGGGACAGACCGGGCGCATCCCGACGCTGCCCTCACAGGCCACGAGCGGGCCTGGCGCCGGCATGCCGATCGAGCAGGCGACCGAGCGTGCCGCGAAGCTCCTCGGTGGCATGGGGATCGCCGACCCGAAGAGCCACCCGGCGTATCAGCTCATGGCATTGCGCTTCGAGGCCGGCGACCGCATCACCGATTCCGACATCGAACTCGTGACACGCGACCAGCGGCAGATGCGCGAGGCGCGGCTGATGTTGCTGTCGGACGAGATCGAGGATGCGAGGGCGGCGCTGAAGTCTGCTCGCAACGTGGTTGAGCGATTGGCATCGGAGCCGAGCGCAGGTGATGAGATGCGAACCAACGCAAAGCAGGCTGCAGAAGACTTGGAGCAGGAACTCGAAACGGTCAAGAGGAAGTACCAGGACACGTTGCTCGGCGGAACTGAAGAAGAATCGCAGCCGACTAGGACATTGCAAACAGACACCGTCGCGACCCGAATTGGAGCAGCGGTGATATCTGAACTCGCGCCAGGAATGACCGATGCCGAAATCAATGCGAATCCGGCACTCAAGAAGCGCGTGAAGGAAGAGCTGATCCGACGTCTGCAAGAGGCCGGATTGATAGAACGATGATGCCAGCGCCAAGGCAAGAAACGACCATGCGTAGAGCTCGCGATGCGGCAACCAACTCCGTACAGGCGGTATTGGTGCAGGACCAACGCCGTGCTCGTGCTCGATTTCGGCGAGGAGATTCTCGACAAGATCGCTGCTGGGCTTTGTCGTGCCGTATTGCCACTCATCCCACGCCTCGCCGCGCCCGTCAGCTCGATTCTCGTGAATCCACGATCGCGTGCCCCATCCAGCCACAACGAGCATCACGCCGAGGGCGAGGGAGAGGCGACGGAAAGCTGCAGCGGTCATGGATCCTCCCTGAGACGGAACTCGTTGGCAAATGTGTCGATTACATCCTGGTCACGCACCACAGAAGACAAGCCGAGGCGATACGCGGTTTCGGGATCAGTCTCCCAGAGGAGTCTGACCCGGATGCGCATCATCGTGGTGCCGATCTGCGCGCCGCGGATTGCGGGCCAGGCAAGCACGAGAGGCAGGATAAGCATGAACCACCGGAACGAGATCGAGGTCTGCCAACTCAAGAACCACGATACCAGTGCAGCCAGGATGAGTTGAAACACGACGTGCGCCGCAACGTGCCCGGCAAGGGGCGCGACCGGAGTATTGCGAGCGATGCCAAAGACACGCCCGCCGGAGAAGATCATCGCAATGCGGTGCGAGGCAAGAAGCACAAGCGGCAGCGTGAGGAACAGCAACCACCCCATTCAGGCACCCTCCGACGGTTGCTGTTGTTCGCGAAGCTCGTGGGCGAGGGCATTCTCGAACCACACGCGCCCACCGATGAAGCCCCAGAACGTGCCAGGGACGCCGGCGACGAGGCAGATCGGCCACCACTTCAAGAAGCCCTCCGGGCGACCGAGGATGAGCAGCCCGGCCGTCGCGGCACTCACAACCCCGGCGTGGAACGCGAGGTAGGCAAGGACGTAGTAAGGCCTCGGCCAAGTGCCGCGCTTCTGATACCAATGCCACATCGAGTGGAAGACGCTGTGTTTCGCGATGCCATGTGAATACCAGCTGTAGAACAGGAAGCCCCACACCGCCAGCACGTAATCCACCACCGAATCCCGGGTCGTCCTCTGACCGGTCGGCGGACGCACGCCCTCGCGTCCGAGCGATCACCGTACACGACGGGAATTGACCGAATCAAGCCCAATCTGCCCCCACCCCCCTCGCCACACCTCTCGGAGGCCGCCCCATGACCGCCCGACTCGACGCCTACTTCGCCGCGTTTCACACCTTGGACGGGAAGACCGAACGGCTCGGCAAGCTCTCGGAGCCCGTCGCCAGCCTCACGCTCCCGGGCACCGGGAGACTGCTGCGGACCGTCACGATCGCCCCCGAGGACACCGTGCTGCTCTGGGATTACCTGGACCAGCGGGACTTCGAGCTGCTCGCCCTGCGCATCCCGGGGGACGGCTACCTGCACTGCGCGTACAAGGTGGACACGCCGACGAGCGCCTCGGACCTGACCCCGTCGGGCAACGACGTGCGCTGGCGCGAGTTTGATCTCTCGTGCAAGACGCCGTGGCTGATGAACACGGACGAGGCGCGCATCCACGCGACGCTCGCGACCGACGCGGGGGAGAGCGCGGGGCTGCCGACGGTGCTCACCGACGGGGCAAGCGAGGACGCGAAGGTGTACGGCGTGGCGGCGAACAACCCGAGCACGACCGAAAGCGTGACCGTTGAGGTTTGGGTGCTCAACTGAGCAGGCACGGAGGCACGAAGCCATGAGCAGAATTGGAACCGACCTTACGGGGTCACTGCTGCGCGAGATTGAAGAGGAGTACGGCGTACAGCACGCAGAGGGTGGCGGCACGCTGCTCGCGGAGATCGAGGCGGAATACGGAATCAAGGGAACAACCTCGCCCGCCCCCACCGCGCCCGCTGTGAGCAACGACGCCCCGATCCCAGGGTTCGACACGCCTCGGGAACGGTACCAACAGCGCCAGCCCTACCAAACACACTCGACCGTACGGATAGGCAGCGCTGGCGACGCAGATACGGAGATCGAAGCACCCGGGCCAGCAGCGATGCTCGGTCGTGCGCTTGCAACTGCCACGGACATTCGTCGCGGACAGGATGCGAGCCCCGATCGGTCGATCCCGGGCGAGTTCGGGACCGGTGTGGTGCGCGGGGCGTATCGCGCCATTTCGTCTGGCGCGGGGGCCGCCGCCGGCATGGCTGATCTTGTCGCTTCCGATACGCCATTCGCGAAGTTCCTGCGTGATTACGCGCAGGGTGTGCATCACACAGTTGGGGCGGTCTCGCCGGCACGCTCGGCCCCCGGCGGGGTGCGCGGGCTCGCCGGGGACGTGGGCGAGGCGGTGCCCGACCTGGCGGTGGCGACGGGGCTCGCGGTGGGCACGGGGGGGCTGGGCACACCCGCGGCGGTCGCCGTCTTCGCGGGCACGAGCGCCCTGCCCGCAGCGGGCAACACGTATCAGGAAGCACTCGCCGAAACAGGGGACCCACACCAGGCCGCGATCGAAGCCGCCACTGTGGGGAGCGTCACCCTTGCGATCTCAGCGTTTCCGGGAGCGAGGATCCTCGAGAAACTCCCCGGAGGGAACCGGGTCGTCGCGGGCGCTGCGCAGCGCGGAATGATGGCGGCGGCACGGCGCGTGGGGTATGCGGGTGCGGCGGAGTTCAGCGAGGAGTTTGCACAACAGTTTGCCGAAGAGGCGGCACGTGAGCTGATCCGGTACGACAACGGGCTCACGCTCGACACCGCGAAGGAACTGCTGCTCAACCCCGACAGATGGTCAGATCGGGCATACGCGGGACTGGTGGGCGCGATCACGGGCGCAGGCGCACGCGGTGCGGTAGAAGTGACCGGCGGGACGGGAGGAGCGCTTGTTGATCGCGAGCGCACGGGCTCCGACGCGCCTCGTCCGGATGCGGAGCAGGCGCGGGCCGCGATCGGGGCCTTCGACCCGGCGCAGGCGCAGGAGACTGGATCGTCGGAGGGCCCCGATGCTCCCGGTGGGAAGCCCCGGAGCTTCACGCCCGAGACGGCCCCGACTGACCCAACGGGTATTGTCGGCGAAACGGGAAGCCGAATCAACCCGCTACCCGACGCGTGGCCCGAGCGGACCGACCGGCGGATCGGGCGGGTCGATCGACCCGTCGGCCCTCCCCGGCCCTCCGAGAAGCTCGGCGACGGCACGCCCGTCTTCGGCTCGCGCGCCGAGGCGGACGCCTTCGCGGAGTTTCGTAACGCCCGGCGCACGCCCGAGGACGGGCCTCTGGGCGTCGTCACGCTCGGCGAGCGGCACATGGTGATCGAACGCCGGCCGAGCGAGGAAGCACGGCTCCGGCAGAGCGAGGAGGACACCCAGGCCTTCCGTGACCTGGTGCGCCAAGATCAGCAGGCGCAGCGGCTCCTCACCGGGGCGGAGCGCGTGCGCACCGCGGACAGCGTGCGGCGATCGATCGAGGGGCTGGTCTCGCGCGCCGAAGAACGCATCGCGGGTCGCGGCGAGTTCGGGGGCGAATCGGGCGCGTTCGACCTGCTCAACGTGCGCGACGCGGTGATCGCCCTCTCGGGCAAGATCGCGCTCAAGGTCGTCAACACGTTCGACCAGGCCCGGGCGGTGCTGCGCACGCTCGTGCCGAACCTCGGCGATAAGGCGGCGCGGAAGCTCTACGACGACTCGAAGCGCATGGCGCAGGACGGGACCGAGCCGACGCTCGGCGCCGAGACGCTGATGGGCGATGAGGAGCTCGGGGAGATCGAGGCGAGCCGCGGGCCCCTCTACGGCGCGACGGGCGCGAAGCCGATGTCGATCCGCGGGCAGGGGTACGACTCGCGGGCCAATCAGCGGCACGTCTTCGCGAACCACTACCGCAAGTGGCTCACCAGCCAGGGCGATCTGCCGCGCGAGGTCTTCGACCGCAAGCTCGAACGCGACGGGCAGCTCAAGAAGCGCGAACGCGCCGTGCGGA
>JAUIFD010000191.1 GCA_030429485.1 Phycisphaerae bacterium | reverse complement strand
TCCATCCCCTCCTGGCGGACCGGGTCCTCCCCGTCGATCAGGTCGGTGCGCTCGTTGGGTGTGCCATCGAGGGCGGCGACCGCGGGCGCAGCGCGCTCTTCGCTTGGAGATTCGCTCTCGGACGGAGCGCCGGATTCGTTGTGCAGTTCTTCGCTCATGATCGCTCCCTACCCCTGCAGGACGCCGATGGCGCGGAAGAAGGCTGAGAAGACGTAATCGACGACAAAGAGCAGGCCAGAGATCAGCACACAAGCCGTGATGACCACGACCGTGGAGCCCCTGACCTCGCGGAAGGTAGACCAGTTGACCTTCCGCATCTCGCCGTCGGTCGCGATGAGGAACTCCGCGCTGTTCTTCTTCACGCCGACAAAGAAGAACACGACGATCATGCCGACGAGCATGATCGCGGCGACGATGCCGCCCTGGAGATAGAGCGGGCTGAAGATCGGCTCGGGGATCATGGCCGCGATGCGGTAGGGCACGCCGTCAACGACGACGAACGACGCGTCGGCCGCGTGCGTGCCCGTGCTCATGGCGGGCGGATCGATGACGAACCTCTCGCTCCCACCCGAGGCATCGCGAACCACCGCGGACCCGATCTCGCCGAGATCGCCCGCCTCTTGATTGCGGAGGGCGAGCGTCTCACCCGCGTCGAGAGAGGCCGACCCGGCGTCGACGAGCTCGACGCGGTACGAGCCGGGCGGGAGCTGGATATTGACGGCTTGGCCCCACGCCCACGCGGCGGTCGCGAGGACGATCGCGCCGGCGCCGACGGCGGTCAGCACGCGGACCCAGTACCCCTGACCCGGTTTGTAGATGCCGACGGCCATCGCGCTCCCTTCGTGCGCCCCACCACGCAACACGCCAGAGAGGACTCGAACCCCTGACCGGTGGATTTGGAATCCACTGCTCTACCAACTGAGCTACTGGCGTTCCGGCTCCCGCTTTACTTGCGCTTGATCTTGTGCAACGTGTGCTTGCGCAACCGCGGGGAATACTTCATCATGCCCTGCTTGAGCTCTTCGGTGATGCCGCCCTTGACGTTGATCGAGGTGCGGTAGTTGAGGTCGCCGCACTCGCTGCACTGCAGCCAGACGTACTCCCTCGCTTGAGCCTTCTTCTTGGCCATGGCGCGGCCTCCGTTTCAGATTGGGCATCTGCCCCAAAGCCGACGCGGCCGGCTCACGCCAGCCGCGCGGGATCTCATGCAATGATCTCGGTCACGGTGCCCGAACCGATCGTGCGCCCGCCCTCGCGGACGGCGAAGCGAAGACCCGTCTCCATGGCGACGGGCTTGTCGCCCAGATCGATCTCCATGGTGACGTTGTCGCCCGGCATGCACATCTCGGCCTTGGCGCCGCCCTCGCCGGTGAGTTCGAGCACGCCGCCGGTCACGTCCGTCGTGCGGAAGTAGAACTGCGGCTTGTACCCGGCGAAGAACGGCGTGTGACGGCCGCCCTCTTCCTTCGTGAGCACGTAGACCTGGCCCTTGAACTTCGAGTGCGGCTTGATCGAGCCCGGCTTGCAGACGACCTGCCCACGCTCGATCTCGTCCTTCTCGACGCCACGGAGGAGCACGCCGACGTTGTCGCCGGCCTGGCCCTGGTCGAGCGTCTTGTTGAACATTTCGACGCCGGTGACGGTGGTCTTGCGGTTGTCCGGCTTGAGCCCGACGATCTCGGCCTCGTCGCCGACCTTCATCACGCCACGCTCGATACGACCGGTCGCCACCGTGCCGCGACCCTTGATCGAGAAAACGTCCTCGACAGAGAGGAGGAACGGCTTGTCGGTCTCACGCGGGGGCTCGGGGATGTAGTCGTCGAGCACCTGGAGCAGCTCGTCGATCGGCGCACAGATCGCGTCGTCGCTCGGGTTCTCGAGCGCCGCCTTCGACTGGCCCTTCACGATCGGCGTGTCGTCGCCCGGGAAGTCGTACTTCGAGAGCAGCTCGCGGACTTCCATCTCGACGAGCTCGAGGAGCTCCTCGTCGTCGACGAGGTCGACCTTGTTGAGGAACACGACGATGTAGGGCACACCCACCTGACGGGCGAGCAGCACGTGCTCGCGCGTCTGCGGCATGGGACCAGAGTCGGCGGCGACCACGAGGATCGCGCCGTCCATCTGCGCAGCGCCCGTGATCATGTTCTTGACGAAGTCGGCGTGGCCCGGGCAGTCGACGTGGGCGTAGTGACGACCCTCCGTCTCGTACTCGACGTGCGACGACGCGATCGTCACGGTCTTGTTGGCGTCACGGACTGTGCCGCCCTTGGTGATTTCGGCGTAGGACTTGGCGTCCTTGATCAGCCCGCGGGCCGCCGCCCGCGCCACCAGCGCCGCGGTCAGAGTGGACTTGCCGTGGTCGATGTGCCCGATCGTGCCGACGTTGACGTGCGGTTTGGTCCGCTCGAAGGTGCCCTTGGCCATCGCGAATGATCCTCCACCGTCTCGAGTGCCGGACGCTTGCGCGACCGGTGGGCCGGACGGGACGGCCCGAAATCGTTCACCTTGCGGGCCCGCCCACGCGGGGTCCCGTTCCGAATCGCCGACCGCGGATCACACCCGAGATCGCCGTGTCCATTGTTCCCCCCACACACCCAAACTTCCCGCCCATAGCCGCTGACGAGATTTGAACTCGTGACCTCACCCTTACCAAGGGTGCGCTCTACCACTGAGCTACAGCGGCAAGACAAACCGCCCGGTCGGGGGAACCTCCCGGGCGGGGGGGATGCTAGCCCAGGAGGGGCGGCGGTCAACCGCCGAACACGCGGGTCGGCGGCCCTAATCCGCCGGCACGCACCGATCCCGGGCCCACGAACGCAGTTGAGCCACCTGCTCACGCATCGTCACCGAGAGCGGGGGCGATTCCTCGAAGGCCCGCACCACATCGGGTGTGCTCAGATTGCGGTTCTCGGCGAACGCCTCGGTCAGAGCCGCGATCACCGCCTGCTCGATCTCAGCCCCCGATCGCCCCTCCGACGCGGCGATGATCGACGGGAGGTCGAAGCGGACGGCCTCCTGCCCACGCTTCGCCAGATGCAGGCGGATGATCTGCTCCCGAGCCTCGGGCCCGGGCAGGTCCACGAAGAAGATCTCGTCGAACCGGCCCTTCCGAAGGAGCTCGGGCGGGAGGGCCTGCACGTCGTTCGCGGTCGCGACGACAAACACCGGGGCCCGGTGATCCTGGAGCCAGGTCAGCAACGCGCCGAACATGCGCCGGGAGAGCCCGCCGTCGGACGAGGTCGAGGCGGCGCTCGCGAAGCCCTTCTCGATCTCGTCGATCCAGAGGATGATCGGGGCCATCACCTCGGCCTGGTGCAGTGCGCGCCTGAGCGATCGCTCGCTCTCACCCACAAACTTGTCGTAGAGCGAACCAGGGTCGAGGCGCAGCAGCGGACGCCCCCACGCCGTCGCGATCGCCTTCGCCGAGAGGCTCTTGCCCGCGCCCTGCACGCCGAGCAGGAGCACACCGCGCGGCGGGGTGAGCCCGAGCTTCGCGGCGTCGTCCTCGAACGTGCGCTCGCGCGCCGCGAGCCACGCCTTGAACCGAGCCAACCCGCCGACATCGTCGAGCGACTGCGGCGCGCGCACGAACTCAAGCACGCCGTCGGCCGCCACCATCTCGCGTTTCCGATCGATCACGCGCGGAAGGTCGGATTCGTCGAAGGTGCGATCGTCGGCGACGACGTCGCGGATCGCTTGCCCGGCCTGGCGGCGCGAGAGCCCTCTCAGATTGCGCACGAGGGATGTGTACGTGCGCTTCGCGATGTCCACCTTAAGCGGCGAGCGAGCATGCTCGTCGCGCAGCGCCTTGCGCGCGATTGCCTCGAGCTCCTCGTCGTCGGGGGGAGGCAGATCGAAGCTCGTTGCGTACGAGCGGATCACGCCCGGGAGCGCATCCGCGTGGTCGATCAACACGACGCACCCACCGAGCGCACGGCAATGGTCGATCACCTCGCGCAGGGCGCGGAGCGTTCGCGCATCACCCAGGTGGTCGGCGAGATCGAGCGCGAACACGACCATCGCCTCGCGCTCGGCGAGCAAGCGGGCCAACGCGGCTGCCGGGTTCTCCGTGCCCGTGATCCCCTGGACGCCGTCGACCTGCCCGTCCCGCAGCCCCCCCACCGCCGACCATTGCCAGATACGCCCGCGGAAGTCGCACGCTGCCCGACGCGCGACATCGATCGCGTCGCTCTCCTCGGGCGTCACGATGGAAACCGCCGGGTGCCCGGCGTCGATCAAGCGTCGGAGTGCGGCGTGAGCCTCCATCGCCCAATGCTAACTTCCGGAGCGCGCCGTGGGTGGTTACGCTCGGGAGTCGGGAAACTCGGGATTACGGAAGGGCCATCCGATGCATCGGTGCTTTGTGTGTGGCGCGGCCGCCTTGGTCGGCGCCGCGGGATTGAGTTTCGCCAACGACGACTTGGGCCAACTCTTCGACGTTGCGGCATGGAGTGAGCAGGCCCTCGATGTCCCGCTGCAAGCGGGCGAGGCGTTCGAGGTCACGATCCGGCTTGGCGATGCCGATCGTCGGTTCCGGCTCGAACCGTGGAGCCTCCGCGCGCCGGACGCTGCGGCCTACGAGGTGCGCGGTGGGATCCGACGCGCGATCATGCTCCCGGCGCCGGTGACCTACCGCGGGCGTTGCCTTGACGACCCTTCGGTCGAAGCTGCCGGTTCGGTGCGCGAGACTGGCCTCACGCTCACCATCGTGGATCGCGAAGACAACCCGGACGACAACGTGTATTGGGCGGTGGCGCCGGTGGCGCAGGTCGTTGACGACGCCCCGCGCGAGGCGCACATCGTCTACAACGCGACCGACGACATCGCAGAAGGGCATTGCGGCGGAGCGATCGGAGTGGCAGCACACGAGGGAGGCTCGCCGGTCGAGCTCAGCCAGTTCGAGATCGAGATGGCGTTCGATGCTGACCTGGACTACTTCCAGCTCAACGGCAGCGACATCGGCGCAACGATCGCCGACATCGACACGGTGATGGTCGGCGTCACCATCGTGTATGAGCGCGACATCGACGCGACCTTCCGCTCGACCGCGTACCTCGTGCGCACGGACACGGTGAGCAATCCCTACACATCAACAAACCCGTCCACGATGCTCATCGAGCTCCGTAACGACTGGCGGAACAACCAGGCCGACGTCCACCGCGACGCGGCGCACCTCTTCACCGGGCGCGATCTCGACGCCGGCGTGATCGGGATCTCCTGGGTCGGCTCGCTCTGCACGGGCGTGGCGTACGGCGTGTCGCAGGGGCTCTTCACGCAGTCCATCAACTCGCGCGTCGCGCTGGTGGCGCACGAGATCGGGCACAACGCGGGCGCTTCGCACTGCACGGATGACAACTGCCACCTCATGTGCGCGTACCTCAACGGCTGCGGCGGTCCGGGCGACCCGCCCCGCTTCGGCAATCGATCACGGAACACCATCCGCGCATTCCTCGGGCAGGCCCCGTGCATCGATCCCCCCATGTCGTGCCCGGGCGACCTCACCGGCGATGGCGGCTTGAACACCAACGACTTTTTTCTCTTCCTCGACCTCTACCAGGCGGGTGATCCACTGGCCGACTTTGAACCCGGAGGCGGCATCAACTCGAACGACTTCTTCGCGTTCCTCGTTGCGTACCAAGCGGGTTGCTAACACGGACGATCGCCGCGGAAACCAGTGGTTTTCCGGATGGCCGTTCGGAGTTATCGAGTCCCGCGGGCAACCGGATCGCGGTACGTTACGGACCATTCCGAAAGCCGCGCTCGAGCGGTGTGCCTGCCGTCTGACACCGTCGCGGGCAGACACAGGAGGGGACAATGTGGTTCGCCAAACGGGCGTCTGAGACGTTCCGGGGCGTTTTGCATACTGGAGGTTCTCGAATGGATAGGTTGCTCATGCTCGGGGGCGCAGCGGCCCTTGCGCTCGCCGGGTCGGTCTCGGCGAACGACGATCTCGGGTCTCTGTTCGAGGTCGCGGCCTGGACCGAACAGTCGCTCGACATCCCCGCACAGGCTGGCGCACCGTTTCAGGTCACCATCGAGATCGATGGGCGCGACCAGACGTTCGCACTCGAGCCCTGGTCGTTCCGTCCTGCGGACACCAAGGCGTACGAAATCGGTGACGACGGCGTGAAGCGCCCGTTTGCCCTCACGGCGCCGAAGACCTACCGCGGGTTCAGCATCGACGACCCGTCGATCGAGGCCGCGGGAACGCTGCTCGCCAAGGGCCTGACGCTCACCGTCCTCGACAAGGGCGAGTCGCGCGAGGACGACGTGTACTGGTCGGTGCAGCCGATCGGCGAGGCGCTCGCGGGCGTCCCACGCACGGAGCACATCGTCTACGCCGCGGCCGACAACTTCTCCGAGGGTCTGTGCGGCGGAGCGCTCGACAACCAGTCCGACCACGAGGTCGATGACATTGTGGGCGAGTCCGCATCGAACGCGATCGAGATCGCGTTCGACGCGGATTTCCAGTTCTACCAGAAAAACAGCAGCAACACGCAGAACACCATCGACGACATCGACACCGTGATGGCCGGCGTGATCACCGTGTATGAGCGCGACGTCGACGCCACGTTCACGCCGACCGAGTACATCGTCCGCACGTCTTCGGGCTCCAACCCCTACACCTCGAGCAACTCGAGCACGCTGCTCAACCAGTTCCGCACGGAGTGGCTCAACAACCAGGGCGGC